>JAGSHB010000118.1 GCA_023954815.1 Myxococcales bacterium | reverse complement strand
TGTGCACGGAGAGCTCGGCCATTACCCCAGCGCCCAGCACGACAGGGTGACCCATCTTCCCGCCCTCATCGGCCGTCGGCATGCTGCCCTTGATGATGTCACTCGCCGGGTCACTGAGGGCCTTTTCACGGGCGGGATCGATGCCCTGCAACATCACCGGCGAGCTGCTCTCCGATGTGGTCAACAGCCCCGACACCAACACGCGCGGCGTCACGTCCACGACCCCCGGCACCTTCGCCAGTTGGTCCATCAACGCTTTGGGCGCGGCCAGGGTCTGGTTGGGCTCACGGTCGGCGTGGAACCCCTTCGCGTGGACCAGCACGTGGCCACCAGCGACCTCACCGGCCTTGTCAGCGAGACGGCCGTGCATGTCGTCGCCCATGCCGATGGAAAACAGCGACAGTCCGTAGCTGCCGCCAATGGCTGTGATGAGAATCAGGGTGCGGACCCGGTTGCGCCAAAGATTGCGCCAAGCGATGACAAACATGGCCTAACTCCTCCCTGCAATGGTGGCGGCGGGCTGCAACCGCATCGCCTTGAACGCCGGCCACAACCCCGCCAGGGTGCCGACCACCAGCATCACCAGGGTCGGCTGCATGATGGTGTCGGGCCGCAGCTCGAAGTAAATCCGCTCGGTGAAGGCGACGCCCATGTAGCTGAACGATCCTTGGTCGGTGAACATCGACATGTCGAAGCCGTAGGTCGCGTGAAACTGCGAGATTGCGGTGCCCAACACGGCTCCGAGGAGCGCGCCGACCAGGGCCAGCAGCAGGGTCTCAGACAGCACCAGCCGAAAAAGCCGCCGCGGACTCAGGCCGATGGCCACCATCACCCCAAACTCCCGGCGGCGCTCCCAGGCGCTCATCCGTTGGGTGTTGACGATGCTCAGAATCGCGATGAGATAGATGATGAAGTACAGGCTCGCGGTCGACTTGTCGCTCATCTGGACCATCGTGTAGAGGTCCGGCGTCAGCTCTCCCCACGGGCGCACCAGCAGCGGCACCTTGGCGTCGAGATCTTGCTCGTCTGGGTCAATCTTCAGGGGCTCCTTGGCCGTCTTCTGGCCAGATTTCTCCAGCGCCTTTTGCACCAGCAGGCTGATTTGCTCGGCATCGTCGGGCCGTTTCGCCTTAATCGCGAGCTCGTGCAGCTGCCCATCGAGTGCGCCCAGATATTGCGCGTCGCCTAGGTGCACAAACGCCGTGGAGCGGTCGATCAGCTGGTTGCCCGTCGTGACGATGCCGCGCACGGTGAACACGTCGTTGCCCAGGGAGCCATCAGTCGCCTGCAAGAACGCGACGACCTCCGAGCCCACCTTGACGCCGAGTTGCCTGGCCAACCCCTCGCCCAACACCACCTCTCGCGCCGCCTTTACGTCCGGTTTGGCGCTCAGCCACTTGCCCTGCTTGGCGGCCTTGGCCACCGGTGTCACTTCGGCTTCCACGGCCGCATCCACGCCGACGATTCGGGTCACACGAGACCGCTTTTCATTGCCCATCAAGCCCCAGAGCT
Organism: Myxococcales bacterium; assembly: GCA_023954815.1. Classification (GTDB taxonomy): domain Bacteria; phylum Myxococcota_A; class UBA9042; order UBA9042; family UBA9042; genus UBA9042. The sequence continues at coordinate 18,760 of JAGSHB010000118.1, read as the reverse complement.
TCACCCGCGGGCTCACAGCCTCGACACCGGGCACACCAGTCACCGCAGCGATGAGCTTGGCGTCCGCCGGAAAACTGCGTTCGGCCCGGGCGCGTTCGGCATAATCCGCCCGATGGATCTGCAGTTGGCCGAGCTCCACCGCCGTGGCCCCGTTGACCATCGCGCCGACAAAGCCGTCCATCATGGCGACGGTCCAAATCATCATCGCCACGCTGAGCGCGATACCGCCGGCCGTCAGCCCGCTGCGCCAGCCATTGCGCAACAGGTTGCGCGCAGCCATCGCCAAGAAAGAGGTGCGCAAATTGAGCGCCATGGTCATCCTCCGAAATACGCGCCGTTGGTCCCGTTCACCCCGCCGGTTCGTCTTGGGCTACCGCTTGGCCGCACGGCGCAGACCGCGCTTGGTGAAGGTGCTCGCCGGCACCGGCACATCGAGCTGCAGCTGCTCATAGATCATCTCGGTGCGCTCTTTCGGCTTCTTCGCGGGCTGCAGAATCATCCGGTGCGGAATGCGCCGGCCAGCCACCACGCGCACATCCTCGTAGCGCATGGTGCGGATGAGCTTCTTGCGGTCGTAAAACTCCGTACGAACGGGCGTAAAGTGTTTCGCATCCATGAAAAACAGGACTTTGGTGTAGACCACAGGTGCGCCAGGTTTCGGCGTCATAGTCGCCAGCAGCGCGCGTTTGCCACCGTCGGTCTGCCAACTCAGCTTTGTGGCGTAGTCCCTGTCCCAGCTGGTCTCGCGCACCAGGTCATCGTTGCTGAAGTGACTCCCCATCCAACTCGATCCCAACAAGCCGCTCGGGATGCGAATCAGCCGATCGGCGCGGGGCGCGTAGTTGTAGAGCTCATCTTTGTTCTTCAGCGTCGCCGTACCGGCCTCACGGGCAGGTTTACGAATCACAATCAGCGCTTGGTCTTGCCCCCGCGTCCACATCTCCATGGTCAGCGCGCGCGTGCGCCGCCGTTTGACGACCTTCATCGTCATGGTCGCCTTGGAGGTCTTCGAGCGATAGAGATCGTCGAGCTTTTGCACCACGGTCTTCACCGTCGGTAGCGGCGCATCCGCTGCCCAGGTCGTCATCGGCGAGAGCAACGCGACAGTGAGCAGCGCGGCGAGCAGGGTAGGGCGGCGGTTGCCAAGGAAATTCGGGGTCATGGTGGTCTCCATCGGAGGTGCGCCATCCACTGTAGGGCTGATGAGCGTTCGGTCAATCCCGAACGGTACTCCGAACGCTCAGCGCAGTTTCGGGTGGCAAATCACGCAGCGCCTTGAATCTGCGGAGAAAATGCCTATACCTGTCGGCCCACTCACCGCGAACCCTATTCGACACGACCGGAGAATCTGATGGCTGACGCAAAGAAAACCACCGCAGCGAAGCCCGCACCCAAAGCTGCCAAGCCTGCCGCAAAGGCCAAGAAACCGGCCGCAAAGCCCGCTGCGAAGAAGGCGAAGGCTGCACCGAAAGCTGCGCCGAAAGCCGAGGTGAAGATCGACAAGGCGCCGAAGGCTGCCAGGAAGCAGGCTGAGAAAAAGACCAAACCGAAAAAGGCGACGCTCAAGGATCTGCGCGCAGCCGCGAACGTAGCCCTCGGTGATGGCGCCCTGCGTGCCGACATCCTGCTCGCCGACGACCCGGCCGAGATGTTCGAGGCTTGGCTGATCTCGCACAACGGTCTGCGGCTGAAGAAGTCTCACAAGAAAGAGATCCGCGATCAGCGCGACGTGCTGCTGTACGATCTCGACGCCATGCTCATCGGCCGCCTGCACCAGTTCCTCCGCGACTTCTAGTTCACCCGAGCATTGGTCGAGTCCCCATGGTTTACGGATAACGGTAGTTAGTAGACAGATAATCACTAAAACCCCATGAAAGTAGGGTTTTTCTTGCTGGGTTGGCTGAGCGAGGCACGCTTGCTGGGCGATGGCTCGTTGTACACCCACCAAGCGTTCTGCCGGTCTCTTGTTCCTCAGCGGGGGCAAGCTTTTGATCGTGCGGCGCTCCCGCTCGAGCAACAACGCAGGCTTGTGGGGGTTGCCCGGCGGCCGCCGTGATCCAGGCGAGAGTGCCGCTGTGACCGCTTGGCGCGAGGCGGCCGAAGAGATGCACCGCGTGCCGACTGCCGAGGTGCTCAGTCGCTGTCGAGTTACCCGCGGCACCAAGCGCTACGACATCTTCATCTGTCAGGCGAGCGACCGGGCGGTCCGCAAGTTCACGCCCAAACTCAACGCCGAGCACGACCGCTACAAGTGGGCGACGCTGCAGTGGTGCCTCGCCCATCGCGCTAGTCTGCATCCGGTGCTGGCGGAGCTGCTCTTCGATCCCGACGTGCTCGTGGCCATGGCCCAGCAGCTCGAGGGAGACCAAGGTTTCGCGCGGGTGGCTGACGCGCCGGCCAAGGCCGCGAAACGGTCGGCGGCGTAGGCAATGGATGAGCCCGGATCAGCGTCTCCAGATGTGAGTGAACAGCCAACGCTGCCAGGCGATAGCGCGCCAGAAGCCGGAGATGCCGGGCTGAACGACGTCAGTACGGCTCAGCTTGTGGCCTTGGAAACCCACCTTCAGACGCTCGGTCTCGATGCTGAAACCATCTTGGCCCAGCACAGCGAGGGCACCATCTCGCCGCCGCTGTCCCGCCCGAAGTCCGCCGACGAGAGCGCGTTGTTATCGCTTCAAGCCCTACGGATGACCGGCCCTGAGACGCCGCTGCAAGCGCCCGAGTACGCCCTGGGAGCGACCCTCGGCGAGGGCGGTATGGGTATCGTACGTGTGGCGCGGCAGCACTCCCTCGAGCGCGATGTGGCGATAAAGAGCGCCAAGGGCAACACCAACAACGCCGCTTTGGCTCTGCTGCGCGAAGCTTGGGTGATGGGGCGACTCGAACATCCTAACGTGGTGCCGATCCATGCACTGGGTCGTGACTTGGCGGGTGAGCCCGCCTTTGTGATGAAGCGCATCGAGGGGCGCGCCTGGTCGGACCTCATCGCCGACCCAGCCCTGCTGCCCCAAGCCGCGCAAGCCGATACACTGGGCTGGCACCTCGGTGTGCTGATGCAGGTGTGCAACGCCATCGCCTTCGCCCACAGCCGCGGCGTGCTGCATCGCGATCTGAAGCCCGACAACGTGATGGTCGGCCCCTTTGGCGAAGTATATGTGCTCGACTGGGGCTTGGCCGTGTCCATTGGCAGCGATGAGGCCCGGATCCCCAAGGCCCAAGACATCAACGCAATCGCTGGCACGCTGCACTACATGGCTCCGGAGATGGCGGCGGGCAAGGGCGCTGGCATCGACGCGCACACCGACGTCTACCTGCTCGGCACGCTGCTGCACCAGGTCTTGACGGGCAAGCCGCGCCACCGGGGTCATTCGCCCATGGAGCTGCTCGCTGCGGCCTATCACTCCAAACCGGTGAGCTACGATGAGGGCATTGCCCCGGAGCTGGCCGCCCTCGCCAATCGCGCCACGGCTCACGATCCCGGCGCGCGGTTTGAGTCGGCCATCGCCTTTCACGACGCCATCGGCGAGTACCTACAGCACCGCACGTCATTGGAGCTCAGCGCCGCCGCGTCCCAGCGCCTGACGGAGCTCAAGGAATTGATCGCAACGGAGGACAAGGACCATGCCGAGGTCACAATGGTTTTTACCGCCTCGCGATTTTGCTACCAAATGGCGCTCGACAGCTGGAGCGACAACCCTGCGGCGAAAGCAGGCCTGAACGAAGCCCTGACGCGCATGGTCACCTACCACCTCGCGGCCGGTCATGTACCCGCCGCACGAGGTCTAGTCGCCGCCATCGAGTCACCGTCTGAGGCCTTGTTGGCCGAGCTAGCGGAGGGCGAAGAGGCCGCCAAGCAGGCAGAAAAGCGGTCCAAGCGCTTGGAGCACATGCGGCAACAGATGGACTCGACCATCGGCACGCGGACCCGGGCCTTCATGGCGTTCAGCCTCGGTGTGGGTTTTTCCGCGATGCCGGCGTTGGTGATGGGCATTCTCGATCAGCAAGGCATCTGGGCGGCCGGCCATGCGTTCAACTTCATCTCAGCAGCGATCTTCCTCATCGCCATCATCGGTGGCCGCATCTGGGCGAGCGAGACCATCACAGCGACCTCGTTCAACCGGCGCGCGTCGTGGTCCTTAGCGTCACTCGGCATCACCAACGTGCTGCTGTCGGGGGCGGTGTACAGCACGGGCTTGCCAGCTCAGTCGGCCCTGCTGATGTGTCTGCTCCTCTGCGGATTTTACATGGCGCTGCTGACCTCGACGATGGACAAGCGCCTGTGGGCCTGTGCCGGCACGTATGAAGTGGCGTTTTTCGGTGCGTTGCTGTGGCCTGAGTTCACCCTGTATTGGGTGGCGGCGGGCCATGCGGCCGCCGGTGCGCTGGTCGCCTGGTTCTGGCGGCCGGCTAGCTTTAGCGGCGCCTATGACGGTGACTCCCGCAAGGTCGTCCCAGCAAAGGGGTCAGATCTTATCTTTTAACTTTTCATCTCCTAAACGCGATGCTGAGTTAGGGACAGATCTTATCTTTAGGTTTCACAGCGCCTTCGTGTTCGATGTTGTCGGACACCATTTACGGTGCACGCGTCCCTGTCATTGCACGAGCGAGTTTGTCTAGCTACGGTGCCGCTCGATCCAAGCTGAGGACCCGAAAATGCAGTCTTTCCGCGCGCCAGCGACTTTTGGTGTAGCCAACATCGACGAACACGAGCCCCTCGCCGAGATCTTGGCCAGCGCCTTCGCTTTCGACGCCAACGTTGCCAAGCCTTGGTTTGACCTCACAGGCGCTGACAACTTGCGGGTCTTGCGGACCGATGCCGGCGTGGTCGGTGGGTTGATGCATATCCCCATGGGCTGGTGGCAGGGCGGGCGCAGTGTGCCGGTTACAGGGATTGCCGCCGTTGGTGTCCGGCTCGATGCCCGCCGCAAGGGCTACGCCCTTGAGATGATGGCTGAATCGCTCCAAGAGCAGCACGACGCGGGCGTGGCGCTGTCGGCGCTCTATGCATCGACGTACGCGCTGTATCAGAGCGTGGGCTATGACGTCGCCGCGAGTCGTCATTTGGCCGTCATCGATCCGCGGTTCATTCCCACTGGTGGCCGCAAGGGTCAGGTGGAGCTGCTCACGCAGGAGCATCGCCCCGAGATAGAAGCGACCTACCATGCTTTTCACGCGGGCGGTGGCGGTGCTGATGGTGCCCTGGATCGTGGCCCCTACATTTGGGAGCGGCTGGTCGGTGAGCGCCGTGGTCGGCCGGCGCAGGGGCTGTTGGTGCGCGACGATGGCGGCCAGCTCGTCGGTTGGGTCACCTATCGTACCGAAGGCGGTCTCGATCGCCACGTCGTACAGGTGCAGGACCTCTTTGCCACAGCCTCCTTCGCTGTTCGGCGGGTGTGGGCCGCCTTGGCGGACATGGCGGCGATGGCGAGCGAGGTGCGCTTTCCGACGGCCATGCCCGATCCCTTCCTACTCGCACTGCCACAGCCGCGCTTCGATATCCGCTTTCAGGAATACGCCTTGCTGCGCGTGGTGCACTTGGCCAATGCCGTCGCCGCTCGGGGCTATCGCGATGGCGTGGATGGTCAGGTCTGCGTAGCGGTGACCGACGACGTGTTGCCCGACAACGCTGGCGCGTGGACGATCGAGGTGCAGAGCGGCCAGGGCAGGGCGACCCGCGGCGGTACGCCGATGGTGAGGTTGGATGCTTGTGCGTTGGCCAGCGTATTCGCCGGGTATGTGCATCCGCGAGCGTTGGCTCAAGCTGGCCGGGGCGTAGCTGGTGATGATGGTGGGCTGGAGCTACTCGGCCGGATGATGGCAGGACGCGGCAATTGGATGCGTGAGATGTTCTGAGTGGGCGAGGAGACGGGGGCGATGGGCGGCGTCTGTGGCATTGACAAGCCCGGTCAGCGTCGTCAAAGTCGCACGCCGCAGACGCGGGCATAGCTCAGTTGGTAGAGCGCCAGCTTCCCAAGCTGGATGTCGCCGGTTCGAGTCCGGTTGCCCGCTCCAGAGACCCGGTTCCGCTTCGGCGGGGCCGGGTCTTTGCGTTTGGCGGACGCGTCAGTCGGGGGTCAGATCTTATCCTTTACCTTTATAGCTAACAAACGCGTGCATGAACTGGGACCAGATCTTATCATTTAAATTGTCAAGCAAAGTAACCGCCAGTCGATTGGTCACACACCAGACGCTCAACGCATTTCCCTCATCAACTCAATCTCGGCGGCAGTCGGCGAGTGAGGGTGTGTCGCACTGAGTTCCTTGGGTTTCCGTCGCCTCTTCCGCGGTGGCGTGGTCGGACCTGACTCACGAGCGCAGAGCTGACGAATCCACTCTCCCAGCACTTCATCACCGGCACGCGCGTCTTCCACGCGCCGAACAATACGACTGATTGTAGGGGTTCGAGTTCCGAAGGCTCGAGCGACCGTACTCGGCGGAATCGCACACCTCCGACACATCCACCACATCGCGACCCACGCTGGCTTATTGGGTGGTCGACCTCGTTTGAGGGTCGTCAACTCATCGAACTCAACACCGGTGACCTCACAGGCGCGAGCCAACGCATCGGCCACTGCCGCATAGGGCTCGAACGTGATCAACCCCTCCGCAGCGCCGGTCGATTTGCGGCGCCACAATTCCCCAGGCTTGAAGTCGGGCGGCGCGTCGCTCTTGTCGCCAATTGCGTCCTCCATGTAGGCGACGTAGCTGGACTGGAGCCCAAAGAGTGCCTGCAGTTCTGTCGTGGTGAGCCAATCAGGGCACCTCTCATCAGCCGTGTAGGCCTGGTGACTCGTCCAAAGCGGATCGTCCAGCTTGCTCAGCCCAGCCCGCTCGGGATTCAGGTGCAGATATGCCAGCAGATGGCGCCAGTAGGCGTCGGTGTCGACCACGCGATTGCGAAACCGGCCACGAAACAATGCGCCGTCCCACTTCATCTGAACGTTTACGTATCGCGTGTAGTCTCTGGCCAAAAACTGCATTGCTCGTGAAAGGTTACCTGTCGTTGACTCCAGCATCAGGTGGTAGTGGTTCGGCATCAACGCATAGCCGTGAACGCGAAGGCCGAATCGCGGCGGGAGTTCAGCAAGCAGTTGCAGGAACATGTCGCGCGCGTCGGCGGTGGGGAAGATGTCTGCCCGCCGCGCCCCCCGGTTCATGACATGGTGCCGGGCGCCTGGAAAATCGATTCTTGTGTCTCTCATTGGCTGAGGATAGCTGCTTATGGAGGGGCTTGGAAGCAAAAAGGTAAGATGTGGTACGCCACCAGTACCGTGTTTACTGGTTCAAAAGGTAAAGGATAAGATCTGACCCCTCTTTCCCACCAAAGCCCTGGCACGAGAACTCGGCCTCAAGTCCGCGCAACCCTGCACGCCGCAGCACGCCGAGCGGCACACGGGCTACCGCGTCGGTGGGACCAGCCCCTTTGGCACCAAGCGGCCGCTGCCCATCTACGCCCAGCACACCATCGCAGACCTACCGGAGCTGTTCATCAACGGCGGCAGTCGCGGGCTGTTGGTGAGCCTGAGCGGTGCGGATCTTTCGGCTACGCTCAATCCGACCCTGGTCGATGTGGCGATGCGTCGCCATCGCAGCTGAACTCATCCGCATAGTACGCGCCAAGCCCCTTCGCCAGCGCATCGAACACCCGGCGAACCCGCGGGCTGCGCCGCAGCTCTGCGTGGGCCACAAGCCACAAGGGTAGCGCCGGCAACGTCACCTCAGGCAACACCAACTGCAGCGAGGGGTGCCGCCGCGCGATGGCCTGCTGCACCGCCGAAATCCCGAGCCCAGCGATGGCCGCCTGCAGATGAAAAGGCTGGTTATCACACCGAATAGCGAAGTCCTCTCGACCGATGTCTGCGCCAATGTCGCGCAGCACCCGTACGTGCAAATCGTCCCGGTCGAGGCCAACGACCGTGTGGGCTGTGAGGTCGTCGAGGCTCTCAGGGGCGCCGTAGTGTGCGAGGTAGGTGTCGCTGGCGTAGAGCGCGAGGGGGCTGTCGGCCACGTGCCGGGCGATGAGGTCCGGCTGGGTGGGGCGAAACATGCGCACGGCGATATCGGCATCCCGGCGCAGCAGGCTGGCAGAGCGATTGTCTGCCACCAACTCAAGCTCGATGGCAGGCTCGGCCCGCCGCAGCTCCGCGAGGATGTGCGGCAGCACGCTGATGGCCACGACCTCAGACGCGGAGATGCGCACCGTGCCGTCGATACCCGGATCCATCCCCGACGCGCGCCGCGCAAAGGCGTCGACACCCTCACGCACGGTGACCGCTCGCTCAAAGAGCCGGGCGCCTTCGTCCGTCAGTCGAAGGCCACGCGGATGACGCGCAAACAGGCCGACCCCCACCCGCTCCTCCAGCTCGGAGATGTGGCGGCCGAGCGTCGGTTGTGAGCTGCTCAAGGTGCGAGCCGCCGCGCTCAAGGAGCCTTGCTCAGCCACAGCGAGAAACGAGCGAAGCAGGTTCCAGTCCAACTCATTGCTATTCACTTGTGAATACTTGCTATGCGATGTCATGCAATATCCAGTCTAAATCAGATGGGTAGAGTGTTCTCACACCGCCCCGCTCTTGTCGAGTGGGCACGAAACCGGAGCCATCATCATGACGACGTCCACACCCACCCCCACGACCACACACACCGGCCCTTCCCAAGGCGCACCGGCCACCGCCCAGCCGACGGCCCTCATCCTGGGCCTGACCGGCGGGTACGGCAGCGCCATGGCTCTCGAGTTGCACCGCCGCGGCTGGCAGCTCCGCGCTCTTGTCCGGGATCTCACTCGGGGCCAGACCACCGCTGACCGCCTCGGCTTGCCCGTCGATTTGCACGAGGGCGACGTGCTCGACCCAGCGGCACTTGCCCATGCGGCGGCAGGTGTGCGCGCCATCGTCCACGGGGTCAACGCGCCGTACCACCGCTGGGAGGGCTCCATCGTCCCCATGGCGCAGGGCATTGGCGAGGCGGCGGTGCGTGAGGGCGCGACCATCCTGTTTCCAGGCAACGTCTACAACTTCGCCCCCGGCACCAGCATTGCTGAGACCACCCCCGAGGCCCCGCCGACCCGCAAGGGCGAGCTGCGCTGTGATGTGGAGGCTGCGCTGGAGACCGCCGCAGGTCGCGGGGCCCAGGTCATCGTGCTGCGCGGCGGCGACTTCTTCGGCCTGGGTCACGCGTCGTCCTGGATGTCGCACGTGCTCGCCAAGGCTGCCCGCGGCGGTGCATTGCAGCTTCCTGGTGCGCCTGGCGTCCGTCACGCGTGGTGCTATCTACCCGATTTCGTCCGAGCTCACGTGGACCTGCTGGAGCGCCGCGCTGTGCTGCCCGCCGCCTCGCGCTTTCACTTCGCTGGCCACGTGTTGACCCGCCAAGACCTAGCGACAGCCCTGCGCCAGGCCATGGGCGAGCCCAAGCGCCGCGCGGCGAGTATCCCCTGGGGGATGCTTCGCGTGGTGGGTTGGGTGATGCCGCTCATGCGCGAAATCGTCAAAATGCGCTACCTGTGGGACAGCGAAGTGCTCCTCGACGAAAGCAAGCTAGCGGCCACCCTGGGAACGGTTCATCAGACGCCCATCAGCACGGCTCTGGCGCGGGAGTTGGTCGCCCAGGGCATCACACCAGCGGCCCAAGGTGCGGATGCACGCGGCGCTGGCTCGCCATCGACGCTCGCACCGGCACAATAGGCGGGCGATGCTGCGTGAGGGAGATACGCTCGTCCCCTTTTCTCCGGCGTTCCTCCCGGGATACAACACGCACCCTGGACGCCGCACAGGCGACGCGCCAGTTTCGCAAGACGCCGCCGCCGCTGACGAAGCGCAGAGGAGACGCCATGCCCACCCCCGCATCCACCGCCCGCACGTCCACCACCCAGACGTCCACCCCCGCATCCACTGCCTCCACGGTGCGCATCCGGCTGGCATGCGTGCTCTCGTTGCTGCTGTTCGCGCTTCTGAGCTCCGGGTCGGCCTTTGCGGTGGCTCCCGCAGTGGCCGCCACCCCAAGCCCTCAATCGCAGACGCCCGCGCCGCTCTCCGGAGAGATGGGCGTGCTCCTGCGCCCGCGCCTGGATTTGACCACGGACCACGCCGAGTGGCGGATGCAGATGGTGCGACCCCGGATGCGCGGCAAGGTCGGCAAAGCGTCTTGGTTTGTGCAAACCGAGCTCGCTGGCACGGCCAACGTCTTGCTCGACGCCCGACTTCGGTTTCCGTTGGGCGAGTCGGTCACACTCACAGTCGGCCGTTTCATTACGCCATTTTCACGGGCGTTCTTGACCCCGGTCCCCAAGCTCGCCTTTCCAGACTTTGCCTCGCCCGTCGGTGAATTTCGCGTCAGTCGCCAGCTCGGCGCCATGTTGACGGCCAAGCTGTGGGGCGAACGGGTGCGTCTGCTCGGTGGTGTGTTCTCCATCGATCCGCTCGCCAAGAAGCTGTTTCGGCCTGTGTTCATGGGGCGGGCCACCGTTTCCCTTGGCGCGGGTATGCCCGCGGACATGGCGCCCTATCTCGCTGGGCCTTCTCAGACCGGCGCGCTGCTGGGGGTTAGCGCCTACACACGCATCGGCGAGCGCACGCCTATCGATGCAAACGCCGCGTCCTTGGTCGGTGCTGAGCCCGGCGACGTCACCATCGGTGTGGATCTATCCGTGCGGCACGGCTCGCTCGCCTGTGTCATGGAGGGGTTCGCAAGAATTCGCACCCATGCCGAGGTTCGTCGCAAGGCGGCGACCTACGCCCAGTGTCAGGCGTCGCCACAAGGCAGCGATTGGGAGGGCGGGCTTCGCGCCACGCTACCCGACATCAGCGAGCCGGGCGGCGTGGTGGCCGAAGCGCTGGTCACGCGCTACATGCGGCGTCAGGATCTCAAAGTGCAACTGCGCTACCGTTTGGCCTCAGGTTTGGCCGGCAACGCAGATCCGACCCATCAGCTGACCCTGCAGCTGCAGCTCCACACGTGGCTGACCGTAGCGGGCAACTGAGTGTTCGGCTCGATACGCTCGTTTACGTCTCTTGCCGCCGCTGACATTTGAGTCCATGGGCTGACTGCGTCACACTGGCTGCACGACCTTGCCCACTGATTCGAGGAAGCTTCATTGCGATGTTCGCGCGCTAGCGTTGGGTGGATGGCGGTCATCGTTTTGGTGGGATTGCCGGCTTGCGAGGCGCCGAGGCATCTCACCGCCGGTCACCGGGCCTTCGAGCGTGGTGAGTTCAAACAGGCTCAGGCGTCGTACGCCAAGTCTCTACAAAGCGAATACCTCACGCCTGATGAATACGACTCAGTGATGGTGCGGCAGCGGCGTTTCGCAGATGCGGCGGCGCAAAGGGCCGTCAGCCGCGGACCCCTGTCGCCGTCGACCTCTGCCGCACAGGCGATGGCTAGACTGAAGCGGCTCGCCGAGGCGCGTAGACGCTACCGCAGCGTGCATCCAGACGGTCCCCAGCAAGACAAGATCGACGCAGCTATGACGGCATCGGCAGAGCGCGCTTGGCAGGCGGTCGCCGCTCTCCAGGCCGCGAAGAAGTACGCTGGCGCGCTCCACCTAGCCCACAACCTCGTGTCCATTGGCCCGCCACCGGCCGACAAATGGCGCCAGCGAATCAACATGCTCCACCAGCGCACCGCCGCCCATCACAGCGCGCAACGCGCAGCGAGCTCACCGACGCAGCTCGGCCTGCGCGCCCTCCACGAGGGCCTGGCCCGCTGGGGCGACCCGAAGCTGCCCAACACGGCCTTGGCCCAGCTGGATCGCTCACTCGGTCACACCATCCGTGTGGACAAGGCATCGGGGTGCGGGTCGCCAAAATCCGTCGCTCGCAAGCTCTCCGGCGGTTCGGGGGACACGGCTGTGACGGTGAGCCTGACGCTGTCGGGCTGCAAGCCTTCGGCTAAGCGCACGAGCCGCATGGAAACGTACGAGTACACGCACTGGGTGACGTCACAGGTTAGAAAGCCGGTCTATCGCACCGTGTACCGGGTGACCGTCAGGCGGACGTGCCGGCGCCCGATTGGCTACGGCAAGATCGAACTTTATGACTGCAGCCGCAAGCAACAAGCCCGTGAGGTCAGCGGCTATCGCACTGTGACGCAGCGCAAGGCGGTCAAACGCAAGGGCCGGCGCCGCGTCACCGTCCAGACCTATGGCTATCGCATGCGAGCGGTCGCCACCGTCAACTGGAAAGGCGGCAGTCGCGTGCTGACGGTCCCCCTATCTGAGACTCGCTCCGAGAAGATGAGCGCAAAATCTGGCCGTGCTGCCGGTCACACGGCGGCTGGGATTCAGCGAGCGGCGGAATCGGCCGCTGCACGGAGGCTGCGCGCGGCAATCAGGCATGTCGTCAATGGCACACTCAAAGCCCACCTGAAGACGCAATTAGCCAAGCAGGCAACCGATGAGGCTGCTTGGCTCGACATGCAGGTGCGCCTCATCCGGTTAAACGCTGGCTCTCCCCGTGCCCTGGAACGTCGGATGGGGCTTCCGGTCGGTACCGCCAGTGCTGCTGTCAGCGGTAAACGGCCTATCTGGAAGTCGACCTTGCGTGTGCCCAAACCCACCGCACCCCATCGGCGCGTGGTCGACCTCGGAGACCTCAGTTCAGACGCACTGGACGCCGCATTCGTAGAAAGAGGCACCCACTTCGTCCGCTGGTTCCTCGGCTATCGGCGGGCTGAGACGGTGGGCTTGCCGGTGCAAGGTGACCGCACGTTGGGCGCCGGCGCCTACTACGTGTCGCTGCGGTTGTTGAGCACAGAGTCCGGCTTCGGGCCGATGATGGACATTGGGTTTGCCTCCTATGTCGGGGGGCGCACATCCGATGCCTTCATCTACACCGATGGCGAGGAGGAGGGCGGGCTCTCAGGCGGCGTCGGGGTCAATACGGCGCTGCGCGCTGGCTTCCGTGCCAATCGCGTGTCGCTCTATGGCGGCGTGCGTCTGGACTATATGTGGCATGCCCTCGGTGACGTACGCGCAGCCGGCTGGACGGCCCCCTTGTCCGTACTGACCGTGCTGCGATTCAGCCAACGCTACCCCATCAACCTGGAGGTCTGGGGTTACAACCTCTTCAACGGCAACGGTGACTACGGCTTTGAGCTGACCTTGTGCGGCGGTAACGCCATGAGTTGGGTGTTTCGTATGGAGCAGACACGCTTGAACGGTCGCTATGGCGGCCTGCACGCCGACGACATCATCGACATCGGCAAAGCGACGGTTCGCTCGATGGATCTTGGCTTGCAGGTGGCGTTCTGATGAATCACCGCGTCACCCAATTTGCGCTTGTATCGCTCGCATTGGCGGGCCTGCTGAGCGGTTGTAGCTTGGACGACGGTCGCTCGCTGGCCGACTATCGCCTCGAATTCGCAGCTCTGGCAGACGTGACAATCAGCGACGGCACCTCAGCCGGCGCGGACTCGAAGACAGGCGGTCTGGCGGACACGGCCATGTCAGACACCGGCGACATCAAGCTGACGGACAGCATGACGACGGACTCCGGCGCCGCCGATACGCACATCAAGGACACCGCTCAACTGGATACGGGGCCCGCGGACGTCGGCCCTCCCCCGAAAGATGGCTGCAGTGGCCCCGATGGGCCGAAGTATGTGATCAACATCCTGAACACCACGAAGGACCGGCACCTCATCGTTGGCTGGAACGACAAGGACTGCAAAGAGATCATCCTGGGCAAGGTCAAGCCGGGTAAAGCCGTCAACCTGACGACGCATATCGGTCGGTGGGTCATCATCAGAATCGAGCCGAATAACGACCTCATCCGTCAGTTTCGTGTCACCAAGACGACGTCGACTAAGCTCAACGTGCCGTGATTGATTGATGTTCGACCGTGATTGCCGCGCGAACTCCGTCAGAACCCACGTCACCCGCGAGGCCAGTTTCGGCCTTGTTTGGCGAGGCAAAATGCCCCTCCTAGCCCTCAGGATGCCTCCAGAGCCGGTCTAAGGTCGTCAAGGGCATAGTAGTGGGGGGTAGCCCCAATCGGCCGCTGTGGTGCATCCTGGCGATTTGTCTTCCGACGTATGCCCAGCCCATCACGCGCCTAATAGAGCTTCAAACACTGCTTGCCAACTGGCGATGGGAACGAGAAGCAGCACTGCGGGTTGAGGCTCATGTTGCAGGTCGTCGACGCGGTTGCGGACAGACCAGCCGTGAGTGTCGCCGTGGCCTTGAGTTGCACGTTGCTGGACGTACCATAGCTGGTGCCCGATAGGGTGAATTTGACGGATCCGCTGACGCCTTTCGATTTGTACTTCTTCTGACTTTGCGTGCACTTGCAGGGCGGGATATCCAACCCGCACGAGCACGACCAGCCACTCACCGCCGCTGCGAACCATTCCGTCACGGTGACGAAATACGAAAATCCCGGGATGCTCCCCAGGTTCCAGTTGTAGCTCTGCGAGCCAGACAGGGTCAGTCCTGTCGAGTTGGGGGATGCCGTCGCCGTTACAGACATGTTCATGATCTTCATATTGACCGACGCCGTGCCCGAAACCCCTGATGTGTAGTGCGCTTTGAAATTGCCGACCGACGCCTCTGGGAAGCCGGACAGCTTGAGCTTGCCGGTGCTGCTAAAGCTAAACGCCTTATTGTACGGCACATTCCCGTTGATGGTTCCTGTCAGATCCGCCACATAGGTGTCAGCTGTCATCGACGAGTTGACCGCCACACCGCTGCTGCTCATCGTTACAGACGTCGACTTCTTCATGAGGTTGGCCATCCGCACCTCACCCGTGCCGGTGAAGGCGTACGCGCCCGACGTCGAGATGACCGCGCTGACCTTTGTTGTGACCACAGGAGACAGGTTGAGGCTGCCGGTCGCTGACGCAGAGGAGCCAGCCCCGCTCCACTTGTAATAGGCCTTGCCGCCGCTCAGCGTGACGCCGGCGTAGGGCTTGAGCGAACCGCTCGCAGTCAGGGTGAACGACTTTGGCAAGCCGTTTGTACCCGCCTTCAATGTCAGGTTCTGCGTGGACGTGACTGAAAACGCCGTCAATTTGGACGTCAACTTGAGCTGGTTATGGCCGCTGCGGATTGGCGCCGTCATCGTCAGCGTCGGCGTGCCTGTGAACGAGAACACCTTGCGAAACTTCGTGGTCAATTTCCCGGTCAGCTCCACCTTGTCGTAGCGCCCTGTGCCGATCTTGATGTTGAGCGCGACCGCGCCTTTGATCTTCACCTTCGCGATTCCCAGATTCAACGTGGCTGAGGCGCCAAAACCGGTGGTCGTCTTGCATTCTGGCGGGTTCGACTTGGCGGTCTTGCTCAGTGGGTTACACGCCCAGAAGCGCCCGCTAGTCAGTTTGAACCCGAAGGGCTTGAGTGTGGCCGAGCCTGCCAACGCCCAATACCATTGGCCGCCCGCATATTGCAGCGAGCCCTTGATTGCCGATGACACCCACTTTGTGGGCGACGACACCGTCATGGCGCTGCTGAGCTTCGTAGCTGCGTTCGACGATCGACTCATCGCTACTGTGTTGACGAACTTCAGCAACTTGCCTTTGCCGGGCAGCACAGTCGATTTGCCGGTGAGGTCGAAGCTCTTGGCGTTCTTGTAGTAGCCAGACAAATTCGCGTCGAAAATATTGGGAATCTTGAGCTTTGCCTTGGTGATGTGCAGCCCCTTTGTCGCGTCGAGCTTGACCGCTAGGTCTGCCAGCGGCACCCCGCCGAACGTGCCTGCCTTGGCCGTGCCACTGAAGCTCGCGGTCGGGTTGGTGCCGAAGCAGGCCGACAGGGTCCCGTCGAAGGTCGCTAGAGCCGGAACGGCCAGCTTGGTCTTGCCGCTTGCACACAGCCGCGCCGGCTTCCACGTGTAGGCCACGCTGATCTTGGTCGCCGCGCCGAATTCGACGCCGTTGAGCGAGCCCAACTTCAGGTCTGTCTCCGCCTTGAATCCGCTCTTGTCGAGCCTGAGCAGCGCGTTGGCGATCTTCTTACCGAACACGGTCACGCCGCCCTGGACGTTCATCGCGACTGGCTTGTTCAGCGTGGACAGCTCAAAGCTGCCGGTGATGCCCAGCTTGCCGAGGCCGCCGCCCAGGTCGACGTTGAGGCCGCCCGTCTTGCCGGCGGTGGTACGCGTGAACACGTGATAGCCGCTGCCGAGGGTGCACGTTTTGCCGGTGAACAGCGCGCCCGCCTTCTTGTCCGCCTTGAGGCAGCCGAGCCGCAGGGTCGACCCCAAGATGGGGGAGCGCTTGCCGTTCCAGTCGATGGCGAGCTGCAGGCTGGTGTCGATGTTGGGCAGCGCCTCCCCTGAGAAGCCCGATGTAGATGGGTACGTGAACTTCGCTTCGGCCAAGACGCCATCGTCGAACGTGCCCGTCTGGCCGTCCGGTCCGGCACCGGTCAGCACAAGACCGCCCTTGGTCGGGATCGGCACCAAGGTGAGCTGCCGCATGAAGAGCTTGCCGCTCAGGGTGTTCTCCGCGTACGCGATCTCCGCCGCCATGGCGATCCCCTCAGGGTTGCCGGAGAGGGTCCGAAACGCCTTCGGTAGCTTGATGTCGAGCCCCGCCCGCAACGACCAGCCGTTCGCCGCCGGGTTGTTCAGCGCGAGGTTCAACGCGAAGTAGAGATCTTGGTTGTTCGGGTCGATCACCGCCGCCGCGCCAGACAGGTACTTACCGTGCCAAGCCGCCGCCGCGTTCAAGCGACTGTTGCGCATCATCATGACGCCGTTGCTGACATCGTCCTTGCGGTCAAAGTCGACCTGCCAACGCGCGATGAGGCCCTTGTCGGTGTGAAATCCCTTGGGCAAAGCCAGCGCGCCGCGGCGGAGTTGGTCTTGGGTGCGCTCGCTCTTCCACAGGCGCATATCGTCGATGTGATGGAACTTCTGGCCCATGGTGATCGGCGCAGAGACCGTCGGCGAGGCGAAGCGGTCCAGGTCGTCCTTGGTACCCGGGATGCCATCTTTGCCATTGGCCGTATCGAGGAGCGCGGCTTCATTGCCGTCGACGAAGACCTTGTAAATGTGGGTCTTCAGATTGCGGACCACAGCCACGTGGTGGCTCTGCCCAGGTTGTAGGACGCCGAACCTCGTCTTCATCACCCGTGTGCGCTGCAACGGCTTGACCTTGGAGTCTCCCGTCTTGACGGTCACGACAACCCGCGCGATGGGCGTCTTGCAGTCCCGCTTTTTACCATTGATATCGACCGCACCAGGCACGCATGCCGGGGCGAGTTCTTTCGCCGTGACGTCGACGCCCAGGCTGTGCTGCCCGCCGCGGCGACTGAATAGGACCGCCCCGCCGCTGCCCTGGACATACTTCGTCCCATTGAACCAGCCCTCGAACGTGCCCCACTGCGAGCTCTCGCTCTTGACCGGGATCTGTACCGAGCCCCCCTTGAGCAGCACATGCCGCCGGAACGGATCGCCCACGAGCTTGACGCCAGGCAGCAGCTGCAGCGGGCTCATCCAGCCACCCAACGTGGCGCCCAGCAGGTTCATATCGCCGAAGAGTTTGACCTTCTTCTCTTTGCCCTTGTCTGGCCCCGCCGGCGGCTTGAACCGAGCATCGGCGGCCATCCGAAAGCCAAACGGCCAGTCCAGCCCGAAGCGCTGCATGCTGTTGGTGTGCACATAGAAAAAGAAGCGGTCGAGCGAAAACGGGATGGGCCCCAGCTTCGGTGTGCTCAACGTCTTGTTGACCGGAATCACCTTCGCCAACTCCGCCCAGGGCGCCTTGGTCTGCGTCGCCTTTTGAGTCTTGGGATCGTAGGTCCGCACCACCTTGGCCTCCGCAAGCAGCTTCTTGAGCGCCGCGAGCAAGAAATTGGTGCGCTTGGTCATCTCGACCGGGCTGACATTTTGCGCGTCGAGGCGCAGCAGCAGCTCTGGCATCTTGGCACACACCCCCGGGGCCGCGCAGATGCCCGAATCACCCGGCACAGTGTCCACGTAGACGGTCGAGCCGATGGTCTCCACGTTGCTCGGCAGGGTCGTCATCAGCGAGCCGTCGGCCTTGACGCCAACGGGCGAGTTGAGCTTGTTCGCCTTGAGTTTTGGCCATTTGCCGTCCATGGCCCCCTTGAGCCACAGGCCCTGGCCGTTGTAGCCGATGGCGGTCGGCACGGATGAACCAGCGGGAAATTTGGCCGACAATCCGATGTTGAACAGCGCAAAGTTTGGAATCCAGAAGGGGTTTTTCCACAGCCCGTTGAGCGCGATGGTGCCGCCCACGCGCCCTGGCTTGGCCGGCACCGCCTTGGGATCAGGCGCGTCCATCTCGAACTGCGCCAACCCGCTGAGGTGCGAGACCTTCTTGGCGCGGTCGTAGACCTGTAGCGCCGCCTTGCCGCCGATGACGATGTCGCCGGAAGGCAGGGTCAGCTCGACGAAGACCTCGGTCAGATCCAGTGAGCGAATCGCGGGGACCCCATACTCCGGGCGAATCATCGGCACCTTGGCCTTAAACGACCCCTTGATCTTGAACTTAGCCGGGGCCACCCACGACAAATCCACCGTCGCGGTGTTGTTGGAAAAGAACGGCTTCATGTGCGGGATCAGCGCTGTGCTGCGGACGGTGGCGCCGGCGGGCACATCCCACGACGTCTCTTTGCCATTGGCGGCCGTCCCGTCCAGGTCGAGCTTGAGCCCTTTGGCGCCGTGGGTTGAGACCACGAGCACCGTCGGGCGGGTCTCGATGAGCCCCTTGGCGTTCATCGCCTTGCCGAAGGTGATGGTAAACGGCCCAACCTTGATGGAGGTCTGAGGCAGCGGCGCCACGAAGTTGTACTCCGGCGTAG
>JAGSHB010000286.1 GCA_023954815.1 Myxococcales bacterium | reverse complement strand
GAGCGGCGAGCAATGCCGCACTGCGTCATGGCCGGCGCAGCCTAGCGAGCGGTTGGTCGTTGGACAAGGTGCGAAATACCAAGTGCCAGGCGATTAGTTGGTGGGCGAGTTGCACAGCGTTAAGTCGCTTTAAGTGCCAGGCGATTAGTTGGAGCCAGTTTTTAGCAGAGAATTCAAGATATAGGGCGACACCCGCGCTTCAGGCGCGCGTCTTCGCGATTGATGGGCACGAGCCCGATTCAGCCGACACCTTCCCCAGCATTTCGGCAACTGCGGCGTGCTGTCACCCGCAATGAACTGCTGCCACCGAACCGCTACCCACCGCTTGAGACCACTTGGCGGTCAGTCGGTCCGTCTCCGGGGCGAAACTTACGTATCACCACGCTGCAAACTCGGCATCAGACGCCACAAACCCGCCCGCGGGCCGAAAGGTGCCCTCGGGGAACTCGACGTCCCATTCGCCGCTACGAAATCGCTCCGACGCCTCCCGGTACGCATGTGCGATAGCGCGTAGCTCTTGCTCCAACTGGCGCCGCACAATCGGGCAAGCCGCATGCACTTTCGGAGCGGGACTCCGCCTCTTCTGGGGACGCTCTGCGTTGACATCGGCCTGCAAGACCGCAGCAATACCAAGCACGCCCACCCCAGTCTCTTTCCGACGCGTTGCAGCGGACTCGTCGATCTCGGCCGCCAGGTCTCGAACTCGCTGCCGCCAAAGGTCCGCGTGGGTTTCACTCCAGCACGGCAGTGGCGTCATTCGAACCTCGTACACCGTGTCGAACTCGCCGGGAATCTCCACGAAGTTCTTCCGCCGACTCGCGTGGTACCGCGCTGTGAAGTCAGTCCAGACACCGTAAATCGATTCACCGTGTAGCAGCCACGGCAGCGCAGTCGCGCCCGTCCAATCCCCAACCTTGTCGATGAGGTCTTCCTTCACGCCATGCGCCATGATGTAGCGCAGTCGGGCCGTTTGGGAGGCCTCGTCCGGCGCGACACCAATCGCTCGAAAACGTTTGTGCCACATCGTGCCGCTCCTACCGTGAAAATGGTTGAGCTTCTTGGAGAGATTGCCGTTGACCAGTCGCATGAACTTACTTTTCTGCTCGGTATTTCGGCAGGTAATGAGCAGATGGTAGTGATTCGAGGCGAAGTGAAAGGCGTGAATGCGAACCCCCGTCAGGTCCTGCGCACGTGCGATCACACCCAAGATGATCGTCCTGATGTCCTCCTCCGGCCGCATCAAAAATTGGCGATTGATCGTTCGGGTTGTAATTTCATAGCAGTAGAGAGGAAATGGGCAGCGTAGCGGGCGCATGTTTGAACTCCATGAGAGGACGAGGAAGTTCGCGTGTCCTCACCTCTATGACGCTGGCCGGAGCAAAAATCGTCGGTTAGGGTTACAAGAAAGTTCGCGCAGGCCGATTTTTGGGGCTTTCGCGAAACGCCTGGCACGTAGATTTCCATATAGATTTGAAACAGATCCACACAGGAGCCTCCGATGTCCCAAGTTGATGAGCACGCCACGCACGCTCCCGCTGATCTGATCGCCCAGAGATTCGGCATTCCGACGAACCAGGGAGCACCCGCGGCCCACGTCCACGGCCCTGACTGCAACCACGACCACGACGACCATCACCATCACGCTCAGCCCGGTCACGTCCACGGTCCCGATTGCAACCACGACCACCACCACGCACCAATTCGCAAGATCGCTCGCCCTGGGCGTAACGAGCCCTGCCACTGTGGAAGCGGTCGCAAATACAAGAAGTGTTGCCTGGCCATCGACGGCGATTAGCTGAGCCAACCGGCGGCGCTAATGTCTGAGTCGCTGACCGACCTGCCGCAAGTACGCACCTGCGAACCCGCCTCGGCATGGCTCAGCCAGCAACGATTCCAGCGGCTCGGCAAGTGCTTTGAATTCGCCTACAGAGTCGCATTTATCAACGAGCATCCGCTGCACAACCGCCGCGGCGAAGACTTCTTGGTCGACAACCGCGATTCGCGAGCCCTCACTGTGCGGGTGTGCATCCGGTTGCACCGCCGCCTCTACCGCACGCCATAGCGAGCCCCCAAATAGCCACTGCGCGATTTCTGTGGCGACGCTGGCGGGCTCTGAGTCGACGACTCTGACGCCGTGAATGCGGCACTGTCGTTTCAGCAGTTCAACATGATGTCGAAGTCGTGTGCACGCATCCGCGCGGACGCCCGGTTCTTCGCTCGTCACTTCGTCTTGGCGGAGACCAAAGAACATCCCCCCGTCGATGCGCTGCACGCGGTCACGGTGCAGTTCATACAATCTGGCCTGCGACGTAATTCCCTCATGAGCTGGCGGCGCACCGTAGACGTGCAGCGTGAGGTACGGCTCCGAACCCTGATTACCCATCTGATGAATCAGTTGGTGATGGACCGGCAGCGTCGTTCCCGAGGAAACTTGCGACCGAGCCTGTGTGGAGAGCTGCCCATCACGTAGGCGGAACGTCGCGTGTTCGGCCCGCCCAAATAGTCGAACTGCCCCCCATTGTGTGCGTCCGTGGTCGTGAATCGCCGCCATGTCACCCGGCAGCCACGACATCACCATGACTTCAAAGTGCCCGCCATCGTGTACGAGCTTGCGCCCATAAGAGTCCTCCGCCGGGTGGTCGAAGTCGGCAAAGGCTGCGAGGTGTTCTGCAGTGATACGACTTCGGCGCAGAACTTCTGCGGTTTCACGAGGACTACCCACCGGCTTACGCTCAAGTACTGCAATGAGCTCAGCGAGGGGATCGTGGGAACTAGGCGACATGTTGGCCCTCTGGGCATTGGCGTCGTGCGATACGACTGGAGGGGGGCTCCATGTCGGGCTGAGGCTGCCGCAAAGTTTCCTGCATGAAAACCGGCACGACCTCAAGCTTGCTCATGGCGGGGGGCGGCGACACAAATACGCATATGCCTTCCTCGAGTTATGGCGCCTGCAGCAGGCTTTCAGGGCCATCAGCGACCCTTTAGCGGATGAAACCACTCGTAATTCAGTTTCGCAGCCCCAAGACCCGCCGCGTTTGGCGAATGGAGCGGCGCACCAACGAGAGCTCGAACGCAACGGTGTGGCTTTATGAGAAGCGGCCGAAAGACCGGACGCTGGTCTTGCATTCCATTCCCGGAATCAACAACCTGTCCCCCCTGTGTCTTTGCTCCAGAAAATACTGAGGACGACGCTCCACGGCATGCCCCGCCGTCAGATGCCCCCTCAGGAGGCAACAAGATGATTCGGTTTTCGCGTGTGATTCGGCCATTGGCTGGCGTGTTTTTGTGTGCGTCTCTGCTCTTCGTGACAGGTTGCGGCGACGAGTTTCCGAACGAATCGTCCGAAGACGTCTCCAGCGCAGGTGACATCAGCAACGACCTCGGCACCATCGATTCGACCGATCCAGGCGACGGGGAATCGGGCGACGCTACAAACGACGTGGTGACAGACGGTGTAGCGACCGATGATGGTGGCGCAGGCGACGGCACTGGAAATGACGGTGGCGGTGACTGCCCAGGAGCCGCCGGCTGTGAATGCAAGGCTGACGCAGATTGTACAGCGGGCGCGTGCGTACTCGACGGCGACGGCAGCAAGACCTGCGCGGCTCCCTGTGAAAAGGATGCGGATTGCGACAGCGACCAAGTTTGTCAGGACGTTTCAGGCTCCAAGGTCTGCGTGGAGCGCGGCGCTGCCTTGTGCGCGCCGTGTGTGAGCAACAGCGCATGTAGCTATGGGGACAGCGCGGGCGCCTGCGTGGCAGGCGGCGCGGCAGGCAACTTCTGCGGCACGAGCTGTAAGGCGACAGCCGACTGCGACAAGGGCTACACCTGCTCGGACGTCAAAGACGTCGACGGCGCGGACACCAAGCAATGCGTGCCGGACGCCGGCGCGACCTGTGAGTGCTCGGGTTGGGCCATCGCGACGAGCGCCAAGACCACCTGTTTCGCCGCCGGACTTCCCGGCTGCACCAACACCCGGCAGTGCTTGGCCGACGGCGCAGACGGCGCGCCGACGGGCGGCGGGCTCGGGGCTTGCACGACCAAGGCACCTGAAAAAGAGACCTGTGACGGCATCGACAACAACTGCGATGGCACGACCGACGAAGACGGCGCCAAGGGTTGCGACGATAGCAACCCGTGCACCACCGACACCTGCGACGGCGGCAAAGGCTGCGTGAACAAGAAGCTGGACGGCGGCGCTTGCGACGATGGCAACGCCTGCACCAAGGGTGACACGTGCGCCGTGGGCCTGTGCACCGGCGCCACGGTCAGCTGCGATGACAGCAACCCTTGCACCGATGACAGCTGCGACATGGCCGCTGGCTGCACGACCACCAACAACACCAAGTCTTGCGACGACGGCAGCGCGTGCACGAAGGATGACACCTGCGCGGCGGCGCTTTGTAGCGGCGTCACCATTACCTGCGACGACAGCAACCCCTGCACGGACGATAGCTGCGACCTCTCGACTGGCTGCACGACGACGAACAACAGCAGCAAGTGTGACGACGGAGACGCATGTACCAAGGATGACGGCTGCGCGGCCTCGCTCTGCAGCGGCGCCACGGTCGATTGCGACGACAACAACCCATGCACCAAGGATGCTTGCGACGCCAAGACTGGCTGCACCAACGCCAAACTCGACAGCGGCGCTTGCGACGACGGCAGCGCGTGCACCAAGGACGACAAGTGCACCGCAGGCAAGTGCGACGGGGACAAGGTTGAATGCGACGACAAGAACCCGTG
>JAGSHB010000150.1 GCA_023954815.1 Myxococcales bacterium | reverse complement strand
GGCGGCGGGCGGTGCCGTGTCAGCAGCAGCAGCAGGAACCGCGGGAGCGGGTACAACGCCGGGCGCGGGGATGGCCGCAGCGGGGTCCGCGGCAGCAGCAGGAGCGGCGGCAGCTGGAGCAGCGGCGGCGGCCTTGTCGGCAGCAGCGGCGGGTACGGGCGGCGCAGCAGGGGTCGGCGCAGCGGCTGGGCCACCAGGCTGAGCGGTCTTGACCGTGCGAACAAAGCCGTCGTGCAGGGCTTTGTCCCAGAACGAGGTGAACAGCTTCGGCGCCTTGTCAGCGAACGGCATCACGGCGGTCTTCCAGGTGCCCTGGATGAACTTCAGCGTGCCGGTCTTGTTGCCAGACCACGCCAAGAGGCTCGCGATCGGGTCGCGGGTGTCGTGCAACGGACGAACCAGCGGCTGCTGCAGCGAGGACAGACCAAAGGTCGTCTCCGCATCGCCCCACGATTCAAGGTAGTGGCTCTTGGCTGCGTGGATCTTGCAGAGGGCGGCGGTCTCATCGACGCGGTCGCACATGGCGATCGAGGCCTTGGCTTTCTTGATGCCGGCGGCCCACTTCTTAGCGTCGCTGCTGGCGTAAGCCGGGTTGACGCCCCACACCACGATACCGTCCACCGCACCCGAGTTCAGATCGGCGAGCAGCTGCGTTGCGGCGGCCCCATCACCGTAGCCCATGGCGCCGCGGTCGACGTCGAGCGTCTTGCCGTAGTTACCGAGCTGCTGGTTGATCAAGTTGACCGCGGCCTGAACGGCGCTGTCGCTGCTGTCACTGACGACAAGGCTCTTGCCCTTGCTACCGAGCAGCCGCTTGCTCCAAGCGGCGACCTGCTTGTCGTACTTGGTCTTGCCGGCGGGCACGGCACCCGAAAAGCCGGTGGCTTTGGCGATCGAGGCGGCCAGGGCCAACACCAATCCGCGCTGCTCCGAGGGCAGGACGGGCAGGCGCTCATCGCAGGACGAGCCGGCGAGCGACAGCTGGCTTTCGACCTGAACGTGAAAGCTCAGGGTCTTGCGCTTTTCGGTGAGCTTGCGGCCGGTGATGTACTGGCGCGAGGACCAGACCGGTGCAATCCAGCCGCCGAGGAAGTCAGCACCAAAGCTGACGATCGTATCGGCGCGGCTGAAATCGTAGAACGGGACGCGCGTCAGGCCGTGGGTCTGGCCGTGAGCGGCGGCGATGGTCTGGCCGACCTGGCCGTCGAGGGTCACGTGGCGGCTGCCAGGAAACGCCTTGAGGAACCCATCGATGGCGGCCTTGGTGGCAGCACCGGTCATGGTTGGGGAGACGATGGCGAGCTTCTTGCCATCGGTCTTGTAGCCCGCGAGCGACGTGGCGACGGCAGCGTCGAGCTTGGCCCAATCGCTCTTCGCTCCGGCGACCTGCGGGTGCCGCAAACGATCGCCGTCGTACAAATCGATGACCGAAGCCTGACCACGGGCGCAAACGCCACCAGCCGAGAACGGATGGTCAGGGTTGCCCTCAATCTTGACCGGGCGGCCGTCGCGCGCTTTGACCAGGAGGCCGCAGCTCACCTGACAGCCAGCACACGTCGTCGCGTAGTAGGCCGGCGCACCCGGGGTGATCTCCTCGGGCTTGTTGACGTACGGAATGACCTTCTCGACCGGCCGACGGGCGCAGCCGCTGGTGATCGACGCTGCGGCGAACGTCGTGCCGACCAGCTTGAGGAAATCGCGACGTTCAACGTCGGAGCCGTCGCCCTGGGTCGGCGCTGGGCCGAATTCAAGGTCGCGAAGCGCAGCGATCTCAGGATCGTTGCGAAGGTCTTCTACGCCTTGCCAGTATTTGCGAGCGGCTGGATGCAGCTTGTCGTTGCCGTCCATGGGGACCTCATTGTTCGTCTTTGCGAGCGGCCGGTGGCGCGCTGTGCGGTTATCGTCTGGCTAGTGCTAGTGGTGGCAACCAGAGCAGTCGAGCGATGGGTTGAGATTCTTGTCTTTCAGGTGCGCAGGCGGGTTCGCCTTGTAGTCGCGGTGGCAGTTCACACACCAGCCCATGGCCAGGGTGTTCGCCTGTTTCACAACTTCCATGTTCTGGATCTTGCCGTGACAGGTCTGACAGGCGACGCCGCGATTGACGTGGCGGCTGTGATCGAACACCACAAAGTCAGGCAGCTTGTGGATTCGCACCCACTTGATCGACTCACCCGACTCGTAGGCCTTGTGAATCTTCTTGATCTCGGGCGAGTCCGTCTTCACCAGCTTGTGGCAGTTCATGCAGACGTTCACTGGTGGAACACCAGCGTGTTTGCTCTTCTCTGCGCCGAAGTGACAGTACTTGCAGTCGATGCCCAAATCCCCGGCGTGCAGCTTGTGGGAATAGTTGATCGGCTGAACGGGTTGGTAGCCCTTGTGGTAGCTCGGCAACTGAACGTCCACCTGATCACAGCCAAAACCGAGCAAGGCAATGGCGACACAGGCAGCGAGTAGACCGGCGCGAGGCCGTTGGTACGCAGCGCGCTTCATCAAATCATCCTCTCCTGCCGGCCAGGAGGTGTGCATGCACAGGAGCTGCGCATGTCGTGTAAAGACCCCTGAAATCCGGCGCGTTTTGGAGTGTTGCGACGGAGAGAGTCAGGGAGCGGCCAAGAAACAGGCCCACGAAAGTGGCCGGCTGGGAAACTGCGCCCAAATGGGCTCAGCGCCGCCCTTATCCCCGAAAATGCCCTCCAAGTCCAGAGGGTCGCAGTTGAAAATTACGACTCTCAACAGCAGGATCTGGCGAGTTTCGGCCCTTCCTGCTTGCGCTGTGGCAAGTCGTGATGATTTTAGGCTTTAGTTATTCGGGTTCAGAGCGGTTGGCGGTGTCGACGCGGTGGTAACGTAGATCGGTGCTGCCACTCTGTGCGCCAGCATCACCCGCTGTCTCGGAATAGAGCAACACCCGTCGTTGACCGGTGGCGCGCGCAACATCGAGCGCCAATTCAGCGCGCGTGTACAGCTCGGTGCCATCGCTTGAATCTCCTGGGAAGACAGCCACACCAGCTGTGAACGTGATGCGCTCGGTCGTCGGCCCGCATGCCGCCACCGTCTCCGGTTGCAACGCCAAGCCCTTCCAAAGTTGGAACAACAACTTGCGGGCTTCAAATGCGGTGATTTGATGCAGGATTAGACCAAAGCGATCGTCCCCGAGACGGGCGATGGTATCGCTCCGACGCAAGACCCGACGCAGATGAGCTGCGACATCTTTCAGCACGCTGCGGACCACCTCTCGGCCGCGAGTCGTCTCCAACATGCGCATGCGATCCATATCAAGCACGGCGACAGCCATGGGCATCCCAGCGCGAGAGGACAGTCGAACAGTCGGATCGAGCCG
Organism: Myxococcales bacterium; assembly: GCA_023954815.1. Taxonomy (GTDB): domain Bacteria; phylum Myxococcota_A; class UBA9042; order UBA9042; family UBA9042; genus UBA9042. The sequence continues at coordinate 12,310 of JAGSHB010000150.1, read as the reverse complement.
GGAAAAGAACACCTGCTGCGTCACCAAACCCGTGAGTGGATCCCGGGCGGCGAGGCTGTGATGCACCGTCCGCGCGGCGGTGCGGCCTGTCAGTTTAGCCGCTGCCATGGCTGGATCGGTCTCGCTGTCGAAGACCTCATCAAACCCAGCGGCGATACAGCGCTCAATCAACGCCGGCTGTGGCGCTGGGACCCACAGTACGGTCACCGGCATGATCGTCGGACAGCGTTCGCAGGCGTTGAGCCACACCTTGGCGATCTGCTCGGCATCTGCATCAGCGCTCAGCGCCCAAATCACGACAGACGCACCGCTCACAAAGGCTTCAAACGCCTCCCCGTCCGCGGGGGCGTCGCCAACCGTGAAGCCACACTCGACAAGCGAATCCCGCAGGCGATCCAGCCAAGGATGCGCCCCCTGAGGCAACACGGCATGACGACTCAGGGTGGGGGGACTGCGCAGATCGGTCTCGGTCATGAACAACTCCTGGCTCTCATCATTTGCAGAGATTGGCGGTGCCGGGCGTACCGACATCCTTCGCGACACAGCACTTGCTGTAGTTGCCGCACGTACCTTGGCTATCGTTGGCGACGCAAACATTGCCGGCCAGGCAAGATTTTGTGGCGCAGTCCCACTTCAGGGAGTTGAAGCCGATCCCGTCACCATAGGCGCAGGCAGCGGTCGATTTTGCCCAGCAATTTTGCTCGTCATTGCTCTTGGGATCGTAGCATGTGGCCTGCAGGTACATCGACTGCCCCGCATTCCATGGCCATTTATCGGTGTACGCGACCTTGTCGATGACCTTGCCGCTCTTGTTCACCAAGATGATCTGATCGCTAATGTTGCCGAGGTCATACGCGCCCGAGCTCGGGTTGTCGCCCCAGGCGTAGAACGACGCGAGGTTATTGTTCTTGGTCCAATCGCCGGACCGGGAAAAGAGCACGAATGCCCCAGCTTTCACGACAAATGCGTCAAACCCAGCGGTAATCGCTTTGGTGTGCGGATGCAACGCGCCAGCCTTCACGCAATACGGTCCAGAGGTAGTCGAGCCGCTGGTCGCTGTGGCGGTCACTTGCTGGCCATTGCCGCTGGCATCTTTCGGTGCACCGGCGCCGCTGAGGGCCAGCCGCACGAGATTGCCCATCTTTGATTTTTGCGGGGTCACTTGCGGACCGAAAGCCTGGAAATACAGGGGCAACGTCGAAACATGGAAGCCGCGAACCGCACCTTTAAGTGGCGCCACTAGCTGCCCTCCGGCGGTATGACGACCGCCAATGGTCAACGTCTTCGCTGTGGTGGTCGCCGCCGGCCAAGATTTGAGCTGTGCCTGCCCCATCTGCCTCCCGTTGATAAAGCCGGTAGCTTGACCATCGTGTACGGTGACCGCGACGTGTATCCACTGACCCGTCAGAACCGGCCCAAGGGGGACAAACTCAAGGTTCACGTTGCCCGAGGCAAGCCACAGCTTACCGCCGGTGCTGCGCACACCCAAGTGATACTCGCCCTCGACTCCGTAGCTGAAGAGTTCACTGCATGCCGCCGTGCCGCCGCCGCTAACCTTGCAGGTGCCGCCGCTCGTCGCGCTGTCGAGCCGAAACCAGCCATGCCAAGTCATTCGCCCCATGAAGGCGAGTGGCACCGTCTTCGATTTGACCGCAATGTGGGAGGTCTGCCCGCCAAGGGAGGTCGAGTTGCAAACGCCCTCCACCTTACACCCGCTGGAGCAGCCGTCGGCGCTGACGCTGTTGCCATCGTCGCATTGCTCGGCCAATTCGGTGCGACCATTGCCACATTTTGCGCCGACGGTGTGCTTTTCAGTGCCGCCCTGTGCGCCATTGCCCTGCAACTGCCAGCCCTCAATGTTGACCGGCTTGGCCGTCGGGTTGTGCACCTCGAACCACTCGCCGATGTCGTTGCCCGCGTCCGAATCTGGATTGGCCATCACCTCGGAGACCACCAACGTACCGTCAGGCTGAGGCTCCGGCTCCTTCTGACACAACGCATCACAGCCATCACCCGGCTTCAAGTTGCCATCGTCGCACTGCTCATTGGCCTGGTTCTTCTTGCCATCACCGCACTTGGGCTTGGGTACACACTCGCCGCTCTGGCACCACAGCTCGGGCCCGCAGAGTGTCCCGTTCGCCTTGTTGGTCTTCTTGTCAGCCTCTTTGCACGGGTTGACGCAGCTCGGGTTGAACTGTCCTGGGGAGCCCAAGTCGCCGTCGCCATAGGCCTTCTTTCCGGCACACCAGCTATCCTGACCGTCGTTCTTGGTGGCCGTGTACTGCAGTGGGTCCAGCGCCAAGCTCTTGCCTGCCTGCACGTCAAACCCAAGCTCCTTGCAGCTCGGCTTCGGATTCACTGGCGGACACAACAGGCCCTTTGCGTAGTAGGAGACCTCGTCGATCTTCTTGTTATTCCACGTCAACACGACCGCATCTGCCTGATTGGCCATCGCCACGCCGCTGTATTGATAGTCCAACGTCACCCCGCCGTTGAGTTGGGTCTTTGCATTGAGTCCCAACAACAACCGCCCCTTTGGCTCAATCCACAGTGGTTTTCCGTTGTTGATGATGTGCTTGTCGGTCGCATTATCTCTCAGCACCCAGCCGTTGATGTCGATCTTGCTCGCCGTGGTGTTGTAGAGCTCAAGCCATTCGCCTGCAGCATCACTCGCCTTTGTCGGGTTGATCATCAGCTCTGAGAAGATCACATCACCCGCGGCATAAGACTCCTTGAGACAGTTCGCCGAGCAGCCATCGCCCGCCTGCTTGCCACCGTCGTCGCACTCCTCGTATGCGTCGAGCTTGCTGTTGCCGCACGTCAGTGAGTCACAGAAATCGCCGAATCCGTCGCCGTCTGAGTCGGTCTGAAGCGGGTTGGCAAACTTGGGGCAATTGTCACAGAGATCGCCCACGCCATCGTTGTCACCGTCGGCCTGGGCGGCGTTGGGCACCTTGGCGCAGTTGTCGCATAGATCACCCAAGCCATCCTTGTCGGCGTCGGTCTGCAGGGGGTTGGAGATGAAGAGGCAGTTGTCCTTTTCATTGACGATCTTGTCGCCATCTTTGTCCGCACCATTGGGTGTGCACGTCAGATTCTTCTGGCCGGGTGTGCCAAAATCGCCGGGACTCGAGGGCCACTTGCTGTACGCATCACACCAGTAGATCGCCTTGTCGTTGTGGGATGAACTCATGAACGCTGGATCGAGCGACAGCGCCTTACCAGTCTTGGGCTTGGGTGTCTTCGTGCCGTACTGGACCTCGTCGATCAGCTGGGTGTTATTCCACAAAGACAGGGTGTCCGCGGTGTCATCTAGGGAGATCTCGACCTTGCCCGCCTTGGATACCCACGCATGCTGAACTGGAACTTTCCCATTAAATATTAAGCTTTTTGATGCCCCAAAGACAAAATACGCACCCGATTTGAGGACGACAGCCGGCGTCGCAGGAATCGTGTGAGAGCCGCCCTTTTGGGTTTTGATCTGCCAGCCGTTGATGACGACGTCCTTCTTGTCGGCATTGTAGACCTCGAACCACTCGCCGAGCACGACTTCGTCCGTCTTCACGAAAATCTCGGTGATGAACACCTTACTGGGGATGATCTTGGCGATCTTGCACGACTCACAACCGTCGTTGGGCTTGTCGTTGCCGTCATCGCACTGCTCATTGAGATCCATCTCGCCATCACCACACTTCTGCGGATCACAGACGTCACCGGAGCCATCCTTGTCGACGTCCTTCTGATCTTTGTTGCTGATCTTGGGGCAGTTGTCGCAAGCGTCTCCGAGCCCGTCCTTGTCGCTGTCGGCTTGATCGGGATTCTTCGTGGAGATGCAGTTGTCTTTAGCGTCGGGGACCTCGTCTTTGTCCGCATCCGGTGGCTTCGGGCAGACGGGGTTGGCCTTGCCGGGCGTACCGAAATCGCCGCTAGTCATGGCGGTGGACGACGGACACCACGTGAACTCGTACTTGTCATTCTTGGTGGCATCGAGCTTTTCTGGATCGAGGCTCGCCGCCTTGCCGTCGAACTCGGCGGGACTCGGCCACACGCCGGCTTTCCACTGGACCTTGTCGATCGTCGTCTGACCGACCTTGATCTCAACCGCGCCATCAAAGTTCTTCAGCGTGCTGAGCTTGTAGGCATAGTCGACGGCCACCCCGCCATTGGTCGCCTTGTTCGTCGTCGGTCCCAGCACGAAGTAGCCTTTGGCGGGCACGAAGAGCGTGCATCCGGCAATCTTGTGAGTCTGGTTGCCCACCGGCTCAACGAGGGTCAGGCCACCGATCGGAACCGGCTTGTCGCCCGGGTTGTACAGCTCGATCCACTCGCCGAAGTCATCGAAGACAGCCTTGGGGTTGATCATGATCTCAGAGATGACCAAGGCGCCGGGTGCGAGGTTGGGATCGACAGTCTGACAGCCGATATCGGTCACGGGCGTGGTATCTGGGCCGGCATCGGCGGCGTCGGGTTGCGGCGTTGAGCTGTCGGGCTGGCCCGCGTCGGGCCCACATGCGGACGCATAGTCGGCGCAACAGTCACCGCTGATCTTGCATTCGGCATGACACTGACACTGAGCACCGAGCTTGTATTTGCCACAGCGCCCCACGCAGCTCGTCGGGTTGATCGCGACATCTGGCGGGCTCGTCGTGTCTTGCACAATCGTCGTATCTTTCGGTTGGGTCGTGTCCTGCAAGATGTCCACCGCCGTCGCCGCGTCCACCTCGGCTGCATCTTCAGGCTCAACGGCGCCAGAATCTTGGGCCACAGCGGTGTCGCCTACGTCCACAGCGCTCGTGCCGGTGTCGATCGTTGCCGAATCGCCCCAGCTCGAATCCGTCATAAAGACGACGGAATCCTTCTCATCCGGCGCCTCTTCACCGCCGCACGCAGCACACAGCAAAAGGGGTGGGAGCACGGCCAAGAGGGCGGTCACGCGGCAGGTTTGGAGGATGTGCTTGAGCATGGGCCTCTCCGGGCGGGCTAGGACGAGCGCGCACACGGTACTGGAGCCCCACCGATCCGGGCAAGACGTGCTCAGGATGGGGGTTCAGTCCGTGACTTTGCGAGCGCGGTAATATCTGGCTCTGAACGATAAGCGACTTTCAGCGCCAGGGTCGTATGGCGTGCTGTGACCTGGGTTTTTCCTTCTGCCTGACAAAGCGCGCACGCAAGCGCCTCGATAAAGCGAAGCCGAACGGCGAGATTTGTGAGCCCCGCGTCGAGATGGCCGATCGCAATCTGCGCGGGTAGATCGTTGGCAACCACGTCGAGGAGATGCCGCCTTGCCGGGCCTGACACGCCAAAGTCACCGCGAGGTTGGAGCTGAAGGTTGGCCTTCAATGCGTCAATACCCAGCGCAAATCGGGTCAAACGCTCCGCATCTGCGGGCTCATCGCGGGCGATCAGCATGGCAGAGCGCTGGGCGAGATGCGCCTGATGGGCGGTGAGCCCAGCGAGGTCGAACCATGGGGTGCTATCGCGCAGCTGCCCCGGCAATCGCGCCGTGGCGAGGCGCAACGAGCCCGAAAGTTCAGGTCCTTCCTGAAGATCTTCTCCGCGCTCAATTGCGGTGCGCTCAAACTTGTCGATGATGGCAGCGAGCCACGAACGCGGGCAGGCGTCGTCCGCCGCCTCATCGGCCTGTAGTGCACCAAGTAGGGTTTGGGTGTCGCTGATGGAGGCCGGCACACCTGCGGTCCACTCAAATGGCAGCGCGCAGGCCGGAACATGGGCTCCCTCGGCTACAAACCCACGAACTTCGGCAGTACGCGACGGCCACGGCTCCGCTGCGTCTCTGGCGCGGTCGTAGCCCTCACAAGCGAGCAGCAAGCTCACATGGAGGCCCCACGGCATGCGATGAAAGCGCAGGGGGAACTGGCGACATGGGATGGGTTTGACGTCGTAGCCATGCTCGGCGTGCACATCGCAGAGCCCGTCGTCTCCCAGGGCGACACAGCTGCCAGCAATGCGGCGCATGCCCCACAGCTCTTGGCCTTGAAACTCGACGCTTTCCAGCGCTTCGCTGCCCAGGCTGACCTGAGAGCGCTTTCCCAGGGTCAACCCGCTCACGCGCAGCCTGTCGGGCTCACTCATCGGCCCGAGAAAACTGGCGGAGCAACAAGCACCTGTCGCGACGCAGGCATGCCTGGGGGGATTGCTCCCCTGGGGAAAGATGATCGCCTCATCTGTTCGCTCTTGCCCGACCTTCACGCCTGAGGCGGCTTCTTGCTGCAACGCGAGACGCTGCCGCGAGCGGGGCCCCGCGAGGACAAAGAGCCGGGCCAGTGCTCCGAGGCGACGGCGCACCTCGGCGGCATTTCCGACCTTGCCTACGAGCTGATCAAAGCGAAGCCCGCGCCCTTGGCTGAGCAGCCGAAGGACGCGGGCGTCCTTGTCACCTAGACGAATGGCCCGGCGGAGCGCTTTGTCCTGCACCAGCCAACGGCCATCTTTGCCGCGCGCGAGGCGCACGCCGCTGCGCAGCTGGTAGCGGGGGGGCTCAGTCACGCGGTTACGCGCCGACCTTGTCGTCCACGCCGATACCGATCTCCGGCACGGGAAACTCATCGGCCACGCCCAGCGCCAACGGCTCTTTCACCGACGGCGCGGCGATTCCCATCTTCGCTTTCAGCGCGGCGAGCGCGTCATTGGTGCCGGACTCTTGCTCGAGCGCGGCGAACTTGTCGTTCAGATCTTGACCGCTGAGCTCTCCGGCCAAATCGGCGGACGCTTCGGCCTCTGCCTCGGTCTGCTCGACCTTCTCCGTCATGCGGTCGAAGGCGTCGAATGCGCTGTTGTCGTTGAGTCCGCCCATGGTCTGCTGAATGGACTTCTGAGCCTCGGCACGCTTGGCGCGCGCGATCAGCAGATCCTTCTTGCGCTTGGCCTCTCCGATCTTGCTGTTGAGCTTGTGCAAGCTCTGGCGCAACCCTTCCGTCGCCTGCTTCTGGGAGATCCACTGCTGCTGCCACTGGGTGGCCAACGTGTCCTGCTCCTGCTTGCGACTGAGCGCTTCACGGGCCAAGCCCTCATCGCCCTTTTGCAGCGCGAGCATGGCCTTCTTCTCCCAATCTGCGCTGGCTTTCTTGGACTGATTGAGCTTGGCGTACAGACGCTTTTCGTCGGCAATCGCGACCGCAACCTGCTTTTTCGCAGCGATGAACTGCTCGCGCATGTCAATGAGGAGTTGGTTCAGGATCTTCTCGGGATCTTCAGCGTTCGACACCATCGAGTTGATGTTGGAGCGAAGCAGCAAGCCAATGCGTTGAAACATGCTCATGGATTTTGTCCTCTGGTCTAAGTTGGAAAAGCGCCGGGCGAGCTTGGCTCAAGCCTGGGCAGTGGGAAGGAGCGCCGCCAGCTCGTCGTGGTGCTCGACGATAGCTAAGGTCAGCGAATCGACCGCAGCCAAGAACTCGTTCTCGTCGAGGTTCTCGGACTGCAGCACCTCGACGACGACAACCGAGCTGCCCTCGACGGCGTAGGCTCCCTGCACCATCTCCGTAGCGTTGAGCTGCAGCATCCGCCGAAACAGGCCAGCCTCTCCACCGCTAGCCATCTCGGGTAGCTCGAAGAGCTTGCAGCGAAAAACGACCAGCGGGTCGGTGTGCTGAACCACGATCTGAGCGCCGCCCCAGGTGTCGTCCTGCAACAGCCACGTGCCGGGCGCAGCCTCGGTCGACGTGATACCGCTGCGCATGATGAAGTCTTCAATATCTTCGTGTGTGCGTGCCATGCTGGGTGGCTCCTCGGGCACCTGCGAACCAGGCGCATTGATGAGTGTTGGAAGGCGGGAGGGTATCCCTAGGTTCCGTGGCCCGCAAGGCAACAATCCCCCCCTTCCTTTCTCCGCCAAAGACGCGACAATGGTCGCCCACGAAAGGAGCCCTATGCACCGCATCGCCATCGGATTGTCGCTCATCTTGTCCTGCTGCGCCGCGCAGCCACCGGCGCCACCGCCGCCGCCGAAGCCCATCCCCGTGGCCAAACTGCTCGAAGGGGTGCAGACCGAATTGGCGAAGATGCAGAAGCTCTACGACCTTCGCGCGCGTAGCGGGCGTCTGCTCGCGACGCTAAACGGTAAACTACAGTCCCGTGGATTCTCTCGGCGGGTTCCCTCCCAGCCAGCAGAGCCGGCCCTAGCGTCCGATCTACGGTCCCACGCAACCGCCCTCGGCCTCCGAGTCACGGACTGGAAAGTCCATGTGCGCAAGATGCCAGCCGTGCCTGCGAAGGGGCCAAACCTGGGCCCGGCAGAGCTCTGGGCGACCGGCGCCAAGGACTTGCGCGGTGTGGTCGATGCCCGCATCTCCCTGGTGGGGCCACGTCCGGCGATCGTCGGATTCATCGATCGGATACCCAATCACGTCGAGCGCGCGGTACTAGTCACCGGCCAGTCGCCGCTCCCCAATGGCATCACGCTGCACATGCAGGCGTTCTACGAGCGGGTGCAGCCCCGGCCCCAGATGGTGTTGAAGTGGCCGACGCTCGAAGACAGGCTCGAGGCTGCGGGATGGAAGCTCAATGACCCCGCGCTACCCAAAGATCCGAGCTATCGCAAACTGCACGAAGCGGTGAAACAGGGCCGGGCTCGCATTCCCGACTTGCGCGGCGTGATGAATGTGGCAGCCGATTTTCCGAGGTGGTTTGCGCGGGCTGAGTTGCTCGATGAGCTGACCGGCAAGATCTTGGAGGTTCACGCCAGTGAGGTGCTCAAGACAAAGCCGATCGCGCCCGAAACGCCCTTCCCGCCGGCCCCATAGCTCGGAGAAAGCGTCCCCCGCATCACGGGTGACTTGGCGATCCACGTCAGCATTGCCGATCTCAGAAGCGGATGATCAGGCCACCCTCGCCGGGCTTGTACTTGGCGGGCGGCTCCGTCGTCCGTGACAACAACACCGCAGCCGTCACCGCACCAGCAGCAACCACACCCACAGCACCCCAAAACCACCACTTCTTGAAGACAGTGTCTGTGCGCACAACCGGCGCCACGTGCTTGGGAATGTCTGGCGCCTTGAACAACTCGATGACCAGCTTTTCGACGGCCTTCTTGTCGCGGCGCATCCACGGCATCGTCCGTGTCAGACGCTTGACCACCTGCCGACCAGAGAGATTCGCCAAGGCGAGCTGAACCTTCATCTTCTCGCGCGACCCAGTGACCAACAAGGCCACCGCCTGCGGCGAGTTCAACAACCCCTGAGCCTCGCTGAGGTCGTTGGGCTCCACGGCACCGTCGAAGATCTCGACGAGCCGTTCGAGAATGCCGACAAACGCGGGCCTGCGGCGCGCAGCTTTCAGCGTGAACGAGGCCTTGGAGTTGTCTTTCTTCAGCGTCTTGATCTTTCCGAACCGCGCGTAGCCTTGCTTGGTGAGTCGGATATATTGCGGCCCCGAAAAAGAGCGCACAAAAGTGGGCGACAGGCCGTAGTAGCGACCATTAACCCACACCTCGGCGTTGGCTGGCTCCGTACGGATCTCCCAGGTCACCGGCTTGCGGAGCAGGATCTTGTCACGGGCCTTAGCGTAGGCCGCCATGACGCCCTTGCCGTACTTGCTCAGGTCATGCTTGGTCTTCGGGTGAAAAGCGATCGAACGCCGAAAAGCCCGCGCTGCGTCCTTCTTTTCTCCGGACTTGTAGAGCGCCACGCCATGCAGCACCAACACCTGTTCGACGAACTTCTGGTTCGGCGCATAGGCAAAAGAGCTAATGAGATTCGTGACGGCGCTCTCCAGTTCTTCCGCCGCATCCTCCCACTCTTTGACCTTCATGCGATTGGTCGCGCTGCGCAGCAGACTCTTGGCGCTCCGCACGTTGTTGCGATGCAGATCCTCGCCGCCGACGTTAAGCGTCTCTGAGACCGAGCGGAAGCGGATCTTTGGATGACGCCGCAGCGCACGAGCGACGTCATGAGCGATTTCCCGCTGGGCGCGACCGTCCGAGCTCAGATCGATCAGCGTGACCGTCTGTTGATCGGCTGCCTTTGCCGGCTGGGCGGTCGCCAGGACCCCTGCCAGCAGCGCCAGCACGGACAAGTGCGACATGGGCGAGTGCTTCATCACAAGGCGCATCAGAAGCCTCCCTCTCACGCGGCTTGGTTTTTACTGGCAAGCGAGGCGAGGCGCTCAAGCAGTTCGTCGATCATGAAGGGTTTGTCGAGGTGGTCATCAGCGCCGTACAGCGGGGCCGTCATCTCGTTGAGGTTCGGACCGATGGCGGTGAGCATCAAAATCCCCACGGAGCCAAACTCGGGCCGAGCGCGCAGGTTCTTGCACACTTCCCAACCGTTCATCTGCGGCATCATCACGTCGAGCACGATCAAATCGGGTTTGTCGCTCAGGGCAGACCGCAAGGCCTCTTCGCCGTCGTGGGTCAGGGTCACATCGTAGCCAGCGCCCGAAAGAGTCGTGCGCAGCATGTCGGCGATCTCGAGATCATCCTCAGCGACGAGCACCTTGAGGTCGGTGTGGTCGGCCATAGCCTCTCCTACAATTGCCGCGGTTTCGCGCGGTACTGAGTGTTGTTCTGTGGGTCGTGGGGGGACTCAGTCATCGTCCCCGGCGACATCAGCGGCAGCCGCTTTTTTGGCGATATTCCGGGCTTCAGCCGCACGTGGATCCATGGAGGGCAAGACACCCATCACTTCACGAGCGAGCCCCTGCGCGGTGGCGTAGTTCTTCTTGGCCATGTGCGCCTTCGCCTTGGACAGCAGTTTCGCTGCCTGACTTACGCACTGGTCCTCTAGCTTCATCGCCTGGGCATTTTCTGGGTCGTAGTTCATCGCCTCGCGCACGGCCTCAGCGGCCTTCGCGTAGTGGCCACCCTTGTACAGCTGCTTGCCCGCGATGACGTAGGCCTTCGTAAGCCGTTTGATCAACATGGCCCCGAAGTGCCCGTCAACCCGCTTGTCTGCGGCATAGGCCTTGCGCCACGCCTTGGCCTGACGCAATGGATTGGCCTGGGTATTGGCGGTACCAAACGCTGCTGCCACATCGGCGCTACCCGCTAGGTACTTCCCGCCCTTGGCGCGCTCTGCCTTGCTGAAGCTACCCTTTGCAACCGCTGTGAACGCAGACTTGGCGGCGCTCCACTCCCGGTTGTGATACGCTTTAAGACCGCGTGCTAGCAGCTTTTTCGCGCTCTGACCGGACTTGACGGCCGGATCCTTCTTGCCACCAGCAGCCGGCGCTTTGTCGCCGCCCTCTGCTTCGCCGCCTGCGAGCTGTTCGAGCAAGAGCTTGGCCTCGGCATGCTTGGGATCGACCTTCATGACCTTGGTCAGCAGGGCCTTCGCCTTCTTGTTCTTGCCAGCCTCAAGCGCCTTGCGTGCCGCACCAACGTAGGCCGTGGCCATGTCGACCTTGGCTTCCTTGATGGCGTCCTGGGCGTCAGAGAACTGTTCGGAACCGTTGGAGACCTCTTCGAAGTGCTCGATCGCGGCTTTGAACTTCTTCTTCTTCAGCTGCGCCTTGCCCTCTTCGATGGATTCCGAAGCCTCCAGCTCCTCTTCTGCCTTGGCCAACATGCCTTTGACATCCGAGTTGCTTGGCGAAGCCTTCTTGGCCTTCTTGAGGGTATCGACAGCCTCTGCCCACTCTTGATCGTCGATCTGGCCCTTGGCCTCTTTGATCAGATCTGCAATGCCGGGCGTGTCTTCTCCCTCACCACTGACCTTTTCGGTGTCATCTCCGCCGCTCATGACGAACCACGCAGCGACGCCGCCGCCACCCAAGACGATGAAGCCAGCAGCTGCCAGACCGATGAGGAGCGGAAGCTTGCTCTTGGCTTTCGCCGGAGCGGCCGCGGCATGGCCGTGCAGCGTCCCGTCATTTTGCGGGAAGTCGTTGCGCGAACGGTTCGGCACCTTGCCCTCAATGCGGAACTCCAAGACAGTCGTACCGACTTCGATCTGATCGCCCGGGGTCAGGTTGTGCCGTGAGATGCGATCGCCGTTGACGTTGGTGCCGTTGGCGCCGCCCATGTCAACCGCGTCGACGTCGTCTCCGGTGCGCACGACTCGGAAGTGCTTCCGGCTCACAGCGGGATCGGCTAAGACGATGTCGCAATCGAGCCCACGACCCACAAGGGCGCTGCCCTCGGACAGGTTGTGCACTTTGCCGCGATCGGGTCCGGAGACCACGTGCAGCTCGATCGGGATCGCAGGCGCACGCACAGGTACCGGTTTGCCGGCCGCAGCAGCGTTGAAGTTGTCGAGATCGGCCGTGCTCAACACACGCGTCGCATCCTCGTTGTCGTCTTCGACCATGGTCGCCGGCGGCTCCGCAGGCTGTCGCGGCGCAGCTGGCCGGGGCC
>JAGSHB010000027.1 GCA_023954815.1 Myxococcales bacterium | reverse complement strand
CAGCGGCGCCTGGAGCAGCAGCGGCCGGGGCAGCGGCGCCCGGAGCAGCGGCGGCAGCCGGAGCAGCACCACCCGGTGCCGGACGATTCTTCATCATGACGGCCATGAACTTACCCATGAGCGGCGCCATCTTCTTACGAGCGTACTCGTCAACCGTCTTCTTCTCTTCGGGCTTGAGGGCCTTGTTCAGGGCCTCACCCTCGCTCTTGTTCGACTCGGCGAACTTCTTGAACTTCTCGCCGATGGCTTTGATCTTGGCCTGGTCGCCGCCGGCGCCCTCGACCTCTTTGAGCATCTCTTCCATCTTGCCGGCCATCTTGTCGACGAGTGCCTTTGCCTTAGCGACGTTATCGCCACCGGCCTCGGCCTTCTTCTCGCCCTCGGCAGCCTTCTTCTCAGCAGGCTTTGCCTCGGCGGCCTTCTTCTCTTCGCCCTTCTTCGCTTCGCCCTTCTTGGCCTCAGCTTTGGCGGGAGCGGCCTTCGCCTCTTCCTTCTTGCCACAGCCGGTCAGTGAGAGGGCGAGTGCGACTGCAGCGATGGCGGTAACCCGCCCGAAAACGTTGCGCGACATGTACTTTCTCCCGTGGCACCCATGGTGCCTCTAACCGCCTGGCACCATCGTGGTGACCTTGGTGGCGGTGTTTGGCGGAGCGACGCCTTTCGCAGTAGCAGCCTGTGCCTTGGGTTTCACTGGAGCGCTGGTCAGTTCGATACGGCCGGTACAGCCAACGAACAAAATCAACGCGCAGGTCACTCCAATCCACGGACCAGTCCGCTGCAGGTGGCGGCGCATCCGTCTATCTCCCCTATTCTGCTCAATCGCCATTGCTGTCAGGCCCCTACCTGACCACCACGACGATTTCAAATTGCGAGCAGTTCGGACGGGCGACTCTAGGCAGCATGACGCGACGGGTCAACTTCAAGTTTTCCGGGCTGTAGCGTCCAAGCTTCCGACCGAGCTCCGCAGCTTATGCTATGCCATCGCAGGCAATCGCGGCCCACGGCGCCAAACCGGCCCAGAATCTGCCGCCGCCAAATGCACACGTGGAGCCAAATCATGAGTGGATTTGAACTCATTTCATCGTTTTCTCCGGCCGGCGATCAGCCGGAAGCCATCCGCCAAATCGTGGGTGGCCTGCGCGATGGCCAGGCCAGTCAGGTGCTGCTGGGCGTCACCGGTTCTGGCAAAACTTTTACAATGGCGAACGTCATCGCTGAGGTGCAGCGCCCGACGCTGGTCCTCGCGCCGAACAAAACGCTGGCTGCCCAGCTGCACGCCGAGTTCAAGAGCTTCTTTCCGAACAACGCAGTCGAGTATTTCGTCAGCTATTACGACTACTACCAGCCTGAGGCCTACATCGCGTCAAGCGATACGTTCATCGAGAAGGACGCCCTGATCAACCAAGAGATCGACCGCATGCGCCATGCAGCGACTTTTGGGTTGTTGGAGCGTAGGGACGTGATCATCGTCGCGTCAGTCAGCTGTATCTACGGTCTCGGCGCGCCCGTCGACTACCTGGATATGCGGCTGCCGCTCGCGGTTGGCCAAGAGATCAGCCGCCGAGATCTACTGCGCGGGCTCGTCGATATTCAGTACGATCGCACGGACATGGATCTCAGCCGAGGTCACTTCCGCGCGCGCGGCGATGTGATCGAGATTCAGCCAGCCGCAGCGGATGACTACGCCTACCGGGTCTGTCTCTGGGGCGACGAGATCGAGTCGATCGAACGCATCGATCCCCTGCGCGGCGTCGCCGACACGGCCATCGAGAGCGTGCATATCTATCCCAATAGTCACTACGTTACGTCACCGGCGACGGTCTCGCGAGCGCGGGGCACCATCGCTGCGGAATTGCGCAGTCGGCTGATGGAATTGCATGAGCAAAACAAGCTGTTGGAGGCCCAAAGGCTCGAACAACGCACGATGTTTGACCTGGAAGAGCTACAAAGTCGGAGCTTCTGCAAGGGGATTGAGAACTACTCGCGCCACCTGACGGGGCGGTCTGCGGGTGAGGCCCCACCGACGCTCATCGACTACTTTCCCGATGATTTTCTGCTGGTGGTCGATGAGTCACACGTCATGATGCCGCAGGTGGGGGCCATGTACCGCGGTGACAGGTCGCGTAAGCAAAACCTGGTCGAGCACGGCTTTCGGCTGCCCAGCGCACTCGACAACCGCCCGCTGATGTTTGACGAGTTCAAGGAAAAGGTAGGTCAAGCGGTCTACGTGTCGGCCACGCCGGGCAACTGGGAGCTCGAGCTGACGGAGGGCGAGATCATCGAGCAGGTGGTGCGGCCGACGGGCCTGCTCGATCCCGAGGTCGAGATGCGGCCCGTGGCGTCGCAGATCGATGACCTGCTGGGTGAAATTAGAATCCGCGCCGACCGGGACGAGCGGGTGCTGGTCACCACGCTGACCAAGCGCATGGCCGAGAACCTGACCGAATACTACGCCGATCTGGGTGTGCGCGTGCGCTACATGCACAGTGATATCGACACCCTCGAACGCATCGAGCTGCTGCGTGGATTGCGCGCTGGCGAGTTCGATGTGCTGGTCGGCATCAACCTGCTGCGCGAGGGGCTCGACCTGCCAGAAGTGTCACTGGTTGCCATCTTGGACGCCGATAAAGAGGGCTTTTTGCGCTCGCGGCGCTCGTTGATTCAGACCATCGGCCGCGCGTCGCGCAACGCGGAGGGGCGGGTGATTCTGTACGCCGATCGCGTCACCGGCTCCATGCGTCAAGCGCTCGACGAGACCACGCGTCGGCGCGACATCCAGGCGCAGCACAACGCCGCTCACGGCATCACGCCGAAGACGATCCGCAAGGCGATCACCGGCGTCGAGATGTTGCAGAAATCGGACGCGAAGGCGCCCCAGCGAGATCTGACGGAGCTCATGGACCTCAAGGATATCGAGTCGAAGATCGAGGGGCTGCGCGAGGAGATGAAGACTGCGGCGCGCGCCCTGGAGTTCGAGACGGCGGCGGGGCTGCGAGATGAGATCAAGCACCTACAAAAGCTGCTGCTCGCGCTCTCCTAGCCCGGCGCCAAGACGATCGCAGATTGCCCCTAGCTGCGCCCATTAGAGATGCCCTGCGGTGCCGGTGAGAAGGTCGGGCTACTTGCGATACCAGCTCGTCGGCGCGGCACGGCCAATCCGCACGCGACGCAAGGCGATGTCGACGAGCAGCAGCACCAGCGCCAGCCGAACGAAGTCGAGCCACAGCCACCGCCATGACTTGACGCTCCCACCCTGACGATCGCGCCAATCCACTGGTTTTGCGGCGGTTTTACCCCCCGTGGCGGCGACGACGGCGTGCAGACCACGTAGATCCGACGCGCCCAAGCGGAACTCCTCCGGGTAGGGATGCACACTCGTGGCGCCGCCGCTGGCCAGGACCGGACTGACAGCTGTCGCGCGCAACTTCACCTGCACGTCGTAGGGCCCAAATTGGCTGAGCGGCACGGTGGTCTCGTAGCGACCCAGCGCCACTTCTGGTAGGTCGAGGCGAGTCTTGCTGCCGTCGGGCAGGGTCAGGTCAGCAGTGCCGGCGAGCCCCTTCATCCATTTGTCTTGTTCGTCGACCGCGTCCACCGCGATCCGCAGTCTGTCTCGCTCGCGGGCGAGCTGCACAACAAGCCGCATGCCCATCTCTTCTTGGAGCAGATCGCGCGCCATCTGCCGCGCGAGCACAGCGTAGCCCGGCCAATCGATCCATTTGTGGGCCCAGCGGTTCTTTAGATCAGATGTCCACACAGTGACCTTGCCGAGTCCCAGCCGCCAACGCACCAGCAAGGGTTGGCCCGTGGACACCCGCAAGATCTCTTCCGCGCCCTTTTTCACTTTTGTGGTCAAAAACCCCATCAGAATAGGCCCGTAGCGCCAGTCGATACCGCGAATCATGTCGATTCTGCCAACTTTGGGCACCAGACGTGGACGCACTTTCTTTTCAACGACGGTCTCACCGGAGAGCTGACGCGTTTCACGCACAAAAATCCGCGGCAGGGTCTCAGGCCGGTCCGTGAAATAGGAACGACCGCCGCCACGATCGGCGATGGCTTCGAGTAGGGAGCGATCAACCGCCGTTCCGACGCCGACCGTCGTCACCGTGATGCCGGTTCGGCGCATTTGCCGGACCAGCGCGTCGATGCCTGACCTGGGCGCCTGGCCATCCGACAGCAAGATCACGTGTTTGACCTTGGCCCGGACCCGTTCCAGTGCGGTGAGTGATTGTTGCAGCGCCGGATAGATGTGTGTGCCGCCGCCGGCGCTGATCCGGGCGATGTTCGTGGCGATGCGATAGCGATTGCCAGCGCGCTGCAAACGCACGACCGTGCGCGCGATGTTGTCGAAGGCGATGACGCCGATCTTGTCCTCGTGACCCAGCGCATCAGCCGTTGCGCGCGCCGCTTCCTTGGCCAACGCCATCTTGGCGCCGCTCATGGAGCCCGATCGGTCGATGGCGAGCACCATGGCGATGGACGGCTGCTCAATTTCGCTGTCGATCTCCATGCGCACGGGCAGCACGTGTTTGTCGAGCCAGGTATTTTGGTAGCCGCCTGAGCCGAGGCTGTTCTCGCCGCCGAGCACCAGCAGGCCGCCGCCCGCTTTGACGTACTGCCCCATGGCCCGCATGTCGCCTTCTGTGACCTGCGGCACGCCAGCGGAGGAGACCCGCGCCACATCCGACAAAATCACAGCGCCGTAGCGTTTCATGTCGCTGACTGTGCGCGGAACGCCCGAGGCATCGCGCACTTCGACCTCAAAGTCGCTCTCCAGCGCGCGAGCGAGATAACGGGCTTGGCCCCGAGCGCCCTCGATGTACAGCAGCTTCGGGCGTTGCTGCACGACGACGCGGGCGCGGATCTTGTTGTTGGAGGCGAACCTATCCGTGCCCTTGATCACCTTGCAGGCCGCAGTCAGCTCATGGTGACCGCCGGTCTTGATGCGGACCCGGCCAAGCGCCACCTTTTGACTACCCGGCCGGAGCTTGACGGTCACAGGTTTGGGCATGTCGCCCTTGCCCGTCACGGTGCAGCGGGCCTCGGCCCGATGGCTCGAACGAATCTGAATCGCCAACGGAAAATGCAGGTTGGCGCGCAGGGTCTGGGGCACGTCGATGCGCTCTACCAACACCTCAGCTGCCGGGGCCACCGAAAAATCAGCCGGCATGTGGACACGCAGCCCCGCGGTGCGTAGCGGCTTGGTCAACTCGGAGAGGTCTCCCCGGGTCTCAACGCCATCCGTCCAGACGACGAGGTGACCGATACGGCGCGGGTCGCTCAAGGCCAGCGCGACGTTCAGCGCGCCCTCCAAATCGGTGGCTTGGGCTGTCTTGAGATTGCGCGACTGCGGGAGCGCTTCGAGCGGCGGCACGTCCCGGTCTGCGGCGACCGTGGCGGGCCACGGCAGGCGAGACGCCCGACCATCAAAACGAATCACATCGACCCGCAGGTCGGCCGTTGTGGGATCGAGGTCCCCCAACTGAAAACGGCCGGAGCGCAAACGCTTCAGTGGACGCAGCTGGCCAACGATGCGCTGCTGGGCGCGCGCCGTATCCGCGGCCGTCATCGAGGCAGACACATCGATGAGGTGAATGACTTGGACGCCGCGCGGCGAGGTGGTTCGCGCCCGAGGACCGGCCAATGCGAGCGCGAGCAGGATGAGCAACGTCATGCGAACCAACGTCTGGAGCACCTGCTGCCAGCGGGGCAAATCGGTCAGTGAGCCCAAAGCGAAGAGGGGAACCAGCCAAGCGACGCCCGCAGCGAGCAGCCAGTTTGGCCTGGCAAGGTGCCAGCCTGCGGCCTCAAAGCTCGCGACTAGCTTGGGCAACTGCACCGATGCCGCCGTCCAAAGGAGGGCGCCAACAAGCAACCAAAGCCCGCTCACAGCGATACGCCGGCGACTCATACAGTCCTCCGACGGTGATAGAGCAGCCACTCCACAAGCAAGAGCCCGAGCCCGCCTAGCAGCAGCCAGATCCAGATCGGAAGGCGCGTCTTCTCAGGGCTCTTGGGCAAAATCGGCTGGCGCCACCGGGCCTTCGGAGCCCGGCCCAGCCCCGGTTTTTCGGTCTTGGGCAGGCGCGTTGGCCTAGCCACGTGCTGGCCCTGGGGCCTGTGCCATTGATGGATTCCTTGGACTTCGGTCGTGCCGACCAGATGGGAGTCAGACATGCGCGCGGGTACGGGCTTCGCACCGGGCGCAGACCAACGCCAATCCGCTGAGCGGGCGGGCGCCTGCACGGAAAAGGGGCGCCCCATGACCAGCGCCGACAAGAGGCCATCCTCTTCGCCCGCCAACCAATCGACAGCGTTGCCCATGAACACGGGCAAGGCATAGCGCGCACCCAGGTCGGTCTCCATCAGATCGATGCCAAATTCGAGCGACCGCACCTCATCTTCTCGGGCGATCAGCACGGCTGCACCTTTGCGTTCGCCGGCCAACACCACATCACCGGCGAGCGTCGGCAGGGGCCGCACCTTATCGAGATTCGCGTCGTGAAACGTGACCCCACGCATGACCGGATGACCGTGATCGCGGACCACCAAATCCCCGGCTTCATGGAGCGATCCGGCCGTGGCCCCCGGCGGCGGCGCCAACTGCAAACGCAAGCCGGGTAGCCCAATCGGTAGGCCATCGGGCACTTGATCGAGGACCACAACGTCAATACCTGGCCACTTGGCCTTCGGGTCGTACGCATCGGCCGCGATGCGTTTGACGACGAAACGATCATTCGCGATCAGGGCAGCTTCCAGGAAGAGATTGCCTTTTGTGACGAGCAGCACCGCCAAGCGCTTACGTTCGGACAACACCGAAAAGCCCCAGTCGTCCCACGAGGCCACGTCCCGCCAGGCGGCATCTTCGGGCGGCCTCACGCGCGCGGCAAATCGGCCGACGGACAGGTCCAGATCGCTGACACGTAGCCACGCATGACCAGCCGCTGGGACGACCAATGTGCGGACCGCGCGGACTTTTTGTTGGAATTCAGCTGCTGTTTTCGCATCGGAGTCCGCCGCGATCTCCACCCGGCACGTCACCGGACCAGCCCTGTCATTGCGCACTTTCACCATCAACACGCCGCGCGCCGCATCGCCCGGCTGCGCCCGCACGCTGACCCGCTCCACGGCCAAGTTGTCGATGCCGGTGCCATGCTTGCGCTCGCTGTCACGGAGCGGACCCACCATCACAAACGAGACGTCCGCACGGCTGCTGACATCGCGGGTCGGCGGCCCGCCATCGGTCACCACCAAGGTCTGGGCATGCGCCCGCCCCATCACCGCATCACTCGCTGCATGCAACGCCCGCTGGAGATCAAACCCGCCGTCGGTCGCCTCAATCGCGGAGACGGCCTTGCGTAAAATCGTCTTGTCGGTAGTCCACCCGCACAGGGTCGTTAGCCGCCCCGATGCCCGCATGATCAGCATCTGTTCCCCGGGCCGCGCAGCAGCGATCACGGCCAGCGCGCGCTCCTTCGCTTCGGACAGGCGGGAACGCTGACCGCCGATGTGGGCGGCACCGTCTTGGGTCTTCATCGACGCGGACGCATCGACAATGACGGCGGTATGGCGCGGCGTCACCTTTGGCGGCTCGCTACACCCCTGCAACCCCAGGTGGTCGAGACCGATTGCACTCAGCAGCAAGGACGCGATCAAGCTCATCAGCAGCCACGACAAGAGCCGGCGCCACCGTTGACCGAGACTGCGGGCGTCGGCCTTGGCCAACACCTCCTGCCACAGCCCACCGAACGGCACTTGAACCTGCCGACGCCGGGGCCGCAGCAGGTACAAAAGAGCGATAGCGCCCAGCACGATACCGCCGAGCGTAGCCCACTGCTGCCATGGCATGGTGGCGCCCATCACCCGAGAAACCCTCCGCTCCGGAAGAGCTTCATCACGACTTCATCGAAGGGTACGGAGACATCGACTCGTAGGTATTTCGCCCCGACCTCCCGTGTCGTCGCGGAGACGCGTGCCGACAGGCGCTCGAATGCCTCGTGGTAAGCGCGCAGGAGGGCCGGGGTCAGCGTCACCTCGCGACGTTCGCCCGTCTCACAGTCGACAAAGGCGAGATCGCCCCAGTGATCGGACGAAAACAGCCGTTCGTCGCCCAGCTGCACCACCATGGGTTCAAAGCCGTTGAGGCGAAGGTAGCGCAGGCTGTCACCGAGACCCTCGACGTCATAGAGGTCGCTCAAAATCACCACCAACCCACGCCGTGGTCGATAGCGCGGAAAGTCCCGCAGGGCCGCCTTGAGGTGGGTCTGACCGCCCAACTCCAGCGCGGAGAGTTGGCGCAAAATGCTGAAGAACTGGCCCTTTCCGCGCACAGGTCGCTGCGGCCGGGCGGAACGATCGGCAAATGGGACCACAGCGACGCGATCGAGATTGGACAGCGAGATGTAGCTCAGCGCGGCGGTGATCTGCAGCGCCCGCTCAAACAGGCTGCGCTCACCCACCGGCGCCATACCCATGGACGAGCTGCGATCGAGGAGAAAGTAGACGGAGAGATCTTCCTCCTCCTCATATTGTCGCAGCAACAGACGCTCAGAACGGCCAAAGACCTTCCAATCGATGTGCCTGGGATCATCACCTGGAGAGTAGGAGCGGTGATCGGCGAATTCGATGCCGCTGCCCACTTTCTTGGCACGCCGCTGGGCACGTTGACCCGACGACGCCATACGCCGCGCCAACAGCGATAGGTGCTCGATCCTTCTCAGGAACGCGGCGTCGAACAGGTCTGTGCGGATGGCGTCGCTCAGGGGATTTGCCTCAAGAAATGCTGGAGTGTTGTGCCCGGTGTCTGTCGCACGCTAGGTCCCGCGCTCGACCTCGGAGATGATCGCTTCGAGGACCTGGGCTGGATTGACCCCATCGGCCTCGGCGTCAAAGTTGAGCAGGACCCGGTGGCGAAGAACGGGCGTGGCGAGCTCCCGTACATCTTCCAGGGCGGCGTTGGTCCGCCCGTCGAAGAGCGCTCGCAGCTTTGCGCCGATGATCAGGGCTTGCACCGCACGCGGACTCGCGCCGGCACGCAGGTACTTTTTGGCCGCATCTGCCTGGCCATGGGTAGCGGACACCAGCCGAATCGCCAGATCGACCACGTGATGGGCGATGGGGCAGCCGAGGGCGATCTCTCGGACCGCCAGAATGTCCTCGCCTCGCAGCACCGGCACCACCTCCGTTGTCTCGGTACGCACGGTGCGGGCGACGATTTCGTGGAGATCTTCCTGCGAAGGAAAGGGCACGTCGAGCTTGAACATAAAGCGGTCGAGCTGGGCTTCAGGCAGCGGATAGGTGCCCTCCATCTCCAGGGGGTTTTGGGTCGCCATCACGAAAAACGGCTTGGCGAGCTGGTGGGTCTCCCGACCGACCGTCACCCGGCCCTCAGCCATGGCCTCCAACAGCGCAGACTGCGTCTTCGGCGTGGCGCGGTTGACCTCGTCGGCGAGCAGAATGTTCGTGAAGATCGGCCCCTGCTGGAAGTTGAAGCTGCGCCCACCGCGGCCGTCATCGCCGAGCACGTGGGTGCCCACAATATCGGTCGGCATCAAGTCAGGTGTGAACTGAACCCGCGAAAATTCAAGGCTTACGGCGCTAGCGAGCGTGCGAACCAACATCGTCTTACCGACGCCGGGCACGCCTTCTAGCAACACATGACCGCCGGCAAACAGGCCAATCATGGCGCCTTCGACCACCTCTTTCTGCCCAACGATGACGGAACCGATGGTGCGGCGCAGCGCGTCTGTATGCTCGGAGACCCAGGCGATCTTCTCGCGCAGCTGCTGCTCGTCCATGGTGCTGTGCTCAGTCATGCTTCCCCCGCGGTCCAACAGTGGACCGACTCGCCTTATCTCGGCCGAATCAACTCAAAATAGCGCTTGACCAGCGCCTTCCGCCCGACCGGCAGTCCCTCTGATTCCATCATCTCTTCAGCGACTTCACTGTAGTCGGCGTAGACCTTCTGCCACCCGCGTTTGGCAAAGCCGCGCTTGGCTGCCTCGGTGAAGACGTTCTTGATGCTCGGCCCCTCGCCGTGGGTACCTTTGACCTTTTCGGTGCGCGCCGCCGCCATGGCCTTACGCCGCCCCTGGTTCGGGCCGCCCGCAGATTGCCCCGGCTGTTGCCCCTGACCGGGCTGCCGACCTTGGCCCTGCCCTGGTTTGCCCTGCTGCCGCATCATCCGCATGCGGGTGCGATCCGGCATGTCACCCTGGCCGAGCCGAAACTTGCCTCTCGCCTTGTTTTTCCGGCGCGATTGCCCGCGTTGCCCTTGTGCCTTCCGTGCTTTCGCCCGTTGTTCAGCGGCCTTGCGACTCTGATCCTGCGAGGGTTTGTTCGGCAGTCTCTTGTGTGTGCGTTGCTTGCCGGAGCGCTTTGCCTGCCTGCGCGCACGACGCTCAAAATCCTTGCGGGCGGTGTTGCGCTTCCCCGATCGACGCAGGGTATCCCGCAGATCCCGGAGACGCCGCTGACCGATCCGCCGCGCCTGCCGACTGCGCTGCTGCCGACCCTGCCGCCGCATCTCGCTAGAGGCTCGCCGCATCTGCCGGGAGAGACTTCGGCGGGTCTGCTGGCGGGCTTTTTGGCGATTGAGTTGCCGCTGGGCGCGTTTGCCACGCTTCCGTTTGAGACGACTGGCCTGCTGCCGGCTCCGCCTGAGCTCAGAAGCCGCGCGTTTGGCCTCCTTTTGCAGGCGCTTGAGCTGGTACTTCGCCGCCTGCACGTCACCGTGCTTTTTGCGGAGCTGCTGAAGACTGCGGCGATGGGATTGCAGCCGCCGCCGGTCGGCTTGCCCCAACCCACCCTGCTTGCGCCGCTTGTCCTGCAGCCGGCGCACCCGTCGCTGCAGCTTGTCGAACTTCTTGGGCACCTTGTAGTCACCGAGGTTCTTGGCGAATTTCTCAGCGACCTTCATCCACTTGCTCAGCTCTTTGTCGCCCATGTCATTTTGCGCTTTGAGGGCGAGTTTCTCGAGCATTTTGCCCATGAGCCCCAGGTCCTTCTTCTCAGCGGCGGCCTTGAGCATGTCTCGCATGGCGCCTTTGGGGGCCGACTTGATGGCTTCTTTGAGGGAGCTAACGACCTTCTCGGAGACGGCGCGATCGGCCTGCCGCTCCTGTTCACTGCGTTGTTCCGCGCTCTGGGGAGCAACCTTGTCCCCGCTGGTGTCTTTGGGATCGCTATCAGACCCGTTCTTGTCTTGAGCGCCCGGGCGGACCTGTTCCAGCTTGGCTAGACGAGCGAGGGCGTCGCGTTTGTCGAGCTCTCCGCGCTCAACTTGGCGGATCACAGTTGTCACCTTTTTCAGCCACCGCTTGGTCGGCAGGTCTTCCACTTGCTGGGCCACGGTTTCAAGCATCGCGGCGTCTTCCCTGAGCAAGGTCAGCGCGTCGGCGCCCAGAAGATCAGCCGCCGAGGTAAACGCGCGCGGCCCTGCCGGCAGGGACAGCGCCAAGCCATCAGCAGGCTGAGGCTGGCCCACCCCCAAAAGCAGCGTCTGAGGAACCAGAAAGGACAGCGCTGCACACACGATCGCAATCAGCAGCGTCGCCGTCCCCCGAGGCCACGACCAGGGCAAGGCGCGTTGCAGGTCGGCTTGTTCGGCCCACGTGGTCGCTCGTTCCGCCTGAATCGATACCCAGGCGGGATCGGCCGGCTGGCCCACGAGATCCAACGCCGTCGCCGCGCGATC
This sequence comes from Myxococcales bacterium, assembly GCA_023954815.1. GTDB lineage: Bacteria > Myxococcota_A > UBA9042 > UBA9042 > UBA9042 > UBA9042. The sequence goes on along the minus strand of JAGSHB010000027.1, from coordinate 33,043 downwards.
GTAGCCATTGGCCGTCTTGTCGAGCAGATGCGCAGATGCCCGCCAACCGAGGCGGTGGGCCGCGCCCCACACGAGGCCGAGTCCCACCGCGATCAACGCGCCGAGCTCGAGGTCTGCATCCATGGCGGCGGTCAACGTGCCGGCGCGAATGAGCACGATCTGGGAAGCGGCTATGATCGTACCGAGGGCCAGCAATCGCACAGCGCGGGAGGCCGTACGCTGGAGCCAGATCCGTTGCCGAACTTGCGCCAAAACCTTGAAAAGACGGGATAGACGGGCGCCATCAGCGGGCGCCAAGCGGCCAGGACGCACATCGGTGCGCTTGGCTTGCCCCATCGATAGCCCGACCGTCGCCATGGTCCTCCGCTGAAGGTCTAACCCGCGCACTTGTGCCGATCTTCCGACCAACTGCAGCACAGACGCGCAATCGAGCGAGACGATTCAATCGCAAGCTGATGAGGCGCCCCGAGAGACAATGGCGACCTCCTTTGGTAGACGCAACCTCAGTGGCGGCAAACAGACGCAAAGAAGCGACCACCGCCCGAAAGCCGTGGTCGCTTCTTTGTTGATTCAATTGGGTGGGGGGCCGGTCAAGCTCCCCAGGTGGCATCGTAGACGGGCTAGCCGTAGGACGACGCCAAGCCGCGAATTAGCGGGTCTTCAGCAGCGAGATCGGCTCACCGAGGGCCTTCTCGAGCACCTTCTCGCTCTGGAGGCGGTGATCGCGGCGCTGAATGGCCTTGCGGGCAGCACCACAGGTGCGGCGCTTGTGCTTGCGAATCTTCTTGGTCTGCGTGGTAGGGGACGCCATCGTAATACCTCGTCTGGAATCCTGGGTCTTCCCAGGGGGCGCCGTCTATGCCCGAGGTAGTGCTCGGAGTCAAGGCCAAAGGCGCCTTTACCCCAAGCGCTCCGGGCCGCTGAGCGCTCTGGTGGAGCTAGTAGACCGCGCTCGTTGCCGGCTTCACCGGAGCGTAGGTCGTTAGCAGTGTTATTTGCAGGGATGGGGTAGCTGCGGCTTGGCGCAGCGTGGGGGCGCTCAAAGCCCCCCAATAGAGAAGAAGGCTAGCGGCGCGCTGCGATCGTCAGACAATGACGCAGCACGTGGCTAGATCTCGCGGAGCTCTTCGATGATGGCCTGCTTGCGGCGCGCATCGGTGTCGGTCTGCAGGTGAGCGATAATCCGCCGCTCGACCTCGGCGACCTGTAGCCGAGCTTCGGGATGGGCCTCATCGGCGAAGGACAGCTTTGCGTCCAGGCCGAGGGTGAGGCCGTAGCGCATGCGCACTGCCCGTTCTTCGAGCGCACTCAGGTTGGCGGTCGCCAACCCTTGTTCCACATCGATCTGAGTCTGCGTTGTCATCTGGGTCTTAGTCTTCGACACGTGATTCTCCGTTCGCGGACTGATGCCGCGGGGGGGATACCTTTGGGCGCCATCGCCCAATCGAGCTTCCAAATGGGGCCCGACGTCTGCAGTCAAAGTAACAAGCTCCGATCGAAAGGCAATTTTTTTCGGTATGTTGGAGATCTCAGAGGGGCGCAGTCGATCGTTTACAGAGGTTATCTCAATAGGCCTGCGATCCTCGCTGTGCGGGTTAACCGTAGCTTACTCGTTGTTGACCGTAGCTTACCGCTCGTTGACATCCCGTTATGACGAAGATCGCGAAGAAAAAGCCGACAAAGGCCACGTTCGCCCGGTTTTTAAGGGCTTTTTCGCGAACTTGGCTAGGCTTCCCGGCGGAATCCAGCCAGGCCGCGAGCCATCGTAGCGATAATTGGGCTACGACTTGGCGGGGCGCTTGAGGTCGAGCTTTTTGATGACGTACTCAAGTGACTTGCGATGCAGGCCAGTCGCCCGGGCAGTCGCTGAGATATTCCAGCCGTGGGCTTCGAGAGCCCGGGTCCAGTACGTCCGCTCGAACACATCGATGAGCCGCGCCTTGGCGTCTTTGAACGGCAGGTCGTAGCGCACATCCACGCCCGCTCCGGAACCCTGATCGGTGACCGGTTGGGTGTCGAGGCGCATCTCAAGTTCGGCGCCGCTCGACAGCACCGTGGCGCGGGTCACGTAGTTGCGCAGCTCGCGGACGTTGCCCGGCCAGGCGTGCGCTTGGAGTTGCTGCATGGTCTCGAAGCTCACCGTCATCTGCCGCTTGTCTTGGGAGCGCGCCTGGGCTTCCTCCAAGAAATGCTGCACCAAAATGGGCACATCCTCGGGGCGACGGCGGAGCGGCGGCAGCACGACACGGATGACGTTGAGGCGATAGAAGAGGTCCTGCCGAAACGTGCCCTCACTGACCATGGCTGCGAGATCACGATTGGTCGCAGCCACCACCCGCACATCGACCCGCTTGCGCTCATTGCTGCCGACTTGGCGGACTTCATGCTTTTCCAACGCGCGCAGCAGCTTCGGCTGCAGCTCGAGACTCAGCTCGCCGATCTCATCGAGAAATAGCGTGCCGCCGTCGGCTTCGACCATGGCCCCCTGGCGGGCGGCAACCGCGCCGGTGAAAGCGCCGCGCACGTGCCCAAAAAGCTCGCTCTCCATCAAATTGGGCTGCACGGCGGAGCAGTCAAACACGACCAAGGGCCCGTTCGCACGGGTGGAGTGGCTGTGCAGCGCCTCCGCCACCAGCTCCTTGCCTGTGCCCGACTCGCCCTGAACCAACACGGTGACATCCGCACCGGCGACCCGGGCAAGCAAGGCGAAAATCTCGCGCATCTCCCGGGAAGCGCCGATGAGCGCGCCGAATCTTGGCTCGAGGGACAGGGCAACCTCGTGGACTTCGCTGAGCAGCTCAAAGGCGACGCGGGTCTGGCCGATGCGCAGGGTGGTGTCCCCGGTCAGCACGGCCTCAACGAGGCGACTACCGGCGAGCCAGGTGCCATTTTTCGAACTGAGATCACGAACCCGGTAGCCCTGACGTTCGCCCTCTATCTTGAGGTGACAGCGAGAGGCGGCCGCATCTTCGAGCACAAGGTCGTTGTCGGGCGCGGAGCCCACGTAGACCAAGCGGCGATCACAGATGCGCTCCGTGCCCGCGCCTGGGCCGTCGAGCACGCGCAGCTTGTACTTGGGGAGCGTGAATCGCTCGGGCATCGCTGACGTGAGTGTGCGGGTCGCGTGGGCCATGGCCCGAACATAGCGGGCGCCGTCGCCCATGGGAACTCCCCTACCGTGACCATACAACGATCAACGCGTGCACGGGGAGGATGTCGTCTGGTGGTGACAGGTTCAGGGGAGCGATCTGGCGAGCGTAAATCCACCGACTCGGCGCTGAACGCCCTTAATCACGCGCTCTTTGCGCCGCTGTCGCTTGCCTGTGGCGTGATCGCGGACCTCAATGGCGTGGTCTCCTACGGACAGCGTGAGTCGATAGACACCATTCGGGGAGCGATGCGGCCAAGGTCGGCCGTCGACGCGCACCTGAGCGTCCACCGGCAACACCCGGAAGATCAGCCCGCCTTGCGGTGGGCGCCGGCGAGCAGGGCGCCGTCGTTCCGTACCGCGACCCGTTGGCTTTGCACCCACCTTGCGGGCCGGCGGCGTCGGCGACACTGCTAGGCGCGGACGCGTCATCGTGACAGCACGCGGCACGGGTGCGGCGATAGGCGCCTTGGCGGCAGCCAGTTCAGGGGCCACGGACACAGCCACCGGGGCCGCTGGATTGGAGACGGGGACGGGGAGTGGGGCTGCGGAAGCACGCGGCTTAAGGGCGACTTCCCTCGCCCGGTCCGGAGCGGCTGACTCGACCGTGCCTTGAGTGCCCAGCCACCACCCCAGCGCAGTTGCAGCGAGCAGCCCGGCTACGATCAACAGCCAAATACGCCGCCGTAGCGGCACCGACGGCGGATCATCCGAGGCAACTTCCACGGTCGGAACGGTATCGCCGGCGCCGGGCGCTGTGGCCTCTACAACAACTGCGTGGGGATCGTCGCTTGCCGCGCCAGGTGACACGGCGTGCTGGACGGACCCTGGTCCCGGTGTCAGAAGCGATAGGGCTGGTAGCGCCGACTCCTGGGGCCAGGGCGACTCCGCCGAGATGGATTGCCCCAAAGGCGCTACCCCCGGGAGACTCACCGTCCCCGTTTCCGGCCCTGCGCTCGCGCTCGCAGCCACGAGGGAGCCCAGTGTTTGACTCAGTCCATTGGCTGCGGCTTCAAGCCGTTCGAACGCGGGCGCCATGATCTCGGCGACCGGACGCTCCACGTCGGACACGCCCAACTCACCAAGCCGGGAACGCACCGCGTCACTGACGCTTTGAGCATCCACTGGCCGGCCCGCGGGAGACAGCTCGGTCATCGACTGCAGCAGCGCGCGCGTCTGTGGGTCGATCCCTGCGCACAGGCCTGAGACCTGATCGGCCAGGCCAGCCCAAGCGATCTCAAGCCCGGTAGGATCGGCGACTTGTAAGACGCGCTCACCAGACAACAGCTCCACAGCGACGAGGCCGAGGGCGAAGATGTCCGCCCTTGCGTCGACGCCTACAGGTGATTTGACCTGTTCGGGTGCCAAATAAGGCAGCTTCCCGCGCAGCGCACCCGGCTCGAGATGGGCCCGGATCGCGGACCGCGCCACACCAAAATCCACTAGCTTGATGTGACCATCGCGCCGGACCATGAGGTTGGACGGGGTGACATCGTGGTGGACGATGGCCAACGGGCTGCCATCTGCACCCACGCGCGTGCCAGCGTGCGCCAAAGCACGAGACGCCATCGCCAAGATGCAGAGCACCTGTGTCTCGGTCAGTTTGCGCGACGGCAAAGCACGACAGAGCGCCCGCAGGTCGAAGCCCTCGACGTACTCCATGGCCAAAAACCACGTGTCGTCTTGCACGCCGAGGTCCAGGATCTGAGCGATGTTGGGATGATCGAGCTGTTCGAGCAGCTGCCCCTCGGCGACGAATTGATCGACCAGCCGCGGATCGGAGGTCAGTTCGGGACGCAGGGTCTTGATGACGACCCGTTTGGAAAAGCCAGCTGCACCCGCCGCCTGCGCCAGCCACACCTCTCCCATTCCGCCTGAAGCGAGATGGCGTACGAGACGATAACGACCGAACTCCCGCTGCACGGGCGCTCCTGGCAAGGACGTGGGGAGCTGACGCGCGCTCAGTCGGCGGTCAGGCGAGCCTTGGTCCATTCGGTGAGTTCAGCGAGGACTTTTTGCCGCTCGTCTGGTGGCTCGTTGTATAGCTCATGATAGAAGCCAGCCCAGTCTGTGACCGTAATATCATCGCCTTGCGCCGTGGCGTACCAGCTGCGGCTGAACTCCGCGTCGATGATCTGATCGGCGGTGCTGAGCTGCACGAGGAGCGGAACGGTCATGGTGAGCTTCTCGCGCTCGACTTCGCGCTGAGCGCTCATGAACTCCCATCCCCAACGCGCGGTACCATTGCCGAAAATCAGTGGATCGTCCTCATAATCTCGAACGGAAGCTGGATCTCGGCTGATCGCGGTGGCTGGCAATCCGGTCGGCAAGATGAAACCGGGTAGGCCGCGAGACAGAATCTTGGCGGCAAATTTCTTCCACTCGGGCACATGCGCTTTGGTGTGAATCGCCGGGTTGCTCAGCACGACAGCCTTGACCGGCAAAGCGCCAGCGAGCAGCGCTTTGGTTGCGATGAGACCACCCTGAGAGTGGGCGAGGAGCGCAACGGGCCCGGTCCCTTTGTCGTGGGCCAGCGTGAGCATCGTCTTGAGATCTGAGATGTAGTCGGCAAACCTGTCGACGTGACCGCGCTTACCGCCGCTGTTGCCATGACCGCGCATGTCGTAGCGCAGCACTGCGATCCCAGCAGCGACGAAAGCGTCCGCGTCATGCGTGTGGCGCCTGAGGTACTCCCCGAAGCCGTGAGCGATCAGCACGGTGCCGACGGCCTGCTCAGGTCGGTCCCAGCGCCACACCAGCTTGATGCCGTCACCCGTCACCAGGTGACCGTTTTCCGTCGCTACTTGATGCTGCTGGTCTGCCATGGGGACTCCGAACGCTTGCGGGATTCGCTGCCAGCCTATGTCCGGCTTTGCGTCTCGGCAAGGCGGCCAAATATGTGCAGCCCTGGCGCTTTGCAGTCCACCGCGGAATCGGCCAGCATGGCCAGCATGAAGGTCTTTCGCTCGACTCGTAGCTCCCGTGGCCAGTTCGCCTCCGCCGTGTTGTCCATCCTGTGCTGCAGCTTGACGAGCTGCGGTCCGTTGGGCTCTGCCTCCGATCCGGAGACTTGCAACATTCTTACTGATTCAGGCTGCCCCGCTGGGCAAACCTGCGTCGGAATCGACGAGCCGCTCTGTACAGACGCCGGCGATGTCACCCACGGCGGGGCCTGTAAAACCAAGGAAAACTGCGCGCCCAATCACCTGTGCCTAGAAGGGGCCAAGTTTGTTCGAACCTGTCAGCGTCGATGCGACATTCGAAAACCAAACAGCTGTAAAGACATCGGAAAAGCAGAGAATATTTCAGAACTTGAGCAGTCAGCGTGCCTCTGGGTGACGACGGCCGGTACCCACAATCTCGGCTATTGCTCCGCGCCGCAGTGCAGCCCCGCGTCGAACAAGGGCTGTAAGGATGGGCAAAAATGTGTCGGCGGCGTGGAACCGCGCTGCATCGACAAGACCGAGAAACTAACCACCGTCGTCGATGGGAAAACGGTGACGTTCTCCCCAGGGGAGGCCAAGCTTGGCGCGTCTTGTGTGGCTTCGGGCCACTGCGTCGTAGGGGGCATCTGCGCGGCGGTATCTCAAGATGGAAAGACCTCTCAGACCTGCGTTCGGGCTTGCGTGATCGGCACGACAGAAAACCCGGCGACCGGCACTGAAAAGTGCGATGAAGCGTATATCTGCCAGGCGCTACAGTACCTCAGCCCCAAAGCGCAATCGCCGCAAACCCTCCCAGCTGGTCAGGGGTTCTGCGCCCTTGAGCACTGCAATCTGGTGTCGAATGAAGGCTGCAACTCCGGGGATAAATGCGTTGCGAACGACCCGCCGACGTGCGCATCTGCTGGCAACACAGGGCTTTTGCAGACGTGCGACCAGTTGATCGACTGTGATGCGGCAACCACCTGTGTCAGCGGCGGAAAAGCGACACTCTGTGTGCGCAAGTGCGACACCAGCGGCAAACTCACCGAATTCGGCTGCGCCGCTGGGGACGCCTGCTACCCACTGAAGGACGCCGACGGCAAACCACGGCCGAATCACCTCGGCTATTGCTTCAAAGAACAGAAATAGACCTTTGAGCAGCCTTGACCAGTGGCCTGTCACATGACCTTGCGAATCGCGATTCCCTTTCTTGTGCTGTGCGTATCTGGCTGCGCTTTGCACGCTCGCGCCCCTGAGCCGGACTTGCCTGGGAAGCGCGCGGAAGTGCGGTCGCCAGCTGAGTCTACATTGATGGTCGCTGTCGGGCTCTCGTACGGGCAGCTGCAGCGCCTCACCGACCAGATCTCCGTGACCGAGAAAAAGCTCGGTCAACACAGCAGCTTCGCCAACTGGACGCTGCTGGTTCGCAAACGGACAGGCGCGCTCATTCGAGCTGCTGATAACCTTCTGTGTATCGACGTGCCTTTTGAGGCATTGGGTGAAGTCGAACTGCTCGGCCGAAAACTACAGCGCAAGCTGGCCGCTCGCGTGGCCCTGTGCGGCAAACCACGACTCAATCCGGATGCGACGCTGTCGATCCGTGATCTGCAGGCCAAAGTGACGGTCCCCGAGCGGCGCATCGCATTGAACAGCCGTGTGCTGGTCGATCAACTGCGGGCTTGGCTAGGGGGGCAAGCAACGGCACAACTCAAGCAGGCTGTCGGTGCAATCCGGATCAAACTACCGGAACGCATGCGAAGCTGGTCTGGTGCGCTCACCGGCGCCTTGAAAGTGACTGGCGGCGGCTGTTTGCGACCGCGAGCCAGCGCCATTTTGTTGAGCCAACCTCAGGTGGAAGCTAAGCGCCTTCGTTTTGCAGCACAGGTCACCGGCCACCCAACCCTCGAATTTCCGTGCCGCCCAGACAAACCCGCCCGACACCCGCCCCTGGTAGAAGCCACGCTGGATCTCAAACCCCGGCTGTCTCGGCTTATTGTGCCGATCGCGCTCAGCACCGACAGGGCCGAAGTAGCGCTGAAAAAAGCGCTGAAACAACCGATCAAGTGGCCGGAAGGGCAGGTGGTCATCACGCGCGTGACGATCGATACGAGCCGCGGTGCGGTGGTGGTCCGACTCGGCCTGGATGGGCACACGCAGGGGCACTTACTTGGGATTTCCTATCGCCGAAAGATCGAGGGCGAGCTGATTGTGTGGGGCAAGCCGAGCGTCGAAGCCGGACGCATCGGCCTGGTCCGGCCGCAGATCTCGCTCGCGCTGGATGATGGGCTTGGTGGGCTCGCTGCGGCGCTCAAAGCCTCAAAAATCAAGGCGACCATTCGCAAAGAACTGTCGCTGCCGACGTCGGTGGTTCGGCAGCAGGCACGTGCGCTCCTGCTCAAATTGCAGACATCGTTGAAGGTGGGGCAGGTAAAGCTGCCGCTACAGATTCGCACGACCCGCTTGCAGGTGACGGCGGCCCGCGCCGTGCCCCATCAACTCGTGCTGGAGACCCTATTCGAAGGTTGGGTGGTGCTGCAGCCGGCCGATGGTCCAGTCCGGCGCACGCCACGGCCCTAACAGCTTGCGGCGTAAATGAATTTACTGTCGCAGCACGCTGCTATCCGCCCAAGATCAGCTCTCGACAACTACTCGACGGCCGCTGGTTCCCCTGCGGATGGGGCCTCACCAGCCATCTTCTCCTTTGGCTCGGGAGACGCTGCGCCAGGGGCGATCTTCGCTGGCTTGGGCTCAGCAGGTACAGGCGCCTTCTTACCCAGCGGTTTCGGCTTGCCCTCCGCCGTGGCAGCAGGAGCGACCGGCGCCTCGGGCTTGGTTTTCACTGCCTTGTAGGTCCACGTGCCTTTGCGTTTCTTGAAGCCGACCTCGCCGCTCCAACCGCAACCGCGATTCGCTGTGCCGCCGTCGCAGTCAAGACGCACCCAATCCTGACCCTGGACGCCATTGAGATGCACTCGCGCACCGTGAATCATGCCCTCCAGCGGGATGGTTAACGCGCCCTTGCGCCCCTTGATGCGCTTTGCCGTTAACGTGCCGGTCAGTTTGCCATTCTTTGCGGTAAGCTTCACCTGGGCCGCGAAGCTACCTTTGAGCTGACCTACATAGCTGCCATTGGCCGCCTCCTCCGCTGCCTTGATGCGCGGATCGGGACAGAGCTCGCCGCGCGCCTTGTGCATATCGGTCTGCACGTTCGCAAAACGCCCCATGATCAGCCCGAGCTCGGCGAACTCTCGCACGCCAAACCCCTGCTTCTTGAACACCGCGACCGAGGCATGGGCATGCGCAGACGCGTCGATTTTGCCCCCCTCGCCGCGATGTTTCTCTTGCAGACACGTCACCTCAACGAACGTCGACACATAGCGGTCGACGAGCTTGGGCGTAATCAGACCGAGCTCCGGCGCCCATAGGCAGGTCTTGGCGCCTGCGTCGATCTGAGCCTTGTAGGCAGGCCATTTTTCAGCTGCCGTGGCGTCTTTTCGGTACGCGAGCATCATTTTGCGCTGGGCGTCGGTGTCTGGGCTCAACCGCCCGGCAGGGGTTCGCGTGGTTCCTGCGGGCGCAGCGTCGGGACCCACTGGGGCCGGTTTGGCATCGGCCTTTGGGGCAGCTGCCTTACCCGAGTCGTCCTTTTTCGCAGGAGCTTTAGCTGGGGCGACTTTCTTTGCTTCGGCCTTGGCTACGACTGCTTTGGGCGTGGGTGATGCTGGATCGCCGCCGGCAGCTGTGGCCTTTTTCACCGCAGCGAGCGTCACCGCCTGGTACTGCCGGCCAGCAATCTGATCCACCGCGACCGCGTGCGCGTCCAGCGGACTCTCTTTGCCTGCTAGCGCACAACGTTCCGTCACACGGGCAGCGATGACCTTAGCGACGGGTAGGGTCAGCTTGGGTGGGGTCGGCTTCTTATCTGTCGCCGGCTTGCCCGCAGGAACCTTGGCAGCGGCGTGAGTCGCGCCAGACTTTGGCTTTGCAGGAGCCTTCTTGGCCTCATCCTTGCCGCATCCGACCATCCAGACGAGTGACAGTGTGAGCCCCCAAACGGCGAGCGATCTCGCCGGTGAGATCGAAGGTGTTAGGCTGCGGTTGCATGTCATGGCGGGCCTCCAGCGGGGGACGGTCGGGCAGCGAGCGCGGCAAAATGGGGATCTGCGCGGGAGTCATAGTGCCACCGAGGAAGATCCAAGCAAGACGACGACACGACCGCCGCAGCATTTGGTTCCTGGGCGTGTGGCTGACCGTGAGCGTCATCACCGGCGGATGTGCGACTGAACAGCCAGGTCCCATCCTTGCGCCACTTGGCCAGTATGAGACCGAGGTGGGCGTTCCGTGGCAACTGCCGCTGACCCTACTGGACCCAGGTGCGGGCCAGCCAACTTGGCACTTGCTGTCGGGACCAGAGGGCATGCGGCTGTTTCTTACTCCCACCGTCCACCTCACATGGCTCGCCACGGCTTTCGATCTGGCCCTGGTGGGGCCAGGCAGACCGCGAACACCGGGCCCGACCCAAGCCTTCAAGATCAAGGTCTGCGACCGCGTTCAGCAGTGTGTCACCGCAGCGGGCACCGTACGCGCAATCCCCTCGCCGCAACCTTGACCAAGCCGGTGGCCCCAGTGACGTCGACCCGCTAGCCTGCTGCCATGAAGTCGCGTCCCAACCCACATCGTCCGATTGGCTACCCGCGGCGGCTCGCATGCGGAGCCGCGTTGTTACTAGCTGTGTTGAGTGTTGTCTGCATGCCCGCTAGCGCGGCGGCGCCCCCCCGTTCAACCCTACAGTTCGCCCAGCTGATCCTTCCGGGAGCCACGACGCCCCAACGATCAGCCTTTCGGTCTTGGGCCCAGGAAGTCCGCTTGCGCACCAGTATTCGCATCGCTCAGGAACCGGCGATGGTGAAGCTGGACAGTCCACAGTTGTTCCGATTTCCGCTGTTGGTTTTGGCTGGAAACCGAGCGCTGGGGTCAACGTCGACGACACAGATGACCCGCCTGCGGACGCATTTGACCCGTGGCGGCTTGCTACTTGTGGATGACATTGGTCGTAGCGGCCCGAGTCGGCGCTTCGACGAGAGCATCCGCAAGTTGATCGTGCGAGCGACGGGTCAACCGTTGGTGAAGATCCCACTCAACGACGTCGTCTACCGCACGTTCTATCGGTTGCGCAGCGCCCATGGTCGACGAGCAGATGTGGCCGTGCTGTGGGGCGCAAAAATCGGCAAGCGATGGGCCGTCTTGTACAGCCAAAATGATCTGCATGGCGCGTTTTCTCGGGCGCGCAGCGGTGGATACGCGTTGCCCGTCCTGCCCGGCGGCGAGCATCAACGTGAGCAAGCCTGGCGCCTCGGCATCAACTTGGTCCTGTACGCGGTCAGTCTGGACTACAAGGACGATCACACGCATGTGGGTCATCTGCTGCGTCGCCGGCGTGGGCAGTAGCCGTGCCGCGTCTTGAATGGACACAGAGCTGGGGTTGGACACCCAGATTGCTGGTCTTCAGCCTGGCGATCGTCGTGCTCATCTTGGCCTGGAGCAACCTCCGCCATCTGCCTCACCCAGGAAAGAGAGCTACGCTTCTAGCGCTGCGCGGCGGTCTGATCCTGGCGCTGCTGGCGGTCTTTCTACAGCCGACTTGGGTCACGGAACACCCGACAACGCCAGACCACGTGGTGGTTGTGCTCATCGATGGATCGCGTTCGATGGGCCATGGTCGAAGACGGGCGCGCGCTGAGCACATCGCCCGGAAATTCGGGCCAAACGCACGTTTGTTCAGCGTCGGTGACCAACTAACGCCCTTGGCTGATCCAACTGAACTGCGTGCTGCGGGCGGAGCGTCCGACCTCGTCGGTGGCGTTGAAGCCGCGCTCGACAGGGTGGGCGTGAGCCGAGTGGGCGCGGTCGTCCTCATCAGCGATGGGCTGGACCCACAACTCGCCGGAGGGCTGAGTGACGAAGCGAGAGAGCGGCTGGTCACCGCTGGCATTGCCATCCACACCATCGCGCTGACCGACGAGCGACCCGTGACGGACCTTGCTATCGCCGCCGTGCGCGCAAGCCCATTTGCTTTCGTGCGCAATACGCTGCCCGTCGAGGTCGACATTAGCGGCCGCTCCGACAAGCCGCTGACCGTAGTCGCCCTACTCGACGGCACCCCGGTGGCGAGCCAGCGACTGCTCCCAGACGACCGCACCGTACGCACTGCCCGAATGCAGCTGCAGCCAAAATCGACGGGCGCTCACGTGCTCAGTGTGGCCGTGACCGCCTTGCCCGACGAAGCCACGCGCGCCAACAACCGCGTCCATCGCCCCCTAGAGGTGATTCGCGACCGAACCCGCATCCTCCATCTTGCCGGACACCCGAGCTGGGACACCCGATTTCTGCGCAGTCATCTGCGGGCAGACCCAACCATCGACCTCATCTCATTTTACATCATGGTAGGACGCGGCGGCGGTGTATTCGTGCGCTCGGAAGACACAACCCTCATCCCGTTTCCGACGAAGCAACTCTTTGGCGAGGCCATGGCGGACTTTGATCTCGTCATCTTCTCAGATTTTGACTTTGCTCCCTTTGGTATCGAGCGATTCATGCCGCGCTTGCGCAAGTGGGTTGCCGGCGGTGGCTCATTTTTGGTGGTTGGCGGCCCCGAAGCGCTGGTATCGGGCGGCTATGACGATAGCTCGGTGGCGCAGTGGCTACCGGTCAAGCTGCGTCAGTCCACCGACGGCGGCTGGCGACCGGGGGAGTTCACGCCGCGCTTGACCGCGATCGGCAGGGCACATCCCATCACCCGATCGTATCCAGGCTTTGGAAACTGGTCAGACCTGACGCTGGAGGGTCACAATACGGGGCTGAACCCGCGGGCTGACGCGGCGGTCTTGATCCAGGGGCCAGAAGAGTCTCCCGTCTTGACCGTGGGCCACCAGGGACGCGGGCGGACAGCCGTCTTTGCGACTGACAGCCTGTGGACCTGGGCCTTTCCGGAGCGGGAAGCAGCGCCCTCGCCGCGCCGCTACCACCGCATGCTGAGACAGCTGCGCGGTTGGTTGATCCGCGACCCGGACTTCGTGTCGCTGCGACTACAAGCTGAAACGCGCGCGCGGATCCCTGGAGACAGGTGCAAGCTGACGGCGACCCTCATTGGAGCCGACCAGCGCCCAGCAGCTGGTGTACAGGTGACGCTGATGGCGGGGCGCCTCCCGCGATCACAGCCGCCTGTGAAGGTCGCAACTGCAACCACAGACGCAGCCGGCCGGGCGCTTTTTTCTTGGATTGCCGGGCGTGGCGGGCCCTGGCAACTGCAGGTCAGTGCCCAACACGCTGGCACGCGGCACACCGCGGAGGTCGTCATGGCCATCGCAGAGGGGCCGACAGAAGACCTCATGGTCCAGGCCGCGCCAGAACGACTGCGTACCTTGGCCGAGACGACGGGAGGGCAGCACTGGCGCAATCGGCCAGAACAGCTGCCTGTGCCGACGGTTGTGACCGCGGCCCCGATGGTCACCGAGCGCGTTGCGCTTTGGAGCCGCGCATGGGTGGCGCTCATCATCCTGCTTGTCCTGAGCGCTGAATGGATGCTACGGCGCTCGTGGGGTCTGACCTGACGCCTCCACCGCGAATGGTTGGCCGCACCAGCGGCCATGAAACTGGACGCCGCAGCCGCGGGCGAGGCAAACTCGCCGCCGCGCGTACCCCACGATGGAGCAGCCAAATGACGACCCTCAGCGCCAATCTCCGCATCGCAGGACTGAGCTTGGCCCTACTGGTGCTGCCAAACGTGGCAACGGCTGGTGACGGCGCCGATCTCTTGACATGCGCGCGCCTCGATCAAAGCGTTTGCCCCGCCCTCAAACTCGCCCTCGCCAATCCGGTGGACGCCGCGGCCGAACTGCGAGACGTACTCCAGGGACCGACTTCAACAGCAGCGGACCGCATCAAGGCTGGCGTCGCACTCGGCATCTTGATGGGGAAACGAGCCGGGCCGACCCTTTTGAAGGCAGCACTGGCGCAGCCCGCAGGCTCGGAGGCGCGCGTCGAACTGCTCGCCGCCGCAGCACGCGGGGGTGCGAAGGAGGCGGTTCCGGAGCTGATGACGCTGCTCAAGTCCGGCAAGCCGCCACATCAAGTGATGGCCATTGGGGGCCTGACCATGCTTGGCCACAAGCCAGCGGCCGCTCATCTATTGCCCCTGCTCAAGGACACGGCTCACCCACGGCTGCAGGCAGCGGCGGCATTCGGGTTGACCACGTTGGGGGACAAGTCGGCCGTGCCCGCACTCGTATCGCTGGCATCGACGCCCAAGCTCTTCGTTCGCACCCAGGTAGCGGCGCTCAATGCCCTGGCCAAGCTCGACCCAAAGGCAGGCCTCACAACGGCCGCTCGGCTTGTGCAACACCCCGCTCACCAAGTTGGTCGAGCCGCGCTCCGTGTCATCGCAGCCGCACCGGCACGCTGGACGCAGCCCATGGTTATCTATGCACTAAAGACTCCGGGATTGCGGGGTTATGGCGCCGACTCGGCTGCAGCCATGAAGGCCCTGAAGCAGCAAGTGCTCATCGCAGCGCTGGCGCTCGATCTATCTGTCGATGAACGCGCACGGCTCATGCGAGCCCTGATTACGCTCAAACCGCTGGGCGCCGCGGTGGCCCTCATGGGCATCTTCGGCAAAGTCGACAACACGGCCCGTATCGAAATCTTGAAGACCCTGCCCAAGCTCAACGATAAGACCGTCGTTCCGGCCCTCGTTCGGGAGTTGGAGCGGGGCCGCAAGCCGGTTGCCAACTACGCGGTGTACGCGCTAGAAAACCTGACCGGCGAGCGACTGGGCGACAATGTGGCCGCTTGGCGAAAGTTTGCTGGGCTCGACGATAAGCCCGGCGATGGTTCGGCCAGCAAGCCAACCGCCGCTCCCTGACCCCACTGGAGACACCATGGCACTCAATCGCGATCAAATTGCAGCCCGCGTCGCCGAGGAGCTGAAAGACGGGTTCTACGTCAACCTCGGCATCGGCATTCCGACCCTCGTGGCCAACCACGTGCCCACCGACATCGACATCGTCCTGCAGAGCGAGAACGGGATGCTGGGCATTGGGCCGTTTCCCTACGAGGGCGAGGAAGACGCGGACCTCATCAATGCTGGCAAGCAGACCATCAGCGAGATCCCCGGCTCGGTGTACTTCAACTCGGCGGAGTCGTTCGCGATGATCCGCGGCGGGCACGTCGATCTGACGGTGCTGGGCGCCATGCAGGTGTCCATGGAAGGCGACATCGCCAACTGGATGATCCCGGGCAAGGTCGTCAAAGGCATGGGCGGCGCGATGGATCTGGTCGCTGGCGCTAAGCGCGTGGTCGTGACGATGACCCACTGCGACAAGCGCGGAAATCCAAAGCTGCTCGAGGCTTGCACCCTGCCGTTGACCGGCAAACGCTGTGTCGATCGCGTGGTGACGGATCTAGCCGTCTTCGATATCCAAAATGGCGCCTTCGTGCTGCGTGAGCTGGCACCCGGCGTGACCGTAGACGAGGTGCGTGAGCGCACCGGCGCCCCCATCACCGTCCCAGGTGACGTACGGACCATGGCGCTTTCGTGAGCGCAGGAGCTCCTCGATGCAGCCTCATCCCTCAACGGAACGTCTCTTTCCTGTCGTCATGG
Source organism: Myxococcales bacterium (assembly GCA_023954815.1). Lineage (GTDB taxonomy): Bacteria > Myxococcota_A > UBA9042 > UBA9042 > UBA9042 > UBA9042. The sequence goes on along the minus strand of JAGSHB010000027.1, from coordinate 17,313 downwards.
CCGGCGGCAGTGGCACGCGATTTTGGCCCCTGAGCCGCAAGGCGCGCCCGAAACAACTGCTGTCCCTGTTAAGCGCGGAGACCATGTTGGCGGAGACGCTGACCCGAATCTCGCCAATCTGTCCGCCCGAACGCGCCGTGGTGATCACCGCCGAGCGGCTGGTCGATGCGGTTCGTAATGCCGTTCCCAACGTGCCGCCAGCACAAGTCATCGGCGAGCCAATGGCCCGGAATACCGCACCGTGTATGGCCCTCGCGGCTATTGTGGCGGCCCAGTTGAACCCGGATGCCATCATCGCGCTGCTGCCGGCGGATCACCACATCGGTCAGCCCGAACGCTTTGTGTCGGCCCTGTCTACCGCATGCGAGCAAGCCGACGCAGGCCACATCGTGACCCTCGGTGTCGGACCCACCCGCCCGGAGACCGGCTACGGTTACATCGAGCTCGGCGAGCCGGTATCCGATTCCGAGACAGAGGTGTGGGCCGTCGACTGCTTCGTCGAAAAACCCGACGTCGAAACAGCGATGGACTACCTGCTGGGCGGGCGCCACCTGTGGAACGCTGGCGTGTTCGTCGTGCGTGCAGACGTGGCTATGGCAGCGATTGAGCAAGCCCTGCCGGAGCTGTTTGAGGCCTTGGCGCCGCTGCATTCGGGGAGCGCAGGCCGCTTCGATACCGATGAGTTTGCCGCCGCGCTGACCGAGCGATTTGCCCTGTGTCCATCGATTAGCATCGACTATGGCGTCATGGAGCATCGGACCGATCTTCGCAGCGTGCGACTCGATGCGCAGTGGAGTGATGTCGGCGCGTGGCGCAGCTTGCTCGACCACCGAGCGGCCGGCGAAGACAACTTCATTCGGGGAGACGTGCTCAACATGGGTAGCCGCGACTCCGTCTTGGTCAGTGACGGCCCCCTACTCGCCGCCATCGGCTTGCAGGGGGTGGCCGTCGTTGCTACCGATGATGCGGTGTTGGCCTTGCCGGTCGAGCGCTCGCAGGATGTGCGCGCCATCGTCTCGGCCCTGCGCGAGAGCGGACGCACCGATTTGTTGTGAAAGCGCAGCGCGCTTCGGAGACTTGATGAACCCCCATATCTTTCGTGCCTACGACATTCGCGGCGTCGCCCAAACCGACCTGCCCGACACTCTCGTCTATGACCTCGGCCGCGCATTTGGCAGCCACATCAAGCGCACATCGGCGCTGCACCGCGTGGCGGTCGGCTGGGATGCACGGCTGTCGAGCGAACGCATCAGAGACGCGTTGATCGGCGGACTGACGGCGGCTGGCTGCGATACGGTCGCCGTCGGTATGGTCCCGACCCCGCTGCTCTACTTCGCAGCGGAGACCCTCGACGTCGCCGGCGGTATCATGGTCACCGGCAGTCACAATCCGGCGCCAGACAACGGCTTCAAGATGGTGACGAAAGCCGGCTCTCTGCACGGCGAGGCCATTGTTCGCCTCAAGCAGGCCATCGAGACCCAGGACTTCACCAGCGGCGCTGGCGCGACAGAGACGCACCTCATTCGTCCCGCCTACGAGGCCTGGATCAAGGACAACATCGCTCTCGGCGAGCGGCGGCTCAAGGTGGTCATCGACGCAGGCAACGGCCCCACCGGACCGATTGTTCCGGGGCTTTTGCGGGCGCTGGGCTGTGAAGTGGTTGCCCTGTACTGCGAGCCAGACGGCCTCTTTCCCAATCATCATCCAGATCCGACCGTCGCTGAAAACCTCGTCGACTTGCAGGCTGCGGTGTTGGCCCATGGCGCTGATCTAGGTGTCGCATACGACGGCGATGGCGACAGGGTGGGCGTGGTCGACGAACAAGCCAATATCATCTGGGGCGACCGGTTGATGGTCATCTTGTCGCGGGCGCTTTTGGCCGAGGAGCCAGGCGCCACCATCGTTGGCGAGGTCAAGTGCAGCCAGACCCTCTTTGACGACATCGCGGCCCACGGCGGCCGGCCGATCATGAGCCGCGTCGGGCACAGTCTGATCAAGGCCCGGATGAAGGAAGAAGGCGCGCTGCTCGCCGGCGAGATGAGCGGTCACATCTTCTACAAACATCGCTACTTCGGCTACGACGACGCGACCTACGCGACCTGTCGTCTGCTGGAGATTTTGACCCAAACCGAGCAGCGACTTTCCGGCTTATTGGCTGATTTACCAAGCCCCTCGTCGACTCCAGAGCTACGTTTGCCCTGCCCGGACGGCGTCAAATTTGGGGTCGTCGAGCGGGTGCTAGCGCATTTTTCCGCCGACCATGAGGTCATCGATATCGACGGCGCGCGGGTGATCTTTGACGACGGTTGGGGGTTGGTGCGCGCGTCGAACACCGGGCCCGTGCTGGTGCTGCGTTGTGAGGCGAACTCTGACGAGGCGCTCGCTGCGATCCGCAGCCAACTTGAAGGCGCCATCGCCGATGCCAGTCAGGAGCTGCTGCCATGAGTGATGCCATCGATGCAACCGCTGTGGCAGATGCGGCCCGGCTTGCCCGTCTCGCCCTCGAGCCTGCTGAGCAGCAGGCCATGGCGGCTGAGTTAGAGCGCGTACGCGCGTGGGTCTCCATGCTGCAGGCGGTAGATGTCTCCGATGTTGCGCCGATGACGCACCCCCATGAGGGCGCCATGGGCTTGCGGCGCGATCGCGTCAGTAGTGACCTGACGGCAGCTGAAGCGCTGGCCAATGCGCCCGCTCAAGCTGAAGGCCATTTTCTGGTTCCGCGGGTCGTGGGCTAGGTGTGATTCGCAACGTGGAGCAGACCATGACGCTTATTGAATGCGCATCGGCCATCGCAGCCGGCAGCCTCAGTGCGCTAGATGCGACCAACGCAGCGCTGGCGCGCATCGAATCGGCCGACGTTCACCTCAACGCCATGGTGCACGTCGATGCAGCCGGTGCGCGCGCCCAGGCAACCGCAGTCGATGAGGCGGTCGCAGCGGGACAACCGATAGGTCCGCTCGCTGGCGTTCCCATCACCATCAAAGATCTCATCGCAGTCGGCGGCCAGCCCCTGACCGCTGGCTCCAACATGCTCGCGGGCTATGTCGCGCCGCGTGACGCCAGTGTGATCGCCCGACTACGCGCAGCAGGGGCGGTCCTGCTGGGAAAGACGTCCTTGGACGAGTTCGCCATGGGCTCGACCAATGAGACCGCGGCGACCGGACCGGTACGCAACCCATGGGGGCTCGACCGGGTTCCCGGCGGCTCGTCTGGCGGCTCTGCAGCGGCGGTGGCTGCGGGCTACGGGTATGGCTCGCTGGGCACAGATACGGGAGGCAGCGTACGGCTTCCGGCCGCATTTTGCGGGGTGGTTGGGCTCAAACCAACATACGGGCGGGTGTCGCGTTCAGGTGTCGTGGCCTATGCCTCATCCCTCGATCAAGTCGGCCCCATGGCGGCGACGGTACGCGATACCGCGCGTCTGTTCTCCGTCATCGCGGGACCTTGTGCGGCCGACGCCACCAGTCGCTCAGAGCCAATCGGCGACTACGAAGCAGCGTGCGAGTTGCCCGTGGCCGGGCTGCGTGTGGGTCTCGTCCACAGCTGGCTCGCAGGATTGAGCCCTGAGGTACACCGCGCGGTGATGACCACGTACGACGCGCTCCTTGCAGCTGGCGCCACTGGGGCCGCTATCGAGCTCCCCCACGCGCACCTCGCTGTGCCGGCCTACTACCTCATCGCCATGAGCGAGGCCTCGGCCAACTTGGCACGCTACGATGGCGTGCGCTACGGCCACAGGGCCGAGCTCCATAGCAGCGACACCCTGGACACGCTGTATGCCCGGAGTCGCGCCGAAGGGTTTGGTCCCGAAGTGCAGCGGCGCATCGTGATGGGTACGTGGGCCCTGTCGTCCGGCTACTACGACGCCTACTACGACCGCGCATGTCGCGTGCGGCGCTTGGTCCACGATGATCTGCAGACTGCGTTGTCTGCGTGCGATGTGATCCTTGGCCCCACCGCGCCGAGTGCCGCTTGGCCGCTGGGCGCGCATACCCACGATCCAATCGCAGCCTATCAGATGGACATCTACACCACGGCCGCCAACCTCGCCGGTCTTCCGGCCATGAGCGTTCCCGTGGGGCTTGGCGATGAAGGGCTGCCGCTCGCGGTGCAGCTCATCGCCGGTTCCTTCAAGGAGACCACCCTGTTTCAAGTTGGCGCAGCCGTAGAACAACGCCAGGAGCGGCTCAGTGGCCCAGCTGCCCTTCAGGCGGCGATCGCAGGAGGCCAGTGATGGCGTGGGAACTGGTCATCGGTCTGGAAGTTCACGCCCAGCTGCGCACCGAGAGTAAGCTCTTTGGTCCGGCATCTGCGGCATTCGGCGGCGCCCCCAATAGCCACGTTGATGCGGTGAGTTTGGGCCTTCCCGGCGCCCTACCTGTCCTCAACAAGGAAGCCGTGCGCATGGCGGCGATTGCGGGCCTCGCTACCAACTGCGAGGTGCAGCGACACTCGGTTTTTGCGCGCAAGAACTACTTCTACCCAGATCTGCCCAAGGGCTATCAGATTTCGCAGTTCGACAAACCGATCTGTCTCGCAGGACATCTGGACATCGATGCGGGTGAGGGCCCACGGCGTATCCGCATCACGCGCATTCACATGGAAGAGGATGCCGGGAAGTCGAGCCATCGCGCTGGCGGCAGCTATGTCGATCTGAACCGTGCCGGCGTACCGCTGATCGAGATCGTGAGCGAGCCCGACCTGCGTTCAGCGGATGAAGCGGTGGCTTACCTCAAGGAGCTGCGGGCGATTCTGATCTACATCGGGGTCAACGACGGCAACCTGGAAGAGGGCTCCTTTCGCTGCGATGCCAACGTCAGCGTACGCCGGGTGGGCCAGACCACCCTGGGTACCCGTTGTGAGATCAAAAACCTGAATTCATTTCGGGGGATTCGAGACGCCATCGGCTATGAGTCCGCCCGCCAGATCCGCCAAATCACCGCCGGCGAGACCATCATCCAGCAAACGCGCCTGTGGGACGTAGACAAGGGTCGTACCGCCGCGATGCGCAGCAAGGAACAGGCGCACGACTATCGGTATTTCCCAGATCCAGACCTGCCGCCGCTGCTGATTGCGGCTGAAGATCTCACAGCCTGGGCGGCGACGATTCCCGAGCTACCTGCGCAGCGGCGGAGCCGGTTTGTGAGCGACCTTGGTTTGGATACCGAGATGGCACGCCTGCTCTGTGAAGACCCGGAAACCGCCGATCGCTATGAACGGACTCTCGGCCAAGATCAGAGCCCCGAGCGCGCTCGCAGCCTCGCGAGCTTTCTGACCGGGCGGCTTGCAGGCGCGCTCAACAAGAGCGAACGCTCCTGGGCAGACATCGACACAGCGATGACTCAACTGGCCGAAGTTCACGATCAGTGGCGAGACGGCAAGCTCAGTAACAAGATGCTGACCGACGTGCTGGTCGCAGCATTCGCCGCCGATGCGAGCTTTGCCGACGCCCTCGAATCCGCACGTGACCATACTGGCTTGATCGAACAAGACGATGGCGCACTGGACGACATGCTCGCTGCCATCATCGCCGCAAATCCAGGTCAGGTAGCCGCCTACCGAAGTGGCAAGCACAAGCTGATCGGATTTTTCGTAGGCCAGGTGATGCGTCAATTGCAGGGCAAAGCCAACGCCAAGGTGGTCAACGCCAAGCTGAAAGCGCTCCTAGACGGCTAGAATTCCGCCCGCAAGCCTTCTTTCCGACTTTGATTGTGAGCTGCTGATCCGGAGAGCCATCTCCGACACGGAACCGTGTCGACGGTGAGCCATCCCCGGAAGGGCAGTGCTCACCGTCTGAGACCGTGTCTACTTCACCATGTAACCAGTGCGCCCATTGGAGGGTGCGCCGTAGACGCCATTGGTGATCTCAAGACGGTAATCGCCGCACTGCGTGATCGACGCGCCGCGGTACACCTTGATGTAGAAGTACGCCGTGTCGTTGTGACAACGAGTGTGGTCGTACCCGTAGGACTGGCTCTTCGTATTGCGATCGGTCACACCTGAGCTCGCATTCCAGCGGCCATAGGGACCACCAGCGCCGTTGCCGCCGTAGCCCGTATTCCAAGGCCCGTAGTTCCAACCCTGACGTGAGCGATCGTAGCGTGAACCAGAGGTCGTGCAGTTGCACTCGCCCCACTCCGAGTAACCCGACGAGTAGTAGTTGCGCTTGTAGCCCTTGAAGTTGGTGAACCAGTTGAAGTCGGTCTGACCGCAGCACACCGCAGTATCCACCTTGTTATTCGGGTTATGCGCTTCCTTCATGTACTTCCCGCCCGGGCAGGCTCCGCGATAGATCTCGAAGCGCAGACCGTTACTCGGGTTCTGCACAAAGCGCACACGCACGTTGAACCGATCGCACACAGCCGTGCCCGAATCGGTGTTATCCACTGCACGGAACTTGTACCAATCCTGATCGGTGTAGCTGATCAGGCGAGCCGTAACGTAGCGGTACCCGCCCGTGTCAGCCAGGTTGGTATCGAGCGTCGTCGCCTGGTTGCACGCGTTGTTGGGCTCCCAGCCATCGGTGTCCAAGCACTCACAGCCATCCGATCCCAGGCCGTTCAAGTCCACATAATCGGTGTTGCACGCGTAAATCTTGCACTTGCCGCCGATGCACTTGGCCTGGGCGTTCTTACCCTCTTCGCACCAGATGTCCGCGCCCTCGTCGAGCACACCGTTGCAGTTTTCGTCCTTGCCGTTACAGATCTCGATGCCCTGCGGGTTGATGCTCTTGCTGGTCTCATCGCAGTCCGCGCCGCCCTTCGGGCAGACCTTTGGCGTGCCAATGGTGACCTTGTTCTGATCGCAGTAGCCGTCGCCGTCGGGATCGCAATCCTCATCGACGAGCGCGCCATTGCTGGTCAACCGGTAGCAGAACACGTTGGAGTTACCGCTCGACAAGCACATCTCGTTGCCGTCCCACGCCAAGTTGTAGTTGCTGTGGTAGTTGCCGTAGTACAGCTGCAACCCATCGTAGGCCTTTGTGTTCAGGTCGTAACGCCGCACCCAACCGTCGCTGGATGCGCGGTAGACCTTGTCCTGCGTCACCAGCAATCCGCCGTAGTTGTAGCCGCCGATGGATCCGGTCAGATCGAAGTAGCCCAAGTACTTTCCGGTGCTCGCCGCAATCTTGTAGATGCGACGCTGACTGCTCTCGTAGCGCTGGGTGTAGACCGTCGCGCCTGACAACGACACAGAGGACAAGTAGGTCGTCGGTGCATACTGCCAAACCTTGGTCGACGTCTTGCCCTTGTTCTTGACCACGTACGATGTACTCGTGCTGCTACCGTATCGAACCATGTAGTAGGCATCTTCCGTGGCGTTGGCCGTGAGCTGCCGCACGTTGACATGGCCACCGTTGAACGAGCCGCGCGACACACCATTGCGGTCGTAGCGGTAAATCGTTGAGTTGCCGTAGTTGTTGTACCAGTACTCACTGTACTTCGGATGGTAACCACCACCGTGTGAGTACGTGTTCATCGTCACTTTGCGCGTCAGTGAGCCGAGGTTTGAGTCGGGCAACGTGTAGCAGTAGATGTCGTTGCGGTTGTAGCTACCGACGCACAGTTTGCCGTCCTTCATGAAGGTGTGGCCCACGCTGCTGCCGCCAGGCGACACGTAGAAGTAGTAGCCGTCGAACTTGCCAGTCGTCAGGTCATAGCGTGCAGCGTAGCGGTTTTGCGTGATCCGCCAGAGCTTGCCGTTGACCACCTGTACACCATCGTATGGAGCGTAGGTGCTGCTGCTGCTCCACTGACCCCAGCCATTGAGCACCACGTTGGATTTCGGCGACCCGTTGTTACGCGCGAACTTGTACAACGTCGTGTAGTTGCTGTTGTACTTCATCGCGTAGACCGTGTCCGAGTCATACGCCACGCCGGATGGGTAGGCGCCGATACCGCGCGACCACAATGTCGAACCCCAGCGCCGTTTGGTGACGTTGCCGTAGTTCCAGTTGGCCGTGTAGTAATCGTCCGTCACGTCGTCACAGGCGAGCCCCATCATCGAGTTGTGCCCGGTGTGGAACGAGCCAACGTAGGTGCCGCTGGTGTTGAAGCGGTAGATGTAGGCCGATGACCAATGGGTGAACCAGTACTCCTTGCGGTATTTGTGCCAGCAAGCGCCGTAGCGAATCAGGTCGGTCCGATTGAACGTCAACTTGGTCGTCTTCAGGGTCGGTGCAGGCAACAACGGTGCGTCGCAGTCGTTGTCCTTGCCATCACAGATCTCCGGTTTCGTCGGCGCGCACGTCTGGCAAGTATCATCGCAGTCGCCTGACGTGGTCGTCGAATAGAGCCCATCTGCCTTGCACAGACACTTGGTCGACTTGGTCAGGCCAACGCCGTCATTGTAGCCGTCGTAGTAATAGGTCGAGCAACCCTGGGCGTTTTCATTGTCGATGACGCCGTCGCAGTTGTTGTCCTTGGCGTCGCATACTTCGACGGATGCGGGCGATTCGTTGACGTTCTGGTCGTTGCAGTCACCACCACCCTTCGGACAGACACTCGGCGTGCCATACGTCGTCATTTTCGAATCGCAGTAGCCGTCGCCATCGTCATCGCAGCCCTTGTCGATGTAGCCCGAGCAGGTGTTGTCGATGTCGTCGCACAGCTCCTTATTACCCGGATTCACCGCGGCTTGCGTGTCGTCGCAGTCATTACCCAAGGTGCAGTTCGTGGTCACGATGGTGTAGCAGTACAGCTTCTGGTTGGACGAACTCGAGTTGTGCACGCAGTACTCGGAGCCATCGAACGCCGAGCCATAGATGCCCGTCAGTGTGGTGAACTTCACTTTGTCGTGGATACCCGTCAGCAGGTCGTAGCGGTACACCCACGCGCTGGTATTGCCGCGGAACAGCTTGCCGTCGGCGACCGCCAAGCCACCGTAGAGACTGCCGGAGTAGTCGCCACTGAGGTTGAACGTACGCGTAATAGAGCCATTGAGCTTGTTGAGCTGCCACACGGTCGTGCTGTTGTAGCGCATGGCGTAGATCGCTTTGTCGTCACCGGCCACACCGCCCGGGTTTCCGCCAATGTTGCGGCTCCAAGTCGCTGTTGCACCCACCCCGGCACGCTTGATAATGGTGCTGTCGCTCCAGTTGGCCGTGTAGTAGTGGTCGGTACCTGTGTCACCCCAAGACTGGCGGATGTAGCGCTGGGGAACATCGAAGTGCCCGATGGCCACCTTGTTCTTGTTGTAGCGGTACATCCGCGTGGTGCCGCTGCTCCAGTTGTTGAACCAGAACTCCTGACGGTAGTTGTGGAAGCCAGCGCCCTCGCCATGGGTGGGCACGGTGTAGGTCGTCGCCTGCCAGTTCGCGCCAGTGTTGGCGAGCGGGTAGCAGTAGACCAACTGCGGTGACGACGTGCTGGTGATGCACAGCTCGTTCTTGCTGTTGAGCGCCACGGACTGCGGTGTATTGGCCGTATCGAACTTCACGCCAGTGTGCGCGTGCGTGCCCATGTCGTAGGCGTAGACCCACCGACTCGTGTTGGTGCGGTAGAGCTTGCCGTTGCGAATAGCAATGCCGTACGTCGAGCCACCGTTGAAGTCACCGGTCAGGTCGAATTCCTTGTCCGTGCGGCGCTGGCCATTGGTCCGATTGTAGGCGTACACGTGGCGGTTGTTGGAGTAGTACATCGAGTACACGTAGTTCTGGTCGAGACCCATGCCTCCCCAATAGGTGCGGATGTAGGGGCTCGTCCAGACCTTCGTCGCCGACTTTGCCTTGAGGCGATAGACGCGCGAGTAGGTCGAGCTGCCGTTGTGTGTCACGGCGTAGTAGTCGGTGTGCTCCTTGTCGCCTTCCACCTGCATCACACTGCGCAGCTTCGAGTTGAAGCGGCCCAAGTACTTCGCGTTGATGTCGTAACGGTAGACGTAGGTCGAGTCCGAGCCGTTCCACTCGGGGTACCAGTACTCGTTGTAGTAGGTATGGAAACCGCCGCCGTAGCTTTTCGTGTCGATACCGGTGACCGTGTTGGCGCCACCGGCGCCAGTGGCCGGCTTCTCTGGCAAAGTCACGCACTTGCCGTAGTCGTTGCTGGCCGTACTGCACAACTCACGAGAGACCGGGTCGAACGTGCCGCCGTAGTTGCTGGTGCCGAGGTACAGCGTCAGCGCGTCGTACTTGCCGCTTGCCAGATCATACCGCTCGACATAACCGTTGTTGGCCAGACGATAGAGCTTGCTACCGATCACGGCCGCGCCGCCGTAAGTCGTTGATGTCTGGTAGCTACCGCCGGTCATATTGAACGTGCTGGCCACCGAGCCATTGGACTTGTTGAGCTTGTAGATCGTCGCGTTGCCGTTGCGGATACCGTAGACGTAGTTCGCGTCTACTGCTACCGCGCCCGCCGTCGTTCCGATATTGCGCGTCCACAGGGTCCGACGCTTCATGCCGTCGTGCTTGCGAATCGTGTTGTAACCCCAGTTCGCCGAGTACCAATCGTCGTTGGTGGTCTCACCAGCGATACCCATCATCTGCGGCTGCCCACTATCGAACTGCCCCACGTAGTTATGGTTCTGGTTGTAGCGGTAGACGCGCTCGCCGGCCCAGCTCGGCTTAAAGAACTCTTTGTAATAGGGGTGGTAGCCGTTGCCGTGACTCCAGTTGTAGTTGGAGATGTGCTGCGTACTCGACGTGCCGTACAGCTGCGGCGTGTCTTTGCCGGTCTGGTCGGTAATGTCGTAGCAGTACACCGCGGTATTGTTAGCTGACACGCACATCTGACCATTACGGAAGGCCATGTTGTAGGGATAGACCTGAGCCCGGAACGAGATGCCCTGTGCCGTGCCTGTGTACTTGTTGAACGTCCGGATGTAGCGACCCGAAGCGGCCCGGATGAGGCCGTCGCCATGAATCGCTAGACCGCCGTACAAGGTGGAGCCAGCCCAACCCGACAAGCCGTAGGAGCGCACCGTTCCACCATTGCTTCGGTTGAGCACCCACACGGTGCTGTTGTTGTGCCGCATGACGTAGCAGTAGTCGTCGTCACACGCGATGCCGCCCATGTAGTAGCCGTGGTAGTAGTTCCACTTGATGGAGCGATTGGCGTTGTAGCCGCGCGCGTAGTAGCGCCCCCAGTTTGCGGTGTAGAACGTGCCGTCTTCCTCACCCCACAGCTGCATATTCTGGTCGTAGGGCAGGTTGAACGAGCCCAAGTAGCCGCCGGCGTCGTTGTAGCGGTACACGCCCGTACCCGACCATTGCGGATACCAGAACTCTTTCTGCTTCGGCATGTAGCCGCCGCCGTGACTGCGCGTGTTCATGTTGTAGTACTTGGCGTACGTGTAGGCGTAGTTACCCGCGCTGTAGGTATTGGGTGAGTATGTCGTCTTGTTCGACGGCAGCGTGTAGCAGTACAGGTAGTCGTCGCCACCACTGCTGGTCACGCAGACATGCTTGCCGTCCCACGTAGTCGTGTAGATCGACGAGTGGGTCTGGAAGTACTGGTTGTCGAACTTGCCGTTCATCTGGTAACGGCCGATGTAGTTGTTGCTGGTGGCTCTGTACAAGCGGTTGTTATGGTAGAACAATCCGCCGTAGAGGCTGTTTGTGTACCAGCCGCTCAGGTTGAAAGTGCTGACCACGCCACCCGTGCCGCGGCTCAGCTTGTAGACCGTCGGGCCTGACGAACGCATGCCATACACGTAGGAGCCGTCAGTCGCGACGCCGCCGGCCGTGCTGCCGATGTTGCGCGACCAGGTCGGCGTCGTCTGCTGCTTGATGCCGTCACGACGCGTGATGGTGTTGTGGCCCCAGTTCGCCGAGTACCAGATGTCAGCCTTGCGGTCGCCGTTGACCTGCATCATGTAGCGCTGTCCAGAGTTGAACGCGCCGAGGTATTGCCGCTTGCTGTTGTAGCGATAGACCGTCGTGTAGCCGCTGGTCCACTGCGGGTACCAGTACTCTTTGCGGAAGTGGTGGTAACCAGCACCGTGGCTCCGGCTAGCGACGTGGGTATCACGGACGACGTAGCTCTCACTGCTCGCAGGCAGTGCGTAGCAAGTGGTCATGCCGTTGTAGGAAGCCGAGCACATCCGATCCTTCGTTGCGGCAACCGCATGGCCAGCCTGGGACAGTTTGATACGAATCGCCTCCATCGTGCCCTTGCTGCCAACAGTGAAGCCGTAGCGGTAGATCCACGCGTTGTCACTCGAGCGGTAGAAGTGGCCGCCGATGATGCCGATGCCGTAGGTGCTGCCCGTGTAGGTGCTGAGGTTGAACTCCTTGCTCGTGTTCCGCACACCGTTGCTGGCGTTGTGGGCGTAGACCCGGTTGCCGTTGTAGCGCATCGAGTAGACCGTGCCGCTGTGGTAGGCGACGCCGCCCATGTAGCTGGTGGTCGAGGAGCTGTTCCACTTCTTGGTCTTGGTCAGCCCGCTCATACGAACGATCGAGCCCGTAGAAGAGCCAATGTAGAGAGCGGCGAACCAATCGTCAGTGACGCCATCGTTCGTGATCTGACGGATGTAGGGCAGGCCGCTGTTGAACGATCCGACCGGCTTGTACGGCGGGGCATGCTCGTAGCGGTACACGTAGGTGTTGCTGCTCGCATGCTGCGGATACCAGAACTCGTTGCGCTTGGCGTGATAGCCACCACCGTAGCTGCGGTGGTTGAGACCGATGGTGACGGGCGTCAAACCTTCCTTGGACACCAACTCACTGCCACAGGTGGGCTTACTGGTCGGCGAGTTCGGACAGATCGTGTTGTCTTTGACGATCTTGGTGATGTCGCAGAATTTATCGCCGTCATCATCACAACCTTCATCAGTGACGCTGTTGCAATTGTTGTCCTTGTTGTCGCAGATCTCGTCGGCCAGACCGTTGTAGATCTCCGGATTGGTGTCGTCGCAATCACCCGTCACGGTGGAGTTGTATTTGCCCTCCGGCTTGCACATGCACTTGAAGGAGGCGCCACCGAACTTGTCGCCATCGGCGTCAAGGTAGAACTTCGAGCAGCCGAGCGAGTTGATGTCATTGCTCTTGCCATCGCAGTTATCGTCGCCCTCGGTCGCGCAAGACTCCGTGGCCTTGGGGTTCACCAAGTTGGTGCCATCGTCGCAGTCATTACCACCAGCCGGACAGGTCGACGGGTAGTTGCAGGCGTTACAGCCAGTGGTCTTGACTGCAGCAGCGCACTTGGCGTCCCAGGCGATTGTGCAGCAGTACCCGTAGCCCGGCTTAGCGCACAGGCAACTCTGGATGGTGCTGACGGTACAACCCTTGCCAGTGTGAGCGCTGCAGCAGTTGCCGAAGGGCAGCTTGGCGTCCGATGAACAGAAGCCGTCGTTGTCCTTGTCGCAGGTCTCATCGACCTGGCTGTTACAGTTGTTGTCCTTGTCGTCGCACAGCTCCTCAGCGAGCGGATTGACCGTCGCATCCGTGTCCTTGCAGTCATCGCCAGTCTTGCAGTCGTACTGACCCAAGTCGTAGCAGTACACCGAAGAGCTGTTGGCCGAGAAACACAACTTCTTGCCGTCAAAGGCCGTGTTGTAGATGGACGGTGCAGCCAGGAACTTCATCCCGTCGTGGGTGCCGTTCAGATCGTAGCGATAGGTCCAGCGGTCGGACGAGCTGCGGTACAGCTTGCCCTCATGAATCGTCACGCCACCGTAGAGCGAACCTGTCGTCGTATTGAGGTTGAACGTCCGCGAGAGCTTGCCGGTGGCGCGCGCGAGTACGTAGACCGTGCTGCCGCTATGCCGCATGCCGTAGACGTAGGTTGAATCAACGCCGACCGCACCAGAGGTGCTGCCGATGTTGTAGTTCCACGTCGCGCCGACGTTCTTCATGCCCTCACGGCGACTGATGGTGTTGTAGCCCCAGTTCGCTGAGTACCAAGCGTCGTCGGTCAGGTCACCCTGGACATCCATCATCTGCGACTGGTTGGCGTAGAACGAGCCCAGATACTTGTAGTTCACATCGTAGCGGTAGATGTACTGACCGCTCCACTGCGGGTACCAGTACTCCTGGCGTTTCGGGTGGAAACCGCCGCCGTGGCTGCGTGTATTCATCGAGATAACGGTGCCGATGTAGGTCGGTGTCTTCACCGTGCAACCCGGACCTGCCGCGGTACCCGTCTTCGGGCAGGCGACGTTGTCGGTGATGAGCATGCCAGCGGCGCAGAAGTCATCGCCGTCTTCGTCGCAGCCCTTATCGATCGAGCCGGCGCACGTGTTGTCGACGCCATCGCAGATCTCGATGGCGTTCGGGTTGATGTTGGCATCCGTATCGTTGCAGTCACCGCCAACCAGCGCTGATTCAGCGCCGGACTGCGTGCACATGCACTTCTTGGAGCCGTAGCCGAAGCCGTCCTTGTCCTCATCAGGGTAGAACTCTTTGCAGTTCAGCGCGCCCTGCTCATTGGTCAGACCATTGCAATCATCGTCGATGACCGTGCTGCAGTCTTCCTTCGCGCCGGGATTGATAGCCTTGTTGCTGTCATTGCAGTCGCCGCCACCCTTCGGGCAAGCGGTACTCGGAGCCTGGTTGCCCTTGCAGTAGCCGTCACCGTCGCCGTCATTGCAGATCTCGTCCACGCCGCCAGCGCAGTTGTTGTCGAGGCTATCACCGCACACTTCGGTAGCGCCCGGGTTTACAGCCTTGTTGCTATCGAGGCAGTCCCCGCCGCCCTTGGGGCAGACCGCGGGCGTACCTACGACAGCCATGGCCGTCGTGCAGTAGTCATCACCGTCGGTGTCGCAGCCTTCGTCTAGCTGTCCGTCGCAGTCGTTGTCGGCGCCGTCGCACATCTCGGTCTTGCCCGGGAAGACGGTGTTGTTGCTGTCGTCGCAATCACCCGTGCCCTTGTTGCAGACCAACGGACTACCGATGACCGTCGCCGTCTTGTTGCAGTACCCATCGCCATCGCTGTCGCACTTGTCGTCTTTGACCCCGTCGCAGTTGTTGTCCTTGTCGTCGCAGACCTCGGTCGCGCTGGGGCTGATGAGCTTGTTGGTGTCGTCGCAGTCGTCGCCGCTGCCGTTGTTCACCTTGCCAAGTTTGCACACGTAGCAAGACGACACGCCGGGTGCAGTCATCGACCACGTACCGTTGGCCAACATCTGCAGCGCATCGTTGGTCGCGGTGTTATTCGCGCTACCGCCCGCCCAATTCGCGTAGTTGAACGCGTTGCCTGCCTGCCACTTGATGACCCCTTCCAGCGCCAAGTCATCTGCGCCGATCCATGCAACTGCGGTCGATCCACACGCTTTCGTCACCGCCGAGCGAACTGTCGAGTTCTCCTGCAGGCTGTTGATGGGTGTCAGTGTACCGCCGAGCGCCTTACATGCCGTCTGACTAGAGCTGTAGGTCTTCAGAATGGGGAAGGCCTGATAGCAGATGTTATTCAGCGTCACGCCATCACACTTCGGCGTGCTCTTGATGCACGTCGCGGTCGGCGTGATCTGCATCTGGAAGTCGCAGTGACCATCACCATCGTCGTCGCAGCCTTCATCGGTCTTGCTGTTGCAGTTGTTGTCGATGGCGTCGCAGATTTCCTTACCGCCGGGCTTGACCGTGTTGTTGGTGTCGTCGCAATCGCCTGAGGTGGTCGCCAAGAACTCACCCTCAGCCACGCACTGACATTGAGATGTCGTTCCGCCGAATCCGTCCTTGTCGCCGTCTTTGTAGAACTTGATGCAGTTCGTGGCGTTCACTTCGTTGACAGTGCCGTTGCAGTTGTTGTCCAGGCCGTCACCGCACACCTCTTTGGCCGCGGGGTTGATCGTCGTCTTGGTGTCGTCGCAATCGCCAGCCTTCGTCGCCTTGAAGCCGCCCTCAGGCGTGCACAGGCACTTCGAGACGCTGACGCCGAAGCCATCACCGTCACCGTCGTAGTAGTAAGTTGTGCAGCTCGCGGCGTCGTTGCTGTTGAGCGAGTTATCGCAGTTCTCATCCACCGAGTTGCCGCAGATTTCCTGCGCCGCGGGGTTGATGGCTTTGACCAAGTCATTGCAGTCGCCGCCGCCCTTGAGGCACACAGCTGGCGTTCCGATTGTCGTCATCCCGCTGTCGCAGTAACCGTCTAGATCGTCGTCGCAACCCTCATCGGTCTTGCCGTCGCAGTCGTTGTCCTTGCCGTCGCACAGCTCGGCCACGCCATTGTTGATGAGGTAGTTCGCATCATCGCAGTCACCGGATTTAGTGGCTGTGTAGTCCCCAGCCTTGATGCACATACACTTGGGTAACGTGCCGTTCTTGCCGTACGTGTCGCTGTCTTTGTCGATGTAGTAATTCGTGCAGCCGGTCGCGCCGACGTCGTTGTACGAGCCGTTGCAGTTCTCATCGACCGTGTTTCCGCAGACTTCGGCCGCGCTTGGATTGATGCCCACCACGCTGTCGTTGCAGTCGTTACCGCCCTTCAAACAGGTCTTGGGCGTACCAACGATCTTCAGGTTGGCGTCGCAGTGATCATCGTTGTCGTCGTCGCAGCCCTCATCGGTCGAGCCATCGCAATCGTTGTCCGCATCGTCGCAGATCTCCGCACCGGACTGAGACACGTTCGGATCGTTATCATTGCAGTCCCCGCCGCCCTTCTTGCAGACGTTGGGGAAGCCGACAGTCTTCTTGGAACTATCGCAGTAGTCGTCGCCGTCTTTGTTGCAGGCCTCGTCAATGGCGCCGTTGCAGTTGTCGTCGATGTCATTGCAGAATTCGGTCTGGCCTGGATTCACTGCCTTCACTGAGTCATTGCAGTCGTCTTTCTTGGTGGCCGTATAGTTGTTGGCCGTCTTGCATAGGCACTTGCCCAAGGCCAGGCCGTACCCGTCGCCGTCGTTGTCGAGGTAGTACGTCTTGCAGCCCGTGGCGTTTTCGTCGTCGACGACGTTGTTGCAGTCGTTGTCGACGTTGTCACAAGCCTCCGTTGCACCTGGTTTGATCGCGGTGTTGTTGTCGCCGCAATCGCCAGCAACTTTGGCCCGGAAGAAGCCAGACACCGTGCAGAGGCACTTCTTCGCTGAGATACCGAAGCCGTCGTTGTCAGCGTCAAAGTAGAAGTCCAAGCAGCCAGCCGCATTTTCATCGTTCTGGCTGCCATCGCAGTCGTCATCGATCTTGTTGTTGCAGACTTCAGTGGCGCCAGGGTGAACGTCGAAGTTGAAGTCGTCGCAGTCGCCCGTACCTTTCGAGCACAAGGTGGAAAGCGGGTTACCCATCACCAACTTGGCGTCGCAGTGGCCGTCTTTGTCGTCGTCGCAGCCGTTGTCGGTCACACCGTTGCAGTCGTCATCCTTGTTATCACAGACCTCAGCTGCCTTGCCCTTGTAAACACTGGCGTCCGCATCATTGCAGTCATTGCCACCTTT
>JAGSHB010000085.1 GCA_023954815.1 Myxococcales bacterium | reverse complement strand
TCAGCACCAAAGCCCGCACGCAGATCGATCTGGGAGCGGGTCGCGTAACGGACGTGGCCCTGTCCTCTGAAGGAAAGTTCGTCGCTGTCGGTAACTTACGACGCACCGCTCGCGTATGGCGTGTGGTTGATCGCACCCTCGTCGCCGTGCTCCGGGGCCACTCGCAGCGCGTATCTCACGTGAGTTTTCATGAAAATGGGCAGCAACTGTTGACCGCGAGCTGGGACGGTTCGGCTCGGATCTGGGATCTCAGCGTCATTTCACGGCCAGCCAAAGATCTCGCCGACGAGATCCACGCCGCCTGGCGACTGAAGCTCGAAGACGTGCTGGAAACGCCCTTTCGCTAGTCAAAAATCGACCAAAACCAACATGTAAGGACCGAGAAGGGTGCCTTCTGGTCGAAATTGGTGCACAGTCGCCCGCGAACTCGCCTGACAGCTCCTTCCCGACTCGATGTCGAGTACTCAACCCCGGAACCAAATCTACGGAGAATATTGATGAATCGCTCAATCCGAATCGCCATTGTCTGCCTCGTCGCAGTGCCCATGCTCGGCGGTTGCGCTGGCCTGATGAAGGGCCTCGCCGCCAAAATGGACCCATCCGTCGCTGACAAAAAGCTCGTCAATGATGCTGCTGCCGCCAACAAGTGGGACGACGTCAAGAAGTACTGCGACCGCAAGTTCAAGAAGCCGGACGGCAAGAAGTTGCACTACAAGGCCAAGCGCCTCGCTTGTGACACGCAGGCAGCACACCTCAAAGCAGAGTCTGACAAGGCCTGGAAGGGCGCGACTTGCAAAGACATCGTCGACGTCTGGAAGAAGTACAAGCCGGCCTTTTCGCGTCAGCGCGGCAAGCTCAACGGCTACCACGCCGAGGCGTGCGTCCGCATGGGCAAGTGTGGCCACTACGGCTACGTCTTCAAGGAGCTGATCCACTGGGGACCAATGACCCAGGGCGCCGTGGGCATCAAGAGCCTCAAGGCGATGGACAAGGCTGGCTTGCCGGTCGAGAAGGAGTACCTGAAGTGGTTTAGCAAGCAGGCGTCTTCGCCCTACTCCGCGAAACTCGGCATGTACGCCATCGGTCACTACGGCTTCTGGCGCCGCGACAAGGGTGGCACGATCAACTGCAAGCCATACATCAACGCCTGGAAGAGTGTTGATGAAGGCGAGGCGCTCGTTCAGGTCTACTCGTTCCTCCGTCGCACCAAATGCGTCGCCGCTGCAGACATGATCTTCAAGGGTCTAACTCACTCCAACGCACGTACACGCCTTCGCGCCTGCCAGGCGCTCGGTGTGCTGGGTAACAAAAAGCACATCAAGAAGATGAGCATCCTCGCCAAGAGCGACGGTACGTACAAAATCGTTCGTAGAAACAAGATCTACTGGGTCCGCGACATGTGCCGTCAGGCCGTCGGTCAGATCAAGATGCGCTAAGCGTCAAAGCCCTTGTCGCCGATGCGTCCCCGCGATGTATTGGCGCCCCAGCCGGGGCCCGGGCTGAACGACGGTGTCTGCAAGGTATCGTCGTCGCTCGGACAGCACACACCCGCCCCCTGCATCTTGCGTGGGGCGGGTGTGTGCGTTTTGAAGCTGGATTGGACCTAAAACCCTGACGTCTCGGGCCTGCGGTAGCGCAGCACCTTGTGCAGGGCGCGCAATTCTAGCGGCCAGCGGTGCATCTGCGTCTTGTACCGCCACGCGCTCGCCATGCGCAGAATCCGTCGCCGCCACGGCGTCAGGTGGGTCAGAGTCGACGTCGGGTGGTAGGCGTTGAGCACCCGCTCGAAGTCCTGCAGCTGTTGTTCAACGGAGTAGCTCAGCCAGGGCATCCCTGTACTGCGCCGTTGGGCAAAGTTCTGCCAGTCCTCGCTCACCCAGCCGTCCAGCGTCTCGGGAAAGGCAAATCCGGAGTTCTTGGCGTCTTCGAACAGCGTACCGTCCAGGGGAACCGGCGTGTACATGTACAGGATGACTTCGGTGTCTGGGTTGACCTCTTTCACCTTGCGCACAAAGGCCATCGTATTGAGGACATCGGCTTGCGGATCGGGCGGGTTTCCGAGCACGAAGCTGTACTCCGGCACGATGCCGTATCGGCGCATCTTCGCGGCCATCTCCAGGGTTTGGGCGGCGCTCTGTTTGCCGCCTTTGTTCATCCGCGCCAGGGTCTCATCGCTGCCTGATTCGGCGCCGAGAAAGACCATCTTGAGCCCCGAATCGGCCATCAACTGCCACGAATCGTCGGAGAACTTCATCATCGTGTCGATGCGGCCTTCGCCCCACCACGCGATCCCCAGGTCCTTGATCTGCTCGCAGAATCGTCGGACACGCTTTTCAGAGACAAAGAAGTTGTTGTCGTAAAACTCGATTGCGTTGGCACCGTGCTGCTCGACCAGCATGCGCACGGTAGCGGCCACGCGGTCCGCTTCATCGGGAACCCAAGCCCCGTTGACCATATTGACGACCGCGCAGAACCCACAGAAAAACGGGCAACCATAGCTCGAGTGGTGACCGATGGTGCGGCTACCCAAGAATGTGGGACGTAAGTACGCGGCGACGTCGACTTTGTGGTGCGGCCAGTCGGGCAACTCCGCTGGCTTGGGCAGCTTTGGCATGCCGCCGTCCTGGGGAACGCCCGCTTCATCGCGCCAGCACACGCCTTGAATCTCTGGCCGAATCTCGCCAGCGGCCAGGGCATCACACAGACTGACCATGGCGCGTTCGCTGTGCCCTCGCAGCACATAGTCAACGTACTCGGCGCCCAGCGCTGTCGCCCAATGCTGGCTGGGAAAATAGCCCCCCCAGATAACTTTTAGCCCGGGATGTCGGCGTTTTAGCGCAGCGCACAGCGGAACGGCGTCCTGCAGCTGCGGGCCAGGCATGACCGTCACAGCCAAGATGTCGGCGCCGGTGCGATGAATCTGGCGGCTGAGCAGCTCGATGGTATCGCCGGGCAGGCTCGGCAGTCCAAGGAGGTTGCCGTCGATGATCTCGTAGTCGTGGCGCCCTTCGAGCAGCGCACCGATCGCAAGCAGGCTGCAGGGCAAGATGGGTTTGCGCTGCCCAGAGCTAGGAGGGTTGTATAAAAGTATCATGTAGTTAACTAGACTCGTCGGGCGGTGGCACAGCGTGGTGAATCCCAGATTGGGAGCCGTGCACTGCGGTTGGCGCCATGACACTGCTCGCGCTACGAGCACGTCGTGGTGGATGGCTGGCGGAGGAGGGGCGACGGGCGCCAGGCGCGCTCGGTCGGCGATTCGCGTCGTCAGTTGGCCGACCACCTAGCCGTGGCGTCACAGGCGGTGGCGGCACAGACGGCGGCGGCGCGATAGGTGGCGGCGCGGTCGGCGGGGGGGCAATGAGGGGGGGGGCTGTCGGAGTGTCGGCCGCAGGCGGCGGCTCGATGGATGGCGCGCTGACCGCGGCAGCCGGCGCAACAGGCGACGCCGCGATAGAGGTCACCTCGCTCGGCATCGTCACGATGGGAAATTCGCCAGTCGTAATGCTCACAGCTTGGCTTGGGCCGGTGCCGCGATGGGCCTCAAAGAACGCGATGCCTTTTTGCCCCATCAGCTCGCGCACCGCCCGCTGCATCACGCCCTCAACGAGGTGCCGCATGCTCTCGTGGTACGTCACGCTGAGCGAGCTCATGGCAAATCTTTCAAGCACCGGAACTTCGGCCGCTACCTTGAGAAAGCGCGCGGCCTCGTGGAGATCGGCAAAGCGGTCCTTGGCACGTTTTTCGGTCGCCTTGGCGATGAACTCGATCAGGTCGTCGGGGATGTCGGGTCGTGACAGGCGCGCGTTGGGGATCTCTTGGTGGATGTGCCGCGCGAACAGTTGCTGCACCGAATCGCCATCGAAGGGGATATCGCCGGTCAGCAGCTCAAAGGCTAAAATTCCAAGGCTATATAGATCTGATCGTCCGTCGACGGCTTGCCCCAAGATCTGCTCAGGGCTCATGTAGTACGGCGTGCCGAAGATCTTCTTTTCGTCCGCCCCGCCGCCGGAATGGGTCGCGATGCCGAAGTCCAGCAGCTTGACCCGACCGTCGGTCAGCAGGAACACGTTCTCCGGCTTGATGTCCCGGTGGATGAAGCCCATATCGTGGCTGTAGGCCAGCGCTTCAGCGATTTCGCGCAAAATCCGCCGCGCGTTTTCCCAGGTGACGTGAGAGTCTTCCTCGACCACTTCCTCAAGCAGCTGCCCGGTCAGCTTCTCCATCACGATAAAGTGCGTGCCGTAGGCCTGCTCGGTGTCGATGACGCGGGTGATGTGCGGATGGTCGAGCTTGGCGACGAGGCGGGCTTCCTCGGCAAAGTGGTCGGCGAAGCTCTCGTCAAACACCAGGGCGTGACTGAGCATCTTCAGCGCCACGGGCGTGCCCAGCGTCGGGTGAATCGCCTCAAAA
The DNA here is from genome assembly GCA_023954815.1 of Myxococcales bacterium. Lineage (GTDB taxonomy): Bacteria > Myxococcota_A > UBA9042 > UBA9042 > UBA9042 > UBA9042. The sequence continues at coordinate 22,327 of JAGSHB010000085.1, read as the reverse complement.
ACCGTCGCCACGCCGCCCGATCCCAACCGGCCGATGACCTCGTACTTTCCGACGCGCCGAATCCCCTCATTTTCCATCAACCGCTCGCCGACCAAGCGGGTGAGAAACACAGCGGTGCCGGCATAACGGGCAAAAAGCTCCTTCACTGCATGCTTGCTGATACGCATGCAGTGGCACGCCCCCTCAGCGGTGATGGTGGCGGAGCGGGGCTCGTTGGTGATGAGCGCCATCTCGCCAAAAACGGTTGGTGCTTCGATGGTGCGCTCAAAAACGACGGTGCCTTCGTCATTGCGTACGGTGACCCGCATCGTGCCGCTCTCGAGCACATACATCTCACTGCCGTCAGCGCCCTGCTCGATGATCGCCTCACCCGGTAGGTAGTCGAGATCGTCCATCGCTTCGCGGAAGCGCTGCTTGGCCTCAGGTGGCATCCCGGAAAACAGGGGTAACGTCATCCAACTCGATGCTTCCCGCCGCGCCCGCAGCGATGGCCGCAGGCCCGTATTGCGACCAGACAAGCCGGCAAATTGCGTGGTGGAAGTCAGATCGGGCAGGTCGGGTGCGCTCACGGGGGCTCCTGGTCACAGCTGCTCGCACCGGTCGCAGCGGCAACGAGCATGGGAGACGCCAAAGACGGTGGCTGATCGAGCGTCGCCCCGCAAGGGGCGGTTTGTGGGCCGCGCTTCTGGTAGGCTTTGGGCCCACACGAGCGAGGGTGCATGGCCAATATCGGATACATTCAGGTCGTTCGGCATTGTAATCACTTCTGCGGCTTCTGCAGCAATCCAACGACGCCCTATGTGCACACGTTTGATTCGATGAAGGTGCTCGTCGACGACTTCGTGGCGCGTGACTACTTCGGTGTCATCTTGACGGGAGGGGAGCCGACGTTGCATCCCGAATTGCCCGAGATTGCGGGCTATGCGCGCGATCAGGGCCTCCACGTCCGCATGATCACCAACGGCTGGCGTATGGCCGATCCCGACTTTGCCAAGCAGATGGCAGACGCCGGATTGCAGCACATGCACGTGTCGGTCTACTCCCACAAGCCCGAGGTAGAGGCGATCCTGCGCGGCCTGCCAAAAACCCTGGGTCGCTCTGAAGCGGCGGTGGCCAACGCGGTGAACAACGGCATCGCGGTGAACATCAACTGCGTCATTAACCGCCTCAACGCCGACCATCTTCATGAGACGATCGCCTGGTGGATCGAGCGTCACCCCCAGGTGCGCCACTTTGTCTGGAACAACCTCGATCCATCCATGGGGCGGGCCGAAGTGAACCAAGACCAGTTTCTGCACAGACTGCGCGACTTTGAGTGGAGTTTGGCAGAGGCCTGTCGGTTGTTGGAAGACAGCGGTCGCACCTTTCGCGTCGAGAAAGTGCCGCTCTGCTACATGACCGATTTTGCCTGGGCGAGCACGGAGACGCGCAAGATCGTCAAGGGCGAAGAACGCATCGTTCACTTTCTCGATGACAAACAAACCGTGCGCCAGACCACGTGGGGCCACCGCTACGCCGACGCCTGTGCCAAGTGCACGGTACAGCCCATTTGCGGTGGCTTATTCGACAAAGGTGATGCCTACGATCCCGCAGAGTTGACACCGGTTTTTGTCGATATGGATGGTATCGTCGAACGCATCATCACCGACCCGGCTGATCCAAGCTACGCCCTGCGCTCTCTCCCGGTCTGGAAGGCCAACTTCGCCCAGCGTCAGGGCGTCGCCAAGGAAGAGGCTCAGCGTCAGCAAGCCCAGGAGCAAAGCGGCCAGCGGCAGCCCTCAGGCGACCTCAAGGTCGGACAGGTGACGGCCGATGGGCTGCGACTGTTCAATCGCAAACGCCGCATCGAGGGCAAGCAGGCCGAGCGTCACGGGGTGCGGTTGGAGACCGATCGGGTCACGCGCCAGGGCACCGTCGATTCATAGTCAAGCCGACTGGGTCTCGCTGATTATCCGCTAATTCATGATGTTTGCAGGCTTTTAGCGGCTGCCGCGCTTCATAACCACATCGCTACGCACGATCTCGATGCGCATGGGCTGACCGCCCCGTACGACCTCAAGGGTCACCGCGCTGCCCGGCTCACCGCGAATCCACTCGACCACCTCGCGGATGCCTTTGCCGCGGGTTGCTTGGCCGTCGACCGCTCGAATGACATCACCTGACTTTAGCCCTGCGGCCTTTGCTGGAGAGCTCGCGATGAGGTTGCCGACCGCGATGCCACCACCTCGCCGGGTCAACGTGGCGCCGATACCCTGAAACGCGAAGCGCTCGCCGCTCTTGCCGCGCCGCACGATCAGGTCGCGGTGCACCTCGCTGCCCTCTTCGATCTCGATACCGCTGACCAGGGTCGTGAGGTAGCCGTGTTTGCGCACCCGCACGCTGAAGCGCCCGCGCGGTAGTCCTCGGATCGTGTAACCGCCGTCGACGGCAGAGACGGTCACGCGCGGCGGCATCACCGCTCGCGGAACCCAGACGATGACCCGCGCTTTGTCGATCGGGTTGTTTGAGCCATCGAGCACTGTGCCGCGCAGCACCCCGCCATGGGTGAGTTTGATCTCGATGTTGGCCGTCTCGTGATCCGAACTCACCAACACATCGCGGGCGAGACCCGGCCCGTGCTTTTGCGACTCACCGCGCAGGGTGTAGCGCCCTGGCCGCAGCGGGCCCAACTTGAAGACGCCCTCCGGCCCGTTCACGCGGGTCGCTCGAATCTCGCGCGCCTTGTAGGGGTTCGGGCTTCCCACATCCATGGACTCGATCGCCACGGCAGCCGGAAATACCGGTGAGCCATCCGGGTCGACCACCCGACCGCTGATAAACCCGCCCTGGCCGAGGCGCAGGATCATGAGCTCTTCGCGTCCGCCGGTCTCCCACGGGCTTGGCGCGTGCCGGGGCGACAGCGCCATCACCCGAACCGTCTCGATCGGAACACCGTCCCGCCGCCAACGAAACTCGCCGCGCGTATCACAGCTCACGGTCGCCTCGCTGGCTCCCCAGCTAATGACAACCCGCGCCTTGGCGACCGGCTTGTCAGCGTGATCTACGACCCGGCCGGCGATGGCGCGTTCTGCCCGTAAAACCAGATCTTGCGGCGTCACCTCGTCGGCTGTGACGGTGATAGCGACGCTCGACTTGGAAAATCCCGTCGCCTGGGCGCTCAGGGTGTAGGTGCCCGCCGCGACGTCTTTGAGGGTGAAGTGGCCCGCTGCGTTGGTCATCACGCGGAGCGGCTTGCTGAGCCCTCGTCCGGTCAGTTCGACCGTGGCCCGAAGATTGCTCCCCGTCTCATTCTTGACCAGGCCTTCGACCTTCCCACCGGGCGAATAGTTGATGTTGACGCCGCTGCGCTGAGCGCCATCTGCGAGCGTCAGCATCTGGCTCTCACGTTGGCCGCGCTCGCGATCACGCACCACCAGCACGAACTGGCCGGGCGCGAGATGGATAGCAAAGCGACCTTTCGGATCGGTGGTTCCGACGCGCCGTCGCACAAAGGGGGCTAGGGCACCAGAAACGCCGATCGCCTTTTCATAACGGGCCTCGATCGGCAGGCCACCGAGCCCCTTGGAGCCCGCGAACACGCGCCCGCTCACCTTGACGGGGCGGCGCAGGGTCAAATCGACTTCGAGGCTGGTCTCGTCGTCGATATCGATGGCGACAGCGCGAATCTGCTCCGGTCCGGGGCTGGTCATGTCGGGCGCGGCCGCGTCGAGTCGCCAGGCGCCCGATGGCAAGTCAGCGAAGCCGTAGCGCCCTTGTTTGTCGGTTCGGGTGGTGCGCGCGCTGTTAGGCGAGCCGGCTTGGCGGACCATCACGGTCGCACCGACGAGTATTTCGCCGTCTGGATCGAGCACCCGGCCGGTGAGCGCTGCCTCCTCAAAAGGATCGACCTCTAGCGGTGCCTCCTCGGCGCCATCTTTCTTGGCCTGTTTGGGGCCCGGCGTGCTCCACGCAACCCACAGCAGAAGGGCGCAGCTCAGCACAACCAGCCCAATGCCAACGGTCTTCACGCGCTGGCTGATGCCCTGTCCCGATCCCTTACTCACGCCGGCCTCTCGTCAGGTTGATTGCGCATGAAGTTGGCAACTTGCTCAAAGCGTTGCAAGAGCATCGCCCGGGTTGGCTCACTGAGGTCGGCGTCGGCCAGCGCACGTTCCATGCACATCATCCACTGCCGCGCGCCCTCGGTGTTGATCGAAAACGGCATATGCCGTCGCCGGAGCCTCGGATGTCCGCGCTTTTGCATATACAGCTGCGGCCCGCCGAGCCAACCACTGAGAAATTCGTAGAGCTTTTCGATGGAAGAATCGAGGTTTTTCGGGTGCATCGCACGCACCTCTTTTGCAGCCGGTAGCGTATCCATGTGCCCGTAAAATCGGTCGACAAGCGCGCGAACGCCGTCGTCTCCACCGATCTGGTCGTAGGGGGTCGGGTTCATGTGGCCTCCTCCTCCGAAGATGCGGTGCGGGCGCGTTGTCGGCGGGTGAGTTCTTGTCGCAACGCCGCATCGTCTTCTTCGCCCCAGTGGAGCATACGCCGCTCGATCATGACCCAAATGACCCGAGAATAGGGGAACGCCACCAAGGGCCCGATGACGGGCACCAAGGCTGCGGCGACGATGACAATGGTCCACCAACCCAACCCGGCGAGCAGCAGGCCAGCGATGACGGCCACCTCAATCAGCACGACCAGGGCGTATGACATGAACATGGCGCCCAAGAAGTAGCCGTTGCCGCGGTCAAAACTGTGGCCGCAACTGGTGCAGCGCGCGTGCATCTTGAGCGGGTGGGCAAACATCGGCGCCTGCCAGCAGACAGGGCAGCGCAGCCTTAACACTTCTGCAAGCGTTGGCCAGCGCAAGGTGACGTCTCCAATGGGGCGTTCATCGGTCATCAAAAGCCTGAGAATTGGCCGAGGGCTAGGTCACCCTCGGGAGGCCGCAGAGAGTGCATGGTGCCCGACCAAAGGGCCAGCGCCGTTGAACAAAGCAGCGGCAAGACGCTATGATTGCGCACGCCCGTGGTGGTTTCTGCCCCTTTTCGGATACCGCGGCTTCGCACCTGCTACCCCAGAGGTCCATTGTGCAACACCTGCAATCTCGGTTTATTCGCCTCCTCACGGCCCTGTTCATCGCTAGCGCTGTCGGCTGTGGTGAGGGCGGCAATGGTACAGACCCAGGTGGCAACACCGCCCAGGTCGATGCCGGCGGCAACGATGGGCAGATCGCCCAGGACACCGGCGGCGGCATCGACACGGTCGAGCCCGATACAGTCAAACCCGATACGGTCAAACCCGATACGGAGGCCCCAGAAGACACTGGCCCCATCGCAGCCGCAGTGGCCATCGGGGAGATCAAGCCCGCCAAGGGGCCTATCACCGGCGGCTCCATTGTCGAGTTGACGGGAGCTGGCCTGCAAGACGGGGTGATCGTTGCGTTCGGCGGCGCCAAAGCGACCATCCTGAAGGCTGAGTACCCCGCTCGTCTCGTGGTGCAGACCCCTGCGGGTGCTGAGGGCAAGACCGACGTCACCGTCACCAACCCCGATGGCGGCGCTGCCACGCGAGACGATGCCTACACCTACCAACAGACCACCGCTCAGGGGCCGAGCCTGAGCAAGGTCGCGCCCAACAAGGGTCCGACCACAGGCGGTACCGTCGCTTTGGTGACCGGGGCCAACTTCAAGCCTGGCGCATCCTTCCTGCTCAACTGGGAGCCGGTCAGCAAGGCAGAGCTGGTCAGCCCGACCTCCGTGCAGCTCACCACGGCGCCGCTCGCCCCCGGCAATTACGATCTCGCGGTGATGAACCCCGACGGCCAGGCAGCCATCCTCAAGTCGGCGTTTACTGCGGTGGACCCCGCAGATCTGGGCAAAAAGCCGTCTTTCGGCGTGGTCTACCCGGGTGCAGGCAGCGTCTCGGGCGGCACGGCCGTCAAAGTCAGCGGCACCAACTTCGACAAGAGCTCGACCCTGATGTTAGGCGGCGAAGTCGTCACCTCCTGGGTCGTCGACAGCGCCACCAGTGGCCAGTTCAAGACCCAGCCCCACGACGCCGGCTTGGCCGCTCTGGTGCTGAGCAACCCCGACGGCCAGAGCGCCGTTAAGACAGATGGCTTTCTGTACTACGTCGACCCACCGGTCGTGTACGGCATCACCCCCAGCGAGGGAGGCCTCTCCGGCGGCAATCAGGTGATCATCGCTGGCGCTTACTTCGCTCCGCAACTCAAGGTGCAGCTCGGCGGCAAAGACTGCACGGGCGCCAAAGTCTCAGGTGATGGCAAGAGCGTGACCTGCACCGCGCCGGCGGGCGACAAGATCGGCAGCGTTGGCATTTTGGTTGAAAATCCGGACGGGCTACTGGGCAGCTTGCCTAAGGCCTACGCTTACATCGGCGCGCCGAAGAAGCCGCAACTGACCGGCGTCAACCCGAACTCCGGACCGCTTGAGGGCGGGCTCGTGGCAGTGGTGAGCGGCGACCATCTGCCCACTGATGCCAAGGTGTTCGTCGGCGGGACGGAAGCCCTGCCGGTGCTCGCCAAGAGCGGAACGGCCTTCGCTGTGACGATCCCCAAGGCCGCGAAGAAGGGCAAAGTCGACGTGGTGTTGAAGGCCGCTGGCTTCCCCGACGCGGTGCTGACCTCGGGCTTTGAGTACGTCGAAGCTGGCGCGCCTCAGGTGACCGAAGTGGTGCCGAAGCAAGGGCTGACTACCGGCGGTGTGGTGGTGGTGGTCAAGGGTAAAGATCTACGTCCCAACGCCGAGATTTGGTTCGGCCCCAACAAGGCGCAGACGTCCTACGTACTCGGGCCCCAGGGCTTGGGTGTGCTGCTGCCCAAGGGCAAAGAGGGTGCAGTCGATGTGACGGTCAAGACCCCGGGATTTCCGGACGCGATCCTCAAAAAGGGCTTTACCTACAAGACCGCTGGCGGCGGTACCACCACCGGTCCCGTGCTCGCATTGGCCCAGGTGCTGCCCGCGACGGGCCCTGTCACCGGTGGTCACTGGGCGCTGCTCAAGGGCGCCAACTTGCCGACCGACGCCAAGGTGTTTTTTGGTGGTAAGGCTGCTTCTCAGGTCGTCGTCATCGACGGCTCCACCGTGAGCGCCAAAGTGCCTGCGGGCGCCAAGGCGGGCACTGTCGATGTCAGCGTGCAGGACCCAGGCAGCCTCGCGACCGCCACGGCGGCGTCGGCGTACACCTACATGGACAGCAAAGACCTCGGGCCGGCGCCCAAGCTCTCCACCATCAAGCCCGCCATCGGTCCGTCGGTTGGCGGCACCATGGCCAGAGCAGACGGCACGGGATTGAAGCCCGGCGCCCTGGTTTTCGTCGGCGGCAAGCCGGCCACCGGCGTGGTGAGCGTGCCCGGCGGCAAGCTCGGCAGCTTCACCACGCCGCCTAACAAGCCCGGCGCGGCACCGGTGATGTGGGTCAACCCCGATGGCCAATTCGGCGCCCTCAATGGCTCCTTTGTCTACACCAGCGGCGGCAGCTCGACGGTGAGCATCTCCGCGGCCAAGCCCACCCAGGGCACCACGGCGGGCGGTACGCAGGTCTCCTTGGTCGGCAAGGGCTTTGGCCCCGGATCGGTCGTCTTCATGGGCGGTGTGCCCGTCAGCGCGCTGCTCGAAGGTCCCACGGCCATGAGCTTGGTGACCCCACCCCACGACCCCGGTCTCGTCGACATCGCCATCACCAACGCCAGCGGCTGGACAGCGACCCTGAGCGACGCGTTCAACTTCGTGTTGGAGGCGCCCTTTGTCGCGACGCTCGCACCCGATTGGGGCAAACCTGAAGGCGGCACCAAGGTGATCATCGCCGGTCAGGGTTTCCACCCGAAAGCGGTCGTTACCTTCGGCGGCAAACCCGCGAAGGTCGTCTCCGCGACCAACACCGCGCTGACGGTGACCTCACCCGCGGGCACAGCTGGCAAGGCCGACGTCACCGTGACCAACCCTGACTTCCTGACCCACACCCTCAAGGGCGGGTTCACGTACACCAACGCCGAGCCCGGAAAAGAGGTCAGCGTCACCGCGCTGATGCCCGATACGGCCAGCAAAGTCGGCGGTTCCGTCCACGTTCTACAGGGCAACGGCTTCGGCGCTGGCAGCTCCATCGTCATCGGTAGCACCTTGGTCAAGACGGTGAAGATCATCGACAACCAGACCTTGGAATTCACCGCTCCAGCCCTCGCCGTGGGCGCACACGCGGTGAAGGTCATCGTCCCTGGTGTCGGTAGCTTCGTAGCTGAAAACGCGTTTTTCGCCTGGGATCCCGCCTCGAAAGGGCCCAAACCGCTCATCAAATCGGTCCAGCCTGGCCTAGGCCCGATCTCCGGCGGCACCGTCGCGCTGATTCGGGTGACCCCCGCGGACGCCAAGGCCAAGGTCTTCTTCGGGGGCAAGCCCGCCACCGTCTTGGGCGCCGATGGCACAGACGCGCTCGTCGTCAGCACGCCGCCCAACACGGCCGGTCCGGTCAACGTCAGCGTGATGCTGGCTGACGGCAAGGCCCACACCCAGGTCGGCGCATTTTCCTATTACAAGCCCGCGCCTGGCGTGAAGCCGCCGGTCCTCACCCAGCTCAAACCATCGAGCGGCGCCAACGCTGGCGGCGAGACCATCGCCTTTTCCGGCTCCGAGTTCGCGCCCGGTAGCTTGGCCTTCTTGGGATTCCGCCCGGTCACTGGCGTCGCCGTTCAAAGTTCAGCGGCGCTGACGGGCAAGACGCCAGCCCACCCCCAAGGACTCGTCTCGGCAGCTATTACCCGCCCCGACGGCTTCAGCTCGATCCTCAAATCGTCCTACAGCTACAAGGTGCCCGCACCGGAGCCGAAGGACGCCTTCCCGACCGTCGGCCACACAGACGGCGGCACCACCGTCGCCATCAGCGGCAAGTACTTCGCTGTGGGCGCCAAGGTGTTCTTCGGCAAGACCGCATCCACCGAGGTCAAGGTCGCCGCCTCGGGCGTGCTCACCGCCAAGGTCCCGCCCGTCGCCAGCGCTGGCAAAGTTGACCTGCGCGTGCTCAACCCCGACGGGCAGCAGGGTACCCTCGGTCAGTCGTTCACCTACACGGCAGATAACTTCGACAAGCCGGCTCCGAAAGTCGCCAAGCTCGTGCCCGATAGAGGCCCGTTCTCTGGCGGCACCGTGCTCGTGGTCTGGGGCAACGACTTCCAGCCTGGCGCCAAGGCGCTCATCGGCGGCAAACCGGCCAAGGTGCATGTCGTCAGCAGCGGCTACCTGACGCTGACGACCCCGGCTGGCTTCATCGGGCCGGCGGACGTGACCGTGCTCAATCCCGACGGCCAAGGCGACACCAAGGGCGCTGGCTTTACGTGGAATTCGCCCGCAAAATCAGCCCCAAAGTTGCTCGGCATCACGCCCGCGAGCGGCCCTGAGGTCGGCGGTACACCCGTCATCCTGACCGGCGCTGACTTCGGCGGCGCGGGCATGGGCTTTGTCGGCTACCGGCCCCTGTCGAGCTGGACGGTGCTCAACAGCGCCATCGCCACCGGCACAACCATCAAGGGGGACTCCGGCAAACTCGACGTCGTCATCACCAACGGCGACGGCCAGAGCGCCATCTTGTCGGACGCCTTCGACATGGTCGGCGCGCCGCGGATCGACAGCTTCAATCCTTCCATCGGCGCCACCGCTGGCGGAACGCTCATCACCATCGCGGGCAAGAACTTCTCGACCAAGGCCAAGGTCACCTTCGGCGGCAAGGACGCGCAGAGCGTCAGTGTGCTCAGCCCCTTCGTTATCAAGGTGACGACGCCGGTCATGCCCGCCGGTCCGGCGCAGCTCAAGGTTTCCAACCCCGACGGTCAGAGCTTTGTCGCCAAGGACCCCTATCTCTTTGTCTTGCCGCCGCAGGTCAGCTCGATCTTCCCGGCCAAGGGCAGCGCAGCGGGCGGCACGCCTGTCATCGTACGCGGCAAAGACTTCCTCAAGGGGGCCAAGGTCTTCTTCGGCAAGACCGCCGCCACCAACATCACGTGGATCGCAGGAGGCATCCTCACCGTTCGCAGCCCCAAGGGCACAGCTGGCGGCGCGGTAGCGATACGGGTGGATAACCCCGACGGCCAGAGCGCGCTGAGCAAGCAGTCGTTTGCCTACCTCGACCCGTCCAAAATCGCCCCTCCGCCGAAACTGACGGCTATCAAGCCCACAAAGGGGCCAACCTCGGGCGGCACGTGGGGGCTGTTGACGGCGTTGGGCCTGCAAGATGGCGCCCAGATGCTCTTCGGCTCCGTGCCCGCAGCGCAGACGCAGGTGTTCTCCGGCGGCAAGTCGGCTCGCTTTGTCACCGCACCTTCGCCGGTGACCGCCACGGTCGATGTGATCTTGCTCCAGCCTGACGGCGGCTTCGCCACGATGAAGAGCGCGTTTGCCTACACCGACCCGGCAAAACTGGGCGCAAAGCCCGCGATCGCCACGCTCGAGCCCATCAGCGGCCCGACCAAGGGTGGTACACCTGTGGTGCTGACCGGCGCTGGCTTGGATGAAAAGGGCCTCGTGTTCTTCGATGGTCTGCCCTCGCCGCTGGTCACCAAAGCCACCAACGGCATCAGCGCGACCACGCCCGCTCACGGGCTGGGTAGTGTGACTGTGGTGCACACCGACAGCGACGGTTGGTCGATTCACAAAGACAAGGCCTTCGCGTTTGTGCCGCCGCCGACCCTCAAGGGCCTCAACCCGAAAGCAGGCCCAGCGGCTGGCGGCACGACCGTCACCCTGAGCGGCACCTTCTTCGCCACGGGCGACAAGGGCAGCGCGTTCGGCAGCAAGACCAGCCGGGTGATGTTCTGCACCCACTTCGTCAACAAATCGAACTGTGTCGAGCTTCCCAAGGCACAGATCGAGGTCAAAGACGCGCAGACCATCGTCGTCAAGACGTCTAAGCAGGTCTCCGGGCTCAGCGATGTGGCCGTCATCAACCCCGACGGCCAGAGCGCGGTGCTCAACCAGGCGTTCCTCTTCCGCCCACCGCCCAAAATCGTCGGCATCAAGCCAGCCCAGGGCTCGACCCTCGGCAGCGAGACCATCGAGGTCGTCGGTAGCGGCTTCCAAAACGGCGCCTCGGTGCGCTTTGGCCAGGTGGTCGCCAAGAAGGTGACGGTGGTCAGCAGCACCAAGCTGTCCGTTGAGACGCCGCCCGGCAAAGCGGGCCCCATCGCCGTGACCGTGGTCAACCCAGACCTGTCCACACACACGGTCGGCGGCGGCTTCCTCTACATTGCCCCACCGGAGGTCACCAACATCTTCCCGAGCATTGGGCCGGAGACTGGCGGCACGGTCGTCACGATTCAGGGCGCCAACTTCGTCAAGGGTGCCAAGGGTTCAAAGGTCTACTTCGGCAGCAAGCTCCTGCCTGAAAAAGACGTGCAGATCGACTCGACCGGCATCATCAAGGCCAAGTCACCCGCGGGTACAGGCCCGGTGGCTGTCAAGATCATCAACCCCGACGACCAGTTCGCGCTCAAGGCTGGCGGCTTTGTCTACGTGCCCAAGGTGCCAGCGCCAACGGTCAGCCACATGACGCCAAACTTCGGCAGCACTACTGGCGGCATCCTGGTCAGCATCTACGGCAAGGGCTTCCTCACCGGCGCGCAGATAGGCTTTGGTAATGACGCCGCGGGATGGACCAACGCTACCTCGGTCAACGTGCTCAACGGCGGCACGCTCATCGTCGCCAAGGTGCCCGCGCACTTGCCCGGCAAGGTCGATGTCAAAGTCACCAACTCGGACGGTCAGAAGGGCGTGCTATCCAAGGGCTTCGAATACCTCGCAGCCCTCGGTCTGCCAGCGCTCGCCTTCAAGGGTGTCGTACCCGATAGAGGCCCCAACGCCGGCGGATACGAAGTCGTTTTGTACGGCCAAGGCTTCAAATCCGGGGTGAAAGTCTACTTTGGGCAAGCCGGCACGGCGACGTGGACGGAAGCCAAGCCCATCACGCGGCTCGGCCCGACCCTCATTCGGGTCACGGTTCCGAAGGCGGCGAAAAACGGCAAGGTCGACATCCGCATGGTCAATCCGGCGGTCGGTGGCAAGGCCGATGAATTGGTCGCCAAGACCGCCTTTACCTACGGCCAGTCCGTGGTGCTCGAGCCCTTTGGTCACCGCCTGCCGCTCGACAAAACCACCGGCGATAGCGGCCCGCTGATCATCGACGCCAATGGCGACGGGCTCAACGACGTCATCGTGCGCCACAGCTCGGGTCGGGACGACCTGTTCATCCAGAGCAAGGACAAGGACGGCAACCCGGGCTACTTCATCGACGCCAGCGCGCAGATGCCCAACGAGTCGGGCTCTTGTCGCTACCGTCATAACGCCGTGGTGGCGGATATCGACGGCGACAAGGACATGGACGTCGTCTTCCGCGGCTACAACCGCTACCTCTGCATCTACCGCAACGTCAGCGACGGCACCTTCAAGGTCGAAAACAAGGGCTACGACAGCGAGCTCTACCAGACCCGCGGCTTCTTCATCGCGGACCTGACCTGTGACGGCAAGCTCGACCTGTTGGTGACGCGGGATGGCTACAACCGCATCTTCGTCGGCGATGGTACAGGCAAGTTCAAGAAGGACACCAAGCTCTTGCCAAGCCACAACGAGCCCTCGCGCGGCGCGGCCTTCGCCGATGTCGACAAGGACGGCGACAACGACCTGCTCATCGCCAACGACAACGCGGTGCAAAATCGCCTGTACTACAACTCGTGTAACAACGTGCCCAAAGGCCAGCCTGGTAGCTTCTCGGACGCCACTTACGGCAACAAGAAGAACTTCCCGGTCTCGGGGTTCAACAGCAGGGCGGTGCAGTTCGCTGATCTAAACGGCGACGGTTGGCTCGACGCGATCATCTGGAACTGGGGCCAGACCGACCGGGTCTACCTCAACTCTGGCGGCAACTTCCTCAACGACGACGGCCTGCGCTTCCCGCAGAACGAAAAGCTGCCCTACTCGGCTTGGGGTACGTTCACAGATGTCGATGGCGACGGCGATTTGGACGTCATCACGCAGAAGTACACGGGCACCTCAGGGCGCTACTGGCCTGCGGTCTACCTCAACGACAAGGCTCAGGGCGGCCCAGGTCGCTTCACCGATGCCAGCCCGTCGAACATGCCGCAGTGGCGCGGTGAGGAGTCTTCCGGCATGGCTGTCGGCGACCTGGACGGTGACGGCTTGCCGGATATCTACATCGTTAAAGCCAACCACCAGGACTGGCTGCTGCTCAATCATGGCTTCGCGCCGGGCAAGGCGATTTTGGACAAAAACCGCGTAGCCAAGGGCTCGTTCGCCAATAACACCTTCTGGGGCATCCCGCCCGACGTGCGCACGACGACGGCCGCGGCGGTCGGAGACATCGATGGGGACGGCGACATCGACATCGTCATGGCCTCGGCTGGAAAGGGCGCGCTGGACGCTTGGATCAACGATGGCTCCGGCAACTTCTTCAGCCAAGGTGAGGTGCGTTTCCCGACCGTGAAGTGCAACGCCACAGAGCTGCAGCTGATCGATCTGAACAAAGACGGCGATCTCGACATCATCATGAGCTGCTACTACGTGCACTCCTATGGCGGTGACTCGGGCGGTTTGCGCCAGTTGGTCAACGACGGCAAGGGCTACTTCAAGGACGTGTCCAAGGCTTACATGCCGGATAACTACACCAGCCGGCGGACCTATGGTTTCGGCATGGGTGACTTCGATGGCGACGGCGACGCGGACATGATCGCCAGCGGGTACTACTACGATCCCCTGCGCGTGCTCGTGAACGGCGGCGATCCCTTCAACTTGGACGGCGCCTACTTCTTCGCCAAGGACAAGTCCCTGATGGATTGGTACCAGTCCGGAAAATCCAAGACGTCGTGGGTGATTACCGATCTGAACAACGACAAGCAGGCCGACGTGTTCATGGGTGTGACCAGCGGCCAGAATCAGCTCTTCCACAACACGGGTGGCGGCAAGATGCAGAACGTGACCAGCAGTCACCTGTCGGCCGGTAGCGATCAGACGGACTACGTCATCGCGGCAGATGTGGACAAAGATGGCGACATCGATCTGTTCTCTGTGAACAACGGCACCAACCGGCTGAGCGTCGGCGAGCTGGACTACAAGTATGCGGATGTCACCGCGAGTCACTTGCCGTCGAAGATGAGCGCCTACCAGAGCACCCACGGCGTGTTTGTGGACTTGGACCTCGATGGGATGATCGACATCGTCACGTCGACCTACCAAAACCGCAATCAGCTGCTGCTCAACACCGGCGACGCGCACTTTGGTGACTTCACGACAAGTCTGCCAGCGGACAAAGACCCGAGCTACGTGGTCTGTGTGGCTGATTTCGACAAAGACGGTAGGCCAGACCTGTTCTTCGGTAACCGGGATGTGAACCGGATCTACCTCAACAAGACGCCCAAGCCGACGAAATAGGGAGTCTGGACCCGCCGCCGACTGGTGCGGTGGGTCCAGCCCTCGACTTGTGGACCGCTCCTTGCGAGCCTGCCGTCGCTTCACGCCCGCTCTCTCGGGCCAACAGCGGAGTCAGTCATGTGGACCGAGGCAGCCATCCCAGATCAGAACGGTAGGCGCGTGGTCATCACCGGTGCCAACGGTGGATTGGGGGCCGTCTGCGCCCATCAATTGGCCGAGCGCGGTGCCGAGGTCATCTTGGCCTGTCGCAATACCGACAAAGGGGAGGCCGTACGTGCGCACATCGCCGCCGCAGTGCCGAGTGCGAAGCTCCATGTCGTGGCCCTGGATCTGGCCGACCTCGGTAGCGTCGCCACGTTCGCCGCCGAGATAGCCGACAGATTTGGCGCCATCGACCTCCTGATGAACAACGCCGGAATCATGGCCATCCCCCGGCGCGAGACCAAAGATGGCTTCGAGATGCAGCTCGGCACCAATCACATCGGCCATTTCGCCCTGACCGCGCGTTTGCTGCCGCTGCTTCAGACGGGCGGCCGCATCATCAACGTCTCCTCTCAGGCCCACCGCATGGGGCGGATGAACTGGGCTGATATCATGGGACAAAATCGCTACAACAAGTGGCTCATCTACGGGCAGAGCAAGCTCGCCAACCTGCTGTTTCACTTCGAGCTCGATAGGCGTTTGCGCGCGCATCGCCCGGATTTGCGGGCCGTCGCTGCCCATCCCGGCTATTCGGCCACCAACCTCCAGGCGGTCGGGCCGCAGCTCGCAGGCAACGCTGGCGAAGCGAAGCTCATGCAGCTGGCCAATCGCATCGTGGCGCAGTCCGCCGAGATGGGCGCGCTGCCGTCTCTTCGCGCAGCGACAGACCCTGAGGTCGCCGGCGGCGACTACTTTGGCCCGGATGGGATCGGCGAGATGCAGGGCTGGCCTATCCGCGTCGGGCACGCCAACGCCGCCGGCGACGAAGCAGCAGCGGCGCGTCTGTGGGACCTCAGCGAGCAGTGGACGGGGCTGTCCTTCTTTGATGTCGCACCAGACGCCGAAGAAGAACTACCCGACGCGATTGAATCATAGGGCCCACGTGCTCGTTCGAATCCGGACACGCCTGCGAATGACTTTCTGATGAGGTTCCGATGACCCGCGCCCCCCTGCTCTCCGCCATTGCCCTAGCCACCTTGTTCCTCGCCGGTTCCGCCTGGGCCATGAGCCCGCCCGCCTACCAAGGGCTGCGCCGGCAGGTGAAAAAGACCTCGTTTTCCAGCGCCAAGCTCGACGTGGTCAAGGTCGCGGCGAGCAGCAATGTGTTCACCAGCGCACAGGTCAAAGGGCTGCTGAAAGCCTTCTCGTTTTCGAGCGGTAAGCTCAAGGCGCTGCGCATCCTGGCGCCGAAAATCACCGATCGGGGCAACAGCTTCGCCATCTTGAACGCCTTTACGTTCTCTGGTGACAAGAAAAAGGCCGCCCAAATCCTGAAGGGGGCCGGCAGCGCCGTTGGGGGGCACGCCGGTCACAATCATCGCGGTCATGCCGGTCAGGGTCACGCCGCGCACGGTCATGCCCGCCGCGGTCACGCAGCGCCTCCTGGTCGTTACGCCCAGCCGCCGGTCCGCTACGCCCAGCCGCCGGTCCGCTACGCCCAGCCCCGTCACGCCCAGCCCCGTCACGTTCAGCCGCGTCACGTCCAGCCCCGTCGTGCCGCAGGTCCAGCACCGGTAGCGCGCGTCGCCTACCCCACATCTGCTGGCTGGGCGACGCAGGCCTATGGTCACTATTCGAACGCTTGGCCACCCGCCGCGATGAAGCAGCTACGGCGCACCCTCAAGCGGGCCCGCTTCTCCAGAGACAAGCTCTCAGCATTGAAGCTCGCGGTCGGCTCACGGGACGACGGTCTGACCGCCCAGCAGGTGATCCGCATCCTCAAAGCCTTTGGTTTCTCCAAAGACATGGTGCGCGCCATCCGCATCATGGAGCCCAAGATTCTGGCCATGCCCGCCAAGGACGTCGCTCGCATCATCGGGAGCTACCCGTTTTCGTCCGATCGCCTGAAGGTGCTCGTCGCGCTGAAGGACACCATCTTGGATCTGGAAAATAAGTACGTGATCCTCAACGCCTTCACCTTTTCGAGTGACAAGCGGAAAGCCGCCAAGATCTTGGCCAGCGTCAAACCGCGCAGCCCGCTGTACGGCACGATCCGCGGCCGCCACGTGGTCTTTGTCATCGACTGCTCGGGTTCCATGGGCGCGACCGTGTTCACCCACTCGGGCCGAGCCGTCAATCGTTTGGATTACGTACGCTACGAGCTGAGTCGCGCGCTTCGTGCCTTGCCCCACGGCGCCAGCTTCAACCTCGTGGTCTTCGCCGGCGGCGTGTTGCGCTGGCAGCCCGCAGGCGTCGTCGCCACGCCACAGAACATCGGTGCAGCCATGGCGTTCATGAACCACCAGCGCCCCGATGGCGGCACAAATATCTGGGATGCCATGAAGACCGCGCTGTCTGAGCCCGGGGTCGACGAGATTCACTTCCTCACCGACGGTACGCCGACGGCAGGGCCCGTACGCGGTCATCGGCAAGTGCTACAAAACTTCCGCAAGCTGACCGCGGGTCATCGGCAGGTGCCCATCAACGGCGCGGCGCTGCTCATGGGCAACTTCCGCGGTGACAAGAGAGCGCAGTCTGCGGAGCTGGTCTGCGCCATCGCTCACGAGACGGGTGGTCTGTGTCGGGTGCTGCAGTAGTCGCAGCGGATGGCGCGCAATCACGCCGGAATTGTGGCCCAATAGCTGGAAGGTCGCTTGCGAGTGGTGACCTGCAATCTGGCTCGACTACCTGGCCTGGCTCTCCGCAAACGCCCGCACTGTGCCGAGCATCGACACAAAGCCATTGCGCCGGTTCGCCGAGAGCTGATTGCCGAGGTTGAGACGGTCGAAGAGCTCGCTGAGATCGAGCGCCAGGATGTCCGCCGCGGTCTGGCCGTTGTGCAGCGCTAGCACGATGGACACGAGACCACGGACGATGATGGCGTCCGAATCGGCCTCAAAACGCAGCGTGCCGTCTGGCTCGACGTGACTGTGCAGCCACACCCGGCTGATGCACCCGGGCACCAAAGCGGACTCAACCTTCTTGTCTTCCGGCAGGCGCGGCAGCTTCTTGCCGAGATCGATGATGTACTGGTAGCGCTCATCCCAATCGTCGAGCAGCTCAAAGTTCTCGACGATCTCATCTACGGTCATGTTCATGTCGGCATCCGTTTTGTCGCGGTCATGAGCGTCGGGCGCCTAGCCCGGCATTGTCGGCATGGACCATAGCCGCCGGTCCAAAAATGACAACGGGGCGACTCGAAACGAGCCGCCCCGAGGTCGAATTATCGGAGACTAGCCCAAGTTTTCGGCGACGAAGTCCCAGTTCACGAGCTCCCAGAAACCCTTGAGGTAGTCCGGGCGGCGGTTCTGGTAGTCGAGGTAGTAGGCGTGCTCCCACACGTCGACCACGAGGACGGGGGTGAGGCCGTCGGTCAGCGGGCAGCCGGCATCGTGCGTGCTCGTGACGCTCAGGTTGCCCGCGGCGTCTTTGACCAACCAGCCCCAGCCGCTACCGAAGTGCGTGCCAGCAGCTTTGGTGAAGGCCTCCTTGAAGCCCTCGACGCTACCGAAAGCTGCTTCGAGCTTGGCGGCGACAGCCTCTGAAGGACGCCCGCCGCCGTTGGGGCTCAGGCTCTTCCAGTAAAAGCTGTGGTTGAAGTGCTGGGCGGCGTTGTTGAACACAGCCTTGGCGTCGGGGTTGGTGATCAACTGCTCGACGGTCTGGCCTTCGAGGTCCGTGCCAGCGACCGCGGCGTTGAGTTTGTTGACGTAGCCGTTGTGATGCTTGCCGTGGTGGAAGCTCAGCGTGTGGGCCGTGATGTGGGGCTCGAGGGCGCTGGGCGCGAAGGGAAGCGCGGGTAGGGTGTGTGCCATGTCGTTCTCCAGTCCGGCGACAAAGCGCCGTATTGTGTGGTCGATGGGTCGTTTGCATCCACTCCGCCGCGCTCAGAGGACCCACTGGGGGCATGCCGATTGCGGTGATGGGCGTGCGGCACGAAAGCGCAGCGCTCGGTGCAAGTCAACCCGGCGCGGGTCAATATTCCGATTGTAAAGGTGATGTTGCGTAGTTGTTGCGGCGCGTCGCGCCTACGCTGAGAACAGATCGACCGATTCGCCGTGGGGAAAAGCCCGCTCGCCGGCTTGTTCTGCAGCGAGCAGTGCTACCAGCCAGTTCGCGGGGGCCTCGGGCGGCGCCAACTTGCCGGCCGCTGCCACCTCACGAAACCAGCCGACGCTGGGTAGATCGTCCGCGCTCTGTTCCCGCAACTGGGACTGCATTTGTGTGGCGACAACACCGGGCGACAGGGCCATGACCTGGCAGATCTCGGTATCCATCTCTTCAGCCATGACCTGCGTGCCCATCCACATGGCTGCTTTCGAAGCGCAGTAGCTGGTCCACCCGGCAAAGGGCCGCAGCGCCGCGCCGGAGGTGATCTGCACGATTCGGCCCGTACACCCTGGTGTCTTTTGCAGCTTGCGATAGAAGGTTTGGCTGACAAACAGCGGCGCCAAACCGTTGAGCAGCATGGTCTTTTGGGTCGTTTCCAGATCGATGCGATCGAAGGGGCCGATGGGGTCCAAGCTGCCCGCGTTGTTGACCAGCAGCGCCCGGTCGTAGCCCGTGAGATCGAGGTCACTGAGACAGGCGTTGACGTCGGAGTCCACCGCCAAATCCCGCACCTCACTGCCGACCAGGGGCAAGTCCAGGGCGGCGATTTTGTCGGCGTTGCGCGCGATGCCGTAGATGAAAAACCCAGCCTGATCGAGGGCGCGGGCCGTGGCGAGGCCGATGCCGGCGGTGATACCGGTGACGATGGCGAGCTGTTTCATGTTTGTCATGCTCCGAGTTGTGGCAATCCGACCAGGGCGCGAACGGTGCGCTGGCCGTGAACTTCTGCTGGAAAGAGGTCGTCCGCTGGTGGCCAGCAGCGTCCTGGATGCGGGGTGCGCACGTCGTTGGTCGCGAACCACGCTAGGTCGGCCAGGGGAATCTGCGCGGCACGGTGCAAAAAGAGCGGCAGTCCACTCGCCGTGCTTAACGCCTTCGCCTCATCGATGATCGCAGCCACCTTGGCGTCGGCTCGGCCGCAAGCGCGCAGCACATCCGGCTCACTGCGCAACAGCTGGGCGATCCACAACTTGTCGACCGGCAGATTCGACCGCAACAGACGCCTGAGCACAGTCGTGGGCAGGGGCAGGCCGAGCCACGGCAGCTGGTTGTCGACACCAGTTGGCCGCCGCAGGGTCGGGCGAAACGGTTGCAGCGCCGCGGTGAGCTGCGCTTCGGTGGGACACAGGTACAGAAGCCCCGTGTCGTGCCACCAGCTGGCCCTTTGCATCAGGGTTCGGGTGAGTTTAGGGCCAAGCTTGGGGGCGTGTTGCCAGTTCATCATGGCCGCATCGTGCGCCGGGCCGCGGCCCACATCAAGGGGCGGCCAAGGCGTTTGCGGCGGTCGCTGGCTTCGCTGGGGAGGCTGCGGCGATCGGTAGTTTGGTGGTCTTGCTGGCTTTGCTGGCTTTGCTGGCTTTGCTGCGCTTGTTGCGCTTGGGTAGGGGCTCGCCCGGCAAGAAGCGCGAGAAGATCGCCACGCCCAGGGGCCCGGCGCTGCGCTTGGTACGAAACTTCCACTTCTGCGCCTGAATCTCATCAAAGAGCGCCTGTGCAGCAGGACGCAGACGACCGCGGCGCAGGCTCACCATGATGAACACACGGTTGATGCCGTCGAGCTTGTCGAGTAGCTGCCGGACCTCAGCGCGCAGGGCCGCCGGGGTCTGTTGCGATCGCTCCGCCCAGCACGGGTGCGCCGCTAGGGACGCTGGAAAGTAGTGACTTTGGCCCTTGAAGCCGAACTGGCGGAGCTGCCAGGCCGTCGGTGGGCCCGTCAAATGCGTAAAGATGGCTGCGCTCTTGGGCGACGAGCCCGCGCGCAGCGTCAGACTCATGAACGAATAGGGCTGACTGGTGCGCAGGGTCAGGTAGGTCGGCAGATGCGACAGCGACAGCCCCAGGACCGCCAGGGTGACGACGAGCCCGGCAATTCGGCCCTTGAGCGCCTGCTTGGCGACCAGCAGCTGCAGCACATGCCACCAGCCCACCGCCGCAAGCACGTGGATCGGCGCCATGGCGGCGAGCTCGTAGCGACCCGGCAGGTACAGCGGTCGCCACAGACTCAGAAGCAACGGCACCCCCGCCGCCAAGACCACCAAACTCACCAGCGCGCGTCTGGGCCCTCGATGGTTGGGTTCGAGCGGCCAGAGCACCCCCAGAATCGCGCCGCCACCCATGAAGCCAATGCCCAAGGCGTGACTCAGCTCGCCGACCTTCACCAGGCCCGCTTGGCCGAGATAGCCCGGCAGCTGGGTACCCAACGCCATGGCCTCCAAGCTGCCGAGGGAAGCGCCCCAAACGCTGGAGATCGGCTCGAGCCAAGACGTGCCACCCGCCCCGCGACCGAGTTGCGCGCCGGCCAGCAGCAGGCTCGGTGTCATCGCGCCGAGCAGGGTCGCACCGGCACGCAGACCCCGCGCAAGGGGAGGCCGCTCCTTGCCGAGACACAGCAGGAGCGGCAAGGGCAGCAGCAGCAGGCCAAAGTAGTGGGTCAGGCTGGTCAAGAAACCCAGTAGCAGCATCCACAACAGGTGCTTGCGCTGCCCGCCGGAGAGGTAGCGCTCCGTCATCAGCGCCAAGGCCAAACTCAGGACCGCGAGCAGGGTGTAGCCCCGCGCCTCTGCGCTGTAGTGAATGGCGAGCGGGCTGACCGCCGCGATCAGCCCCGCGATCCGAGCAGGCCACCGCCCCGCCATCCGCCGCGCCGCCTCCGCTGTGCCAGCGACCAGGGCCACGCCGGCCAAGGCCGATGGTAGCCGAACCGCGCCCTCTCCCTCGCCCAGCAACCCGATAAACCCCGACAGAATCAGGAAATACAGCGGTGGGTGGGGGCTCTGATCGGAGCTGGCCAGGGTGTCGAGCAGCTGCAGCGGGCCAAATCGCGCGAGCTCGATGGAGCAGGCTTCGTCGAGCCAGGGTTCGGTGGCCACCAGCTTGAGCACCCGCAGCAGCAACGCCAAGACGACCAGCAGCATGACCTCGGTGCGCCAAGGTAGCGCGCCCTTTGTCGGCCCGCCGTCTGTGGGCGAGCCCTGGGCAGGCGCGGGGGCAGGGTCGCTGGAGAGGCGCATGGTGGCGGGGCCTGGGCAGCACACGCGGGGAACGTGCTCGGAGCGGACGGCGAGATAGGCGGGGAGTCCCAGTGTGCGCGATCTACGTCCTGGCGCCCAGGGGGCTGCTGCAACTCAGGGGGATTTCTGGTTGGGATCTGGAAGGGCGCGCCGTGCCGATCTTTGCCGTGCGGAGACAAATTCGAGCGATTTCGGGCGGCAAAATGCACGGAAAGGGCCCTAGGAGCCCGCTACGGCGGTTTTTCCGTCGGGTAGGTAGATTAGTGGGGGGGGGCCGGTTGCAGGGGCACCCTCGGCGGCTGTGTTCTTTACGGCTACGCCCGATGAACGACTACGCGCACCACATCACCAGACTTCGCCGGGATCGCCACCAGCTCAACCCGCGCACCCAGCCACACGCCGAGCAGCTTCGCCTGGCCGTGGAACTGCGCCGTAGGAGCCGCCGTCACAAAGGAGCCGCCGCCCGCGAGGGCCATCGGCAGCAAGAGCTGGCTGGCTAGATGACCGTCGATTGGCACCCGCTTACTCAGCCACGCCTTCGTCTGCGCCAACAGCCGCTCTGCGACCTCTTCGGCGCTGCAGTCCTTGTGACCTGTCTCCGACAACACCGTCGTTCCCTGCGCCGCTGCC
>JAGSHB010000064.1 GCA_023954815.1 Myxococcales bacterium | reverse complement strand
GCCGATGGCAAGTGCAAACCCGGCAAAGGCTTGGCGTGTGATGACGGCAACCCCTGCACGAATGATGTCTGCGACAAGGCGAAGGGGTGCAGCAGCACGAAGAAGACGGGCGCCTGCGAAGATGGCAACAAGTGCACCTCTGATGACACCTGCAAAGATGGCTGGTGCCAAGCCGGTGGGCTGACGCAATGCGACGACGGCAACGCGTGCACCGCAGACAGCTGCGCGGCCAAGACGGGTTGCGCCAACGTCGCTCAGGCAGCGAGCTGCAACGACGGCAACCTATGCACGGTTGGTGACGCCTGCGCCAAGGGGGCGTGCGTGGCGGGTAAGAAGCAGAGTTGCGACGACAACAACGACTGCACCGCAGACTCGTGCGACCCCAAACTGGGCTGTAAGAGCGTGACGACGAAGGCGCAATGCAGCGACGGCGACGTCTGCACGATTGGTGATGTGTGCAAGGGTGACTTGTGCGTGCCAGGGCCCATCGAAAAGAAGTGTGACGACAAGAACGCCTGTACCGTGGACCTCTGCGACCCGCTGAAGGGCTGCGTGTACACCGACAGCCTGAACGCCTGCACCGACGGTGACGCCTGCACCATCGGAGACTCCTGCAAGAAGGGCAAATGCATCGCTGGATCGCCACAGCAGTGTGACGATGGTAACCCCTGCACCAACGACAGTTGCGACCCCAAGAAGGGCTGTGTTCAGCCGCCGAACTCCAAGTTATGTGACGACGGAAACGCCTGTACCTTGGGCGATGCGTGCAAAGCTGGCTACTGCCAGGGTGGCGGCAAAACCAAGTCATGCGACGACAACAACGCTTGTACAGACGACTTCTGCGACCCGGCGAAGGGTTGCAGCCAGGTGCTGACCACGAAGCTGTGCAATGACGGCGATGCGTGCACGGTCGATGACGCCTGTCAGAACGGCAAGTGCAAAGGTGGCAAGCCGAAAGACTGCGACGATAACAACTCGTGCACCGATGACGTGTGCGACCAGAAGCTCGGCTGCAAGAATACCAACAATAGCAAGAACCCCTTCACGCCTATTGTCGACAGTGGTCTGAAGGACTCTGGTGAATGGGCGTTCTCGGCCTCGTCGGGCGAGGGAGCATTTGCCTACGTCGGCGCGGGCTACTACCGGCTCGCAGGTGGCACGACTGGCGTGACGTACGCTATGACGCGCAAGAAGCCCATCGACCTCGCGTGCACCGGGAAGGCGACGCTGTACATCGTCGACCGCTACGCCGTGGGCGCCGCAAACATTGAGACCAGCCTCGACGGCAAAACGTGGAAGAAGTTGGCGGGTCACACGAGTGCCGACCATGTCTGGCGTCGTCGCTATTGGGACTTGAGTGCCTACAAGAATAAGAAGCTACACCTCCGCTTTATCTCAAAGGTGACGAAGGCCGGTGTCTGGTGGGACATCCGGAACATCGAAATCAAGGAGAAAGAGGCGCTGTACAAGAAGGTCGCGTGGGGCACCAAGTTCAACTGCAGCAACTTCGCCTATGAAGGACCGGCGTTTAGCTGCGACTCTTCCGAGTCTCCTTACCAATTGCGGTACCACGGCGTCGTCAAAGAGCCCGACACTAACATCCACGCCAACACGGCCGTGGTGAAGTACCTCTTTGACACCAAGGGCGTCGCGAATCCAGCGATTCGATTCGAGGAGCGCAGCAAGTCCGGCGGCCTATGGGTCGACGTTCGCGAGCCGGAGGGCGTGTGGAAGCAGGTCTACGCCCGCGGTGGCGCAACGGACTTCGTTTGGCGTCCCCGTGCAATCTTCCTCCAGGCCTACAAGGGCAAAGTGCTTGAGATTCGCTTTCGCGCGACCATGGCGACGACGAGTTGGACCCATGTGCGCAAGACGCGGCTCGTCAATGAGGCGCCGCCGAAGCTGCCGCCCATCGTCAAGGCACCGCTGAAGTTCGATAGTTGTGCGCTGTGGAAGATGGATGGTACCGCTTGGCTCTGCGACAACGCCGAGACCATCTACAAGCTGGCATACGTCGGCGATCCGTCGGTGGACTACAACACCAACAACTACTACCACCACGTGGACTACGACCGGCGCATTGACCTGAGCGCGATGACGTCGCCGCAGTTGACGTTCCAGCACCGCTACTACCAGGGCGCGATGTACGTCTATCTGTCCACCAACGGGAAGTCCTGGTCGACGGTGTACAGCCACGGCAACAGCTCCGACCACGTCTGGCGGCAGGTGCGCGTCAACCTCGCTACTTGGAAGGCCAAGAAGGTCCCAATTTACGTGCGCATCCGAATCCGGCCGTACTACCCGACGGCTTGGGGCCAGCTGCGCAAGATCCGCATCGAGGAGGCGCCGAAGCCGCTGGCCACCATCGCGTGGGGCTCAAAACTCAACAACTGCGGTTGGTGGAGCTGGGAGGGCCCGAGTTGGAAGTGCGACCCAACAGAGACGAAGTGGCTCTTCCGTGCTGACGCGGTCAACACCGAGCCGAACCCAGGTGGCTACTGGCAGTACAACACGCTGCAGCGCTGGGTGACGGTGCCCAACAAGGGCGAGCCATCCTTCCAGATTGAGGTGCGCAGGCACTACAGCTCGGTGAACCTGCAAATCAGCACCAATGGCACCAGCTGGTCATCGGCCATCAACACGACCAGCCACGTTGCGGACTACGTTTGGCGCCCGCTGCGGGTCAACCTCAGTAAGTACAAAGGCAAGAAGATCATGATTCGCATCGGTGCCTTGCCGCGTGAGTACGGTAAGTGGATCGAGGTCCGCAAGCTGACCTTCCGTGAGTACAACACTTGGCCGACGGTGAAGTTTGGCGGCATGCCGGTCTGTCAGGATTGGGACTTCCAGGGCACCGCCTGGACGTGCGGCTCAGGAAGTGACGGCTACCAGCTGCGCTACACCGGGTCGACCGAGCAACCCTCGCCTGACTACCAGTACCACTATGCAACGCGGGCAGCGCTCATCGACCTGACCGGTACGAAGAACCCGACGATGTACTTCGAGGCAAATCGCACCTCGGGTTACCTCCGTGTCCATGTTTGGGGGCCTGAAGACTCTTACCAACAGCTCTTTGACACAGGAAATGGTGGGGTGCCGTTCTATCGCCGCTACTCCGTGGATTTGACCAAGTTTGCTGGCCACAAGATCTATGTGCGCTTCGCGACGCTTCCTTACGCACCCACGGCATCGGGCAAGATTCGCAACTTGATCTTCAAAGAGCGCGAGCCGGTCAAAGTCGTCAAGTGGACGCACACGTTCAAGCCAGAAGACTGGCGGTATGAGGGTGGCTGGCACTACGACACCAAGAGCCAGAAGTACGAACTGGATGGCACGGTGCCCACGCACTACCAGCACATGCATACAAAGATGAAAGTCGACCTGAACGGGCTGAAGAAACCGCAGTTCAGCTTCTACGAGACCCGTGGTAACGCGACGAAGTACATCTATGTGTCGGAGAACGGCAAGAACTGGACCAATGCCCAGTACCTTGGCGGCGGCTACGACGTCATCGAGCGTAAGCGCACCATCGACTTGTCAAAGTTCATAGGCAAGCAACTCTACATCTCTTTCTACGGCTATCCAGGCGCGACCGACAGGTGGTGGCGAGTTCGCAACATGCACTTCCATGAGCCCATCACCGTCAACAGCCTGCCCGGCGGCACCACGCTGTCGGCCAAGCACTTTGAGACTGAGGGACTGTGGAAGTGGCTGCCGCTCGATAACGCCTACGGCATGAACTATGGCGTCGACGGTTCGACCCAGGACAAGCTGCTGCTCAACGTCTACCAATCCCTGACGGCCACGGTCGCATGGGATATTACCAAGTTGAGCAAACCGACGCTGATCTACGATGAGCGCGCGACCGGTAGCTACTCGTACCATCGCCTGCATTTCAGCATCGACGGTGGTCCTTGGAAACACCTGGGCTATGGAGAACGCTCGCCGATGGGAGGCATCTTCCTACGCCACACCTACGACCTGTCTAAGGCTGGCGCAAAGAAGACGATTCGCGTGCGTTTCAACGGCTACCCGCACCCCTACGAGTACCACTGGAGCGTGCGCAACGTGCGTTTGGCCGAGGCACCCAAGGTGAAAGTGCTTCCGATTGGCACGAAGCTATCGGCTGCCGATCTTGTCAGGACCGGCGGCTGGACGTCGGCCAATGGGTACTTCGAGAAAGTGATGAAGAGCTCGGCCGATCACAACCAGATGGAGATGCTGACCACGGCCTACAACTTGAGCGGGCACACCAAGCCGATGCTCACGCTAGAGCAGTCGTACCAGTACGGTACTGCATACATCTACTGCAGCTACGACGGGGGGCAGAACTGGCGTAACGTGTATGGCAAGTCCAACGGCGCCCAGCAGGCAGGATTCAAGCAGCTGAAGGTGTCGCTCGCCACGTGCGGCAACAAGCCACAGGTCCACCTGATGTTCCGCCTGTACCAGCGCTACAACCCCGGCGAGATGTGGCGTATCCGCAACATCGTGGTCAACAAGAATTAGCCCACAGTGCGGCGCGATCGCGCGTTAGGAAGCTTCGCCAACGGGCGGCTAGATTCACCTCTAGCCGCCCGTTGTCATTCGGGTAACTTCCATTTGGTCAGCCAGCCATATTGCCGCAGTGCGTCATGGCTGTTTCCGCTTTGTTTCTACCCCATGTCAGTTCAGTGCCGGATTGACCCGCACGTTGACCTGCCGTTCACCCATTCCAGAGTCTAGGTATGCGTTCGCGTCCTTTGTGTCGCCCAGCGCACCTGAGATGGAGGTGAGTCGTGGCAAGTTCAGCAGATGTTTCATGGATGTTGACGTCATCGGCGCTTGTGCTGCTGATGGTGCCCGGCCTCGCGCTATTTTATGCCGGCATGGTCCGCGCCAAGAATGTGTTGTCGACGATGATGCACTCGATGGTAGCCCTGGCCATCATCGGGGTGGAGTGGGTCACGATTGGCTATGCCTTGGCCTTCGGCGACGACGTGGGCGGCGCGGGACTCATCGGCTGGTCGCCGGAGTTTGTGCTGCTCAGTGGCGTACAGCCAGGACAGTTGTGGCCGGACACGCAGATCCCCATCTTCGTACACGCGACGTTTCAGGGCATGTTCGCCGTGATTACGCCAGCGCTGATTTCTGGCGCGTTGGCGGAGAGAATCCGTTTTTCGCGGTACTGCCTCTTTGTCGCGTTATGGGGCCTGTTGGTCTACACCCCCATCGCACACTGGGTCTGGCACCCTGAAGGCTGGCTGTTCAAGCTCGATGCGCTCGACTTTGCTGGTGGTACCGTCGTGCACGTCGCGGCAGGTGCGTCCGCCTTGGTCGCGGCGTTGATGTTGCGTCGACGCCAGGGGTTTCCGGAGCGGCCGGTACACCCCTCCAGCGCGGCCAATACGCTCTTCGGCGCGGGGCTGCTTTGGTTCGGCTGGTTTGGCTTCAACGGTGGTAGCGCGTTGGCAGCCAACACATCCGCGAGCCTAGCCTTCACAGTCACGCATGTCGCGGCGGCAGCTGGTGCCTTGGCCTGGGTGCTCATCGAATGGCGTGCGGTTGGCAAGCCCACGGCCATCGGTTTCGCCTCGGGTGCCGTCGCAGGGTTGGTGGGAATCACGCCGGCGGCTGGGTTCGTCTCCCCCGGTGCAGCGCTGCTGATCGGTGGGCTTACTTCGGCTGCTTGCTTCGGGTCGGTGCTGGCGATGACCCGCCTCGGCGTTGACGACAGCCTCGATGCCTTCGGGATTCACGGCGTGGGCGGTGCGTTGGGCGCCGTGCTCACGGGCGTGCTGGCCAGCAAGAGCCTCTACGACCCCAGCGCAGGTGGTGGCTGGCTGTTCGATGGCAACCTGACGCAGGTGGGTATCCAGATCTTGGGCGTGGTCGCGACCGCCGCATTCGCGGTGCCGGTGACCGCCATCCTGGTTCGCGCGCTGAGCTTCGGCGATGGATTTGTGGTCGCACCGCAACAGGAAGAGCAAGGCCTCGACGTCGCGCTGCACGGGGAACAGGCCTACGACTTGGTGGCGGATGTGGTCACGGCCATTCAGGCCCGCCCGCGCCACGCCGCCCAGCCGCCGGTTGTGGTGACGCACCTACTGACCGTCGAAGGGCTGACCGGCTCGGAGGTGGCCACTCGGTGGCAGGAGCTGTGCACATCTTCGACTCCGCCCGGTGATTTTACCGCGCTCTATCGAAGCGTCGCGCGTCTCCAAGGCAATACCTTCCGTATCGTGGGCGGGGACGTCGAATACGCATCGAAGCACCTCTCGGCCCTCTATCCCGCGCAAGTCATTCGTCAGGGAATCTCTCATGTTCTTCGGGTTGGAAATGGAAAAGCAGCATAACTTTAATGAGATAAAGCAGGAAAAATGAAGTATATTATCGCGATTATCCGCCCCGAGAAGCTCGCCGATGTGCAACGTGCGTTGGTGGAGCGCGACATCTATCTCATGACCGTCAGTGATGTTCGCGGATGTGGTAGGCAAAAAGGCTTTGTAGAACAGGTGCGTTCACGCACTTTGGTGAACCTTGTCACGAAGCTCAAAATCGAGATGGCTGTCAACGATGAGTTCGCCGACGCCGCAGTTGATGCCATCACCCTGGCAGCGCGAACTGGCGAGACTGGCGACGGCAAGATCTTCGTCTTACCGCTGGGTTCCTGCGTGCACATTCGCAGCGGAGCCGCCGGCCCCTCCGCCATTGGGCCATAGTTCCTAGACGTCTTTTAGAACTGCATCGTTAGGCCCATCCCACGGCCGTTGGGCCAGGGGGAAAGGGACACCCGGGCGGCCGGGGCTGTGGCGAGGAGCAGAGCGCCGATGGTCAAACCCACCGCCCCAGCTCCAGCAAGACCCCAGCCAAGGTAGAACTGGTTGTCGAGTCGTGTCGTCTCGCTGTCGGCGTCGATTTTGCTGATGCCGACAATCTTCTTTTCACCGTCGATGATCTTGGTGATTGCGAGTTTGCGGTTGAGCTCTGCCTGATCGCTACTCGCGACCAGCAGAACACCGCCTCCGACGCCAGCCACGACCAGCCCGCCTGCCAGCAAGATCCAGCCAGCGGTGCGCTGCGCTGTACCCGTTGACTGAGGCCGAGGTGCGGGCGCCGCAGGGGGGATCACTTTACGTTTGTTGGCTTCGCGTCGCTTTCGCCGCGCGCGCCTCACCTCGTCCAAATGCTTTCGTGCCTTCGTGACAGCGGCGCTCTTTGCCGGGGCCTTCATGAGGAAGTTGACGTAGTCCCGCTCGCTGTCTTTGAGGAAACCTGCGAGTTGGAAGGCGCGTGCAGCGTTGTAGAGGTAGGTCAACTCGCCAGGATTGGTGTGCCAGGCCGCCCGGTAAAGCGTCGCCGCTTGCTTGTAGCGCTTCGCCTTGTAGGCCTCCAACGCTTGCCGAGAGACGGTGAGCGCAGCGGAAGAGGTTTCCGACGCGTAGACACAGGGGGAAAATGCCAGAGAGCATGTTAACAGCAGCGACAGGGCAGGGCGACACATTGAGTTCAGTAGTCCAATTGGCTGCGCGCATCTGGGCGCGGTGACGGGCCCTCGCATGATCGGTTTGAACTTGTAGGAGTGTCAAGCCGCCGC
The DNA here is from genome assembly GCA_023954815.1 of Myxococcales bacterium. Taxonomy (GTDB): domain Bacteria; phylum Myxococcota_A; class UBA9042; order UBA9042; family UBA9042; genus UBA9042. The sequence goes on along the minus strand of JAGSHB010000064.1, from coordinate 22,967 downwards.
GCCATTTCGGTGTGGCGCTGATATCGGGCGTACGGTTTGACGGCGCCGTTCCGTTTTTGGTGTTGTAATCTTCTGATTTTAATGCGGTATAGGGCACGTTCGAAGCCGGTTGGTGGCTAGGTCTACGGTCCTTCTCGTCGTCAGTCAAAAAGCCCTTGAAATGGCCGCAGAAAGGTCTTGCTTGGGGAATGTCACAGTTTGATGTTGAAAATCGTTTTCAACTGAGTACTCTGGCGGCTCGGAGGCCTCGTTTGGCAAGTCACGTCTCACTACCGATCCCCTGGGAAAGCCGTCTCACAGATGCGCTGGACGGGCTGCGTCCTTCGCAGGGGACGATGGCGATTGTGGCCTCCATTGCCGTTCATGTTGCCGTTGGTGCTTGGGCGATGACGCTCGAGTCGAGTCTGCCCGCGCCGCAAATCAACGAGCCGCCGCCGGTCGCAATTCGGTCAGTGCACCACGACGTGAAGCTGAACAAGCCCGTGCCGCCACCGAAAGCGAAGCCGCCGGAGCCCAAGAAGATCGCGCCTCAGAAGATCGAACAGCGTAAGCCCGCGGCAGTGAAACCGCCGCCGCGCCGTCGCAAACGTCGGAAGAAGCAAGTTCGCAAAGCCAAGACAGCGCCCCAGCAGGCGGTGAAGCCAGCTGTTGCGCAGATTCCGATGAATCTCGGACCGGCCACAGGGCAGGGCGTGGAAGTACAGGACACGCCCGTCGCTGATGAAGGCGGCACCGATGAGGTCGTTGACCCACGGGCAGGCCATGTCGACGGCGAAAAGGACGGTGTCGGAGTGGACTTGTCCGGCTACGGTGCACGGGTTCGGGCTGCGGTTCAGCGTCGTCAACATTACCCGGAGTCGGCGGAAGAGGATGGTGTCGAGGGAACGGTTCGCGTACGTGTGACTGTCCGTGCGGATGGCTCGCTGGTTGCGAAACCCACGATCATCAAGAGCAGCGGCAACGGGACGCTTGACCGCGAGGCGCTGCGCATGGTTCGGGCGTCTGCCCCCTTCGCAAATCTGCCGTCCGGGTTCAAGAAGGACGGCACAGCGCAGCTGACCATCCCGATCATCTTTGAGTTGGAAGAAGACGACTTCTGAACCGAATGTGTTGCGCTCCCCAAGCCTGACGCTTGCAAACCATTGCCTGACGCACAGCCTCCCTGGCATACGGTGGGGACGGGGCCGAGTGGGCCGCGTTCTAGAGGCGCAACATGAGCGACACAGCCGGCACTCCCCTTCGCAATATTGAGCTCAGCGTGCGCACAGGCACGCACCTGCTCGCGGGCACGGACGCGCCTGTTTGGGTGCAGCTCGTGGGCAGTCGACGGCGCACCCAGTGGTTTTTGCTGCAACCAGAGGGCGGTGATTTCGAGCGTGCATCGATCCAGACATTTAGCTTGGCCGTTGCGCCTGCCGTCGACCCCGGTGAGGTCGAGGTAGTGAATGTGCAGATCGGGGAGGGCGGGGCGCTGGGGGGCTGGTACCTCGACTCGATCCACGTCGATGGTGCTCCGCATCGCTTTGACGCTTGGTTGGCTCTCGACGAGCCGCCTTTTCGCCTGGACGCCTCTTCGGTACGCGACGATGCGGCGCGCGCCTACGACATCGTTGTGCAGACCTCTGAGGCGTTCCTCTCAGGCACGGACGCGCCGGTGTTCCTTCAGATCATTGGAACGAAAACGAGTACACCATGGATTCGTCTGCATGAGCCTGAAAAGAGGTCGTTTCGAGCCGGTAGCATGGATCACTTTCGCGAGTGGTCAGAAGACGTGGGCGTGATCGTAGGAGCTTGGCTAAAGCATCACAACGAAGGCTTGGCTCCCGGGTGGCGCGTGGAATGGGTCGACATCGACGGTCGCCGGCTGGCATTCGACCGATGGCTCGCCATGGACGAGGGCAATGGCCGGCTCGATGCCTACGCACGCCACCGCCCTTGGCTGAAGGCCGATCGGCCACTGCAGCTATCACTCACCACTTTCGCGGACATTCGCGAGCGGGCTGAGGCTGCGCTGTCCGACGACATCATGCATGCCAATCGGGCCTACGGGCGCTACGGCATCACCATCGAACGTGCACCCGCCGAGCGCGACGTGATTTTGGACACTGAGCAGTGGATTACATTTCAGGCTCGCCATGCTGACACCGCTGGCCTAGCCAAGGAGTTGGTGCGGCTTCGTTCGGAGCGCGCACCACAAACCCATCGTCGCGTACTGCCCGTATTCTATGTGGGTGGATTCGAGCACATGACCGGTCGCTACCCAGGTGTGTCCCGACCACCTTGGGGCGTGTTTCTATCGCTAGCGCAGCGGCGCCCGACGACGCTCTGCTATGAGCTTGGCCGCTACTTTGGCCTCCAGCCGACGAGCGGGGCCAGCGCCGATCCTGCGCTCATGGGCGCGCCTCGTGTGCATGCGAATCCCCACGACGTGATGGAAGGGGAGCCCTCAAACCTCATGGCGGGTAGCAAGTTGCCCATTAATTTGCTGCGACTCACCAATGGCCAGTTGGAGTCCATGGTGCTCGGCCTGATGCGCTTCGTGACCTAGCCCGATCGCCTCATCCACCCCGCAATATGGGGGCGAAGGAGGCGAAATGGGCTGTTGACGATCACTTTGTGCGTGTCCCACGGTTGGCGGGCGAGTCGCCTAGGGCTTGCAGTTGGGGTCGAAGTTAGGCTTGAACGTGCAGGCGCCGGTGTCGGCGTCGCAACTGTCGACTGTGCATTTATTGCTGTCGTTGCAGGTCTTGCTGGTGCCAGCGCCACATTTGCCCGTCTTGCACGTGTCCTTGAGTGAACAGGGGCTGCCATCGTCGCAGACAGCGCCATCTGCGACCGCAGTCCATGACTTGGCTGCCTTCTTACCAATGCAGGCCATGCAGGGCGCGGTGCTGCTGCGAACGCCGTCGGCGTAGCACACGCCGCCAATCTGACAGGCGTTGGCGGTCAGGCGCACGCGCCGGACGCGGCCGTTGGTCTCATCTCCGATGAACAGTTCGCCGTTTGGCGCCCGGGCAAGGGCGCTGGGGTAGTAGAAACGGGCGACTGATGCCCCGCCGTCTACGTAGCCGTACGAGTAGCCGGCCGCCTTCTGGACGATACCGCCGGCGATCATGCGAAGGCGGTGCGCACTACGTTCCACCACGAAGATGCGGCCGCCCTTGTCGACTGAAATGCCCCATGGGTAGATGAACTGAGCGTTGGCAGACGCGCCATCGAGGCTGCCTGCGACGCCGGAACCGGCCACGGTAATGACCTCGCCGTCTGGCGTCACACGGCGAATCCGGTGATTGCCATAGTCTGCGACAAACAGCATGCCATCGGCCCCAAGCGCCACGCCGATGGGGTACCGGAACTTCGCCTTGGCGCTATCACCATCGACGAATCCGGCTCCGAGACCACTCAGTGTGTGCACCGTACCGTCCGACTCGACGCGACGAATCTTGTGGTTGTAGGCGTCCGCTACGTAGAGCATGCCCTTCGGGGTGACTGCCAAGTCGGTTGGCTGATTGAAGCGCGCAGCTGCACCCAAATCGTCGTTGTAGCCGGCGATACCCTTGCCGGCGATGGTCGTGACCTTGCCAGTGGTGTCGAGCTTGCGGATGGCGTGGGTGTAGCGGTCGGCGATCCAAATCGTGCCCTTGTTGTCGACAGCGACGCCGCTGGGACCATTGAACCACGCCTGCGTTCCCTGGCCATCGACCAGCCCCGCCTTGCCGGAACCTGCGATGGTCGTGGTCGTGCCATCTTGCTGTACGAGCCGAATACGGTGGTTGCTCATGTCCCCGACGACAACACGGCCCTTGCCATCCACAGCGAGGCCGCGGGGATTGTTGAACTTTGCGTTCTTGGCGGGGCCATCAGCGTACCCTTTGCCCGCCCCGGCCAGGGTGTCGACGAAGGTGGTGTCGCCTTGCTGGCACTTATTGTTCTTGCACGACGCGCCCAACGTGCATGGATTGTCGTCATCACACTGGCTGTCTTTTGTGCAATAGCCGTCGCAGCCGACGATGGGCGTATGGGTGCAGGCGCCAGTGGTCGCGCTGCAAGCGTCCTTTGTGCAGACCTTCTTGTCGTCGCACGACTTCGCTGGTCCTTTGCAGGCGCCGCCTTTGCAGCTGTCTGGCTCCGTACAGAGCGCGCCATCGGTGCAAGCCGATCCGTCTGCCAGCGCAGTGAAGCTCGTTGCGCTCTTGGTCGCGACGCAAGCCTTGCATGCGCTGGCAGGATCCCTCGCACCGGCAACCCAGCAGCGGCCACCGATCTTGCACGGCGCCGTCGTGTCTCGAATCTCCCGAACGCGGTGATTGCTTACGTCCCCGACGTAGACCGCACCATCAACACCTACTGCGACGTCGCGTGGGCTCGAGAAGCGCGCGTCCGATGCGTCGCCGTCTAGGTATCCAGCGCTGCTGCCTGCGAAGTCCGATACCGTGCCGTCCATCAGGACCTTGCGAATGCGCTGATTATTCTGATCGGCCACAACGAGGTAGCCGCCTGGGCTCATATCGATACCGCGTGGGTAGTTGAAGCGCGCCAGCGCGCCCTTGTCGTTGACGTAACCGAGCTTGCCAGCGCCTGCGAGCAGCGAGGCCGTGCCATTGGGCGTGACGAGCCGCAGTCGATGGCCTGCGTACTCAACGACCACCAGGTTGCCATTCGGCAAGATGGTGACATCGATAGGCGTGTACAGGCGTGCCGTGCCCTTGGGCCCGTCGACGTGCCCTGCCGCACCGCCCGTTACGGTCGTCACGGTGCCGTCGGGGGTCACGCGGCGCAGACGGTGATTGCTGTAGTCGCCGACGTAAACGATGCCACCGGGGGTCGCGTCGATACCAAACGGGTTATAGAAGCGCGCAGAAGCGCCTTTGCCATCTGTGAAACCGGCCGACGAGCCAGCTAGGAGCCCGACATTGCCGTTGCTGTCGACGGTGCGGATGCGGTGGTTACCGCGGTCCGCGACGAAGGTGACCTTGTCGCTAAACGCAACATCCGACGGGTAGTTGAACTTGGCGACAGTCGGCGAGCCGTTGGCATAGCCAATCTTACCTCCCGCTACCATGGTGACCTTGCCACCGCTGATCTGCCGGATGCGGTGGTTGTAAGTGTCCGCCACCCAAACCACCCCGGCCGGCGTCACATCGATGCCGTGGGGCTGGTTGAAGCGCGCGGTCTTGCTGTCTCCGTTGACGTATCCGGCGGCGCTGCCAGCCAGCGTGCTGACCCACGTCGCGCCGCCAGCGATACACTTGCCGTCCTTGCACTTGTCGCCAGCTGTGCAGGTGTTGCCGTCCTCGCAGCTATCGCTGTTGGCGACATGCTTGCACGATCCAGGCTTACCCGCGGAAGCATCCACACAAGTGTCGGTCACGCAGGGGTTGCCATCTTCGCAGTCTGCGTTGGTGAAGCACCACGAGTCGCACTTGGGCACCGCCTTGTGCGCACATGCCCCCGTCGCTGCGTCACAGCTGTCGGCGCTGCACTTGTTGCCGTCGTCGCAGCTCTTGACCTTGCCCACGCAAGACCCAGAAGCGCACTTGTCCGTCAAGGTGCAGTACTTGCCGTCGGCGCAGATGCTGCCGTCGGAGAGTTGTGACCATGCTTTGGCTGACTGGGCTGCGTCGCAGGCTTGGCAGGCGGCTCCTGGCTTGGTCGTGCCGGCAGTGGTGCAGACGCCAGAGATGTTGCAGGCGCCAGCGGACTGCCGGATGCGACGAATGCGGTGGTTGTAGTAGTCCCCTGTGAGCACGTCACCGTTTTTGGCTACCGTGATGCCCCATGGCTCACGGAAGCGGGCGGTTGTAATCGCGTCGCCGTCACTAAATGAGCCTGAGCCGGTGCCTGCAAGCCTGGAGACCAACCCGTTGGCTGCGATCTTGCGGAGCCTGTAGTTGTAGCGGTCTGCGACGTAGATGCGGCCATCCGGCGTCGTTGTGACACCCCAAGGGCGGTTGAAGCGAGCGGCGCCTGGCGCGCCATCGAGGTATCCGGCCGTACCCGAGCCAGCGATCAGGCTGGCTACGCCGTCAGGGGTAATCCGGCGAATGCGGTTGTTGTTGTAGTCCGCGACGACGACCGAGCCATCAGCTGCCACCGTCACATCGATGGGATAGTTGAATTTCGCTGCGGCGCCCTTGCCGTTGGCGTAACCCTTTGTGCTGCCAGCTAGTGTGACAACCACGCCATCAGGGGTAATCCGGCGAATACGATTGTTGTAGGAGTCGGCTACGTAGACGATGTCTCCCGCGGTCACCGCCACACCGTGCGGGTGGTAGAACCGGGCAGAAGCGCCCTTGCCGTCTTTGAATCCAGCACCGGACCCGGCGAGCAGCGTGACATTTCCGGCAGAGTCGATTTTGCGGATTCGTTGATTGCTCAGGTCTGCGACATAGATGACTCCCTTGGCGTTTACCGCAACATCGCTCGGGTAGTAGAACTTGGCCGCTGCACCTTTAGCGTTGATATAACCGGCTGTGCTACCAGCGACAGTGGTCACCACGCCATTGGCATCGACCCGACGAATCCGATGGTTGTGGCCGTCCGCAACAATCACGCCGCCAGCCGGGTGGGCGGTGATGCCGCGCGGGTAGTACAGCTTCGCAGTCTTGCCTTTACCGTCGAGATAGCCGGCCGTCGAGCCCGCGAATGTGCTGACCTCGGTGCGATCGCCGGACACACACTTGCCCTGAGCGCACTTGTCTCCCCAAGAGCAGGGGTTCCCGTCGTCACACGGCTGCGTGTTGGCGGTGAACGCGCACTTGCCTTGGGTGCAGGCGTCCGTAGTGCACGGGTTCTTGTCGTTGCAATCTTTGTCTGCGCTGCAGTTGCCGCCGCAGCCGATGATCGGCACGTGGGCGCAGCCCCCCGTGCCCTTGTCGCAGCTGTCCGTCGTGCAGTTGTCCTTGTCATCGCAGCTGGTGGTCGTGCCGCTGCACTGGCCGCTCTTGCAGCTCTCGTTCGTTGTGCAGAGTGCGGCGTCCGCACATGCCGTACCGTCCTTGCTCGTGGTCCACTTCGTCTTGCTGATGTCAGCGTTGCACTGTTGGCAAGGGCTCTTGGGCGAGATGGCGCCATTGGCCCAGCACGCGCCGTCAAGCGCGCAGGGTTTGCGTGCATCTCGGATGGCGCGGATGCGGTTGTTGTGACCATCGCCAACGTAGACGACACCTTGCGCTGACACCGCCACAGCCGATGGGTAGTACAATTTCGAGCTGAGGGCCTTGCCGTCGATGAATCCGGCGCTGGTGCCGGCCCACCGTGTGACAACGCCACCTTCGATGCGGCGAATCTTCTGGTTGTAGCGGTCGCCGACATAGACGACGCCAGCGGCATCCACGGCGACGCCCCACGGATTGTAGAAGCGCGCAGATTTGAGCCCGCCATCGAGGAATCCGGCGGTGCCCGAGCCGGCGAAGGTGCTCACCTGACCACCGGGGGTGATTTTCCGAATGCGGTGGTTGCTCTGATCGGCCACATAGACAGCGCCATGGCGGTCGACTGCGACATCGATTGGATAGCGGAACCGGGCCTTGGTGCCTGCGCCGTCGGCAAAGCCGTAGCTGCTGCCAGCGAACGTCGACACCCCGAGCTTCGTGATTTTGCGGATGCGGTGATTGTACGTATCGGCGACATAGACCGTCGATCCGTCGCCGGCGGCGGCCACGCCATAGGGAAAGCGGAATCGGGCCTTCGCATGGGGGCCGTTGGTTGCGCCCGCCGTTCCTGACCCTGCCAGGGTTGTTGTGGTGCCATCTTTGGTAATCTTTCGAATGACATGATTGTTGCGGTCGGCCACGTATACGACGCCACCTGCGCCCACATCGACCCCATACGGCGCGTTGAACCAAGCCTTGGTACCCTGGGCATTGAACAGGCCGTTCTTGCCGCTGCCTGCGAACGTGGTCGTTGTACCGTCTTTCGTGACTTTGCGGATACGATGATTGGCGCTGTCGGCGACGTAGACTGTTTCACCGTCGACGGCGACGCCGTAGGGCTTATTGAACTTCGCAGCCTTGCCGTCGGCGAACCCTGCCGTACTTCCAGCCAGCGTTCCGACGAACACTCCCGTGCTTGTGACGCATTTGCCGGCCGCGCAGACGTCGCCTGCCGTGCACGGGTCGCCGTCGCTGCAGGGCCCGCTCGCAGCTACGTTGACGCAGCCGCCCGTCTTCGCGTCGCAACTGTCCTTGGTGCACGCGTTGCCGTCGTTGCAGGTCTTGGCAGTGCCCTTGCAACTCAGGCCGGTCGAGGTCTTGGCGCACTTGTCGTCTTTGGTGCAGGCGGCGCCATCGTCGCACGCCAGCCCTTCCTTACCGGGTTTGACGGTGCAGGCCGCGTTTTTCGGATCGCAGCCATCGATCGTGCACGGGTCCTTGTCATCGCACACTTTGGCCTTGCCAGGCTTGCACTTGCCGTCGGCGCACTGGTCGCCTGTTGTGCACTGGCTACCGTCGTCGCACGACTTGGTATTGACGGTGGAGACGCACTTGCCCTTGTCGCATTTGTCATCGGTGCAGGCGTTCTTGTCGTCACAGTCCGTCGCCACGGCGCAGTAGCCGCCGCACCCAGGGATCCCCTTGAAAATACAGCCGCCGTCGGCCGGGTTGCAGGCGTCAGTGGTGCACTTGTCCCCGTCGATGCACTGCTTCTTGGTGCCGGGAGCACATTTGCCAGCCTTGCAGGTGTCGCTGAGCGTACAGCCATCAAAGTCGTCGCACGGACCAGCGTTGTTGAGGTGCACACAGCCGCTCGAGGGCAGGCAGCCGTCATTGGTGCATGGGTTTCCGTCGCCGCACGGCTTCTTGAGGCCGCTGCAGAGCCCCTTGATACAGCTGTCCTTGACCGTGCAGGCGTTGCCGTCATCGCAGCCAGAGGATACCGGCGTCCACACGCACTTGCTGTCGGTGCATTTGTCGCTGGTGCAGGTGTTGCTGTCGTCGCAGTGGGCGTCCGTTTTGCAGAAGCCGCCACAGCCAACAATAACCTCGTGCTTGCACGCGCCAGTCTTCGGGTCGCAACTGTCCGCGGTGCACTTCTGACCGTCATCACAGCTCTTCTTGGAGCCCGCTACGCAGGCCTTGCCGCTACAGGTGTCATCGACCGTGCAGGGATTGCCGTCGGCGTCACACGGCTTGGTGTTGGCGACGTGAACGCAGCCAGCTGTGGCGTTGCAGGCGTCGTTGGTGCACGGATTCTTGTCGTCGCAGGGTAGTGCGGCACCCTTGGTGCAGACGCCGTCTTTGCAGTTGTCGTTTGTTGTGCAGAAAGAACCGTCGGCATCGCATTTGGTGCCGCTCTCTTTCTTGAAGATGCAGTTACCCGTCTTGGGGTCGCAGCTGTCGGTGGTGCAAGCGTTGCTGTCGTCACACGGCTTCTTTGCGCCCTTGAGGCAGAGCTTGTCTTTGCAGCCGTCGCCGACGGTACACGCGTTGCCGTCCGCATCGCAGCTCGCCTGATTGGCGATGTGTGCGCAGCCAGCCGCTTTGTCGCAGCTGTCAGTGGTGCAAGGGTTCTTGTCGTCGCAGTTCGCTTTGGCGCCGGTGGTGCACGCGCCGCCTTTGCAAGCGTCGCCTTCGGTGCAGATGGAACCATCGGCATCGCAGGCTTTCCCGTCGGCTTCCTTGGTGCCAATGCACTTGCCGGTCTTCGGCTCACATGCGGTCTTCAAGCAGGTGCCATCCGAGCTGGTGTCACACTCAACCACCGATGACGGCGCTACTTTGCAGACGCCGATCTTTCCGGTCTTGTCGCAGAACAGCTTGCCGTTACACAGATTGTCATCGTCCTTGCTCGCGCACGCCGCGTCGTCGGCGCATCCGCAGGTGTAGCTCGTGGTCTCGCACTTGCCGGCCTTGCAGCCATTGGTGGTGCAGCTGTCTCCGTCGGTACAAGTGGCCGCGGTGGGTAGGTTGATGCAGCCGCTCTTGGCCGAACAGCTATCGGTCGTGCAGGGGTTGCTGTCGTCACAGAGTGAAGCAGACTTGGGTTTGCCCGCACAAACACCCTTGGCGCAGATATCGAACTCCGTGCACGCATCGCCGTCGTTGCATGGAGCGCCGATGGGGGCGTAGCTGCAACCCGCTTTGCTGTCGCAGGTGTCGGATGTACAGGGGTTGTTGTCGTCGCAGGTGAGTGCCTTGCCAGCGCATTTGCCAGCCTCGCACTTTTCTCCGGTCGTGCATGCGTTGCCATCGTTGCAGGTGCCGGCTGCTACCGCAGCGTTCACGCACGTGCCCGATAGGCTCTCGCAGCTATCTGTGGTGCAGGGGTTGTCGTCGTTGCAGTCCTTGGTCGCCCCCGCGATGCACTTCCCAGCGGCGTCGCACGCGTCACCGCTGGTACACTTGTCGTCGTCGCTGCATGCCCCTGAGGAGGCCTTGTGGACACAGCCTGCGGCCTTGTCACAGGTGTCGGTGGTGCAGGGGTTCTTGTCATCGCAAGAACTCGCGTTGCCTGCGCACGTGCCTTTTGCGCAAGCGTCTCCGGTGGTGCAGGCGTTGCCGTCGTCACATGCCTGCCCGTCTGCTACCGCGCCGTGCCCACAGGCTCCGCTGTTGCTGTCGCAGGTGTCGTTGGTGCAGGGGTTGTCGTCGTCGCAGACCTTCTTCTTGCCAGGCGCGCAGCCGGAGTCGGTGCACTTGTCTTCAGTACAGGCGTCGTTGTCGGCATCACACGGGGCCGCGGTCCCTGGATTGCTGCATTTACCGTCCTTACAGACATCGGCGGTGCAGGCCTCATCATCATCGCACGTCCCTTCGTCGGTCTCACCGTCGCAATCGTCGTCAACACCGTTGCACGACTCGGGGCCTTGCTTTTCGCACCCGCCATCCGTCTCCGACCCCGTCGCGTCACCAGTCGTAGTGTCTGTCGCCGATTTTGTGTCGCCCTGGGCAACGGTGTCGACGTTCGCTGCGTCCTGGGTCTCGGCGTCACCAGAAATGACCTCGCCACCCCCTTTGACGTCCACTTCCACTGAGGGGCCGGCAACTGGGGAATCCTCAGCTCCGCACGCCGTCAGTGTGAGCAAGAGTGTGCCGGTGAGCAGCAGTCGCGAAACCCACGCCGATCCAATCGGGGTTGGCGCAGGCTGGTGATGACGATGCGATCTCCAGTTCAGCGACTCGCTGTCTGATTTTGCGCACATTAACTCGATAGGCTCGCAGGTCCGTGACATCGCTCCCCTCCCAGGGCGCGTCGCAATTCAATTCGCGACACCGAGGTATCGTGCCCGTCGCGCCGATGCCATGCAATGCGATTTCTTGACGGATGAGACACTCTGTGGCTTACGGCTTCGCCATGCAGGCAACACAGGACCCACTCGATGATGTCCACGGGGTGCCGATGCAGACACCGGCTGCTGGAGCGGTGGACTGATGAAGGCACGCCGTTACGCAGCTCTTGGCTCCGCAGCCAGTGCAAGCAGCCAGCTTGCCGCCCGGCGCACCGTTGTCGACCACACCGTCGCAGTCGTCATCGAGACCGTTGCACAGCTCGGTGGCGCCTGGATGCCGATTCTTGTCTTTGGGGGCGCAGTCGCCCTTGTCGGGCCAGCCGTCACCGTCTGCGTCGTCCACCCCGTCACAGCTGGGGTCAGCGCCGAGGCAGCTCTGTAGCACTCCGTCACCGCAGCGTTCGGGGGCGCCAGGGAAGCGGAGCGGATCGGTGTCGTCGCAGTCGAGCGGTGCTGGTACGCCGTCCCCGTCTTCGTCTTCTGGATCGCAGGCCGAAATGACCTTGTCGCAGTTGAAATCGCACTTCTCAAGCATCTTCTTGGTCGGCATCGCCCCTTTGGGGATCGATTTGTCCGGCTGCCAGTCTGGATCGAGCTGCAAGACCAGGGCCGTGTAGACGAGGCAGCACCCTTCCTTGCTGCCGGGGTGAAACTCCGCCAACAGCGGCGCCAGGGGTGCGGCACATGCTGCAAGCTCGGCGGGCGTGGATACGCCGTCGCCATCGGGGTCGTCTAGGTTGCAACCTTCATTGATCTTTCCGTTGCAGTCGTCATCAATCGGCGTGTTGCAGTCTTCGATGCCAGATTTCTTGTCCGCGGTGGTGCAATACAGACCGCTGCCATCGGCCTTGCAACTGGCTGTGCCGCCCGCGCATGCGCCAAGCCCGCAGCTCTGGCCGAGCTCCGCTTTGGGTTCAGACGAATTGATGGGTGTGTAGGGCTGGGCCTCGTCGGTGTTGCCGTCGCAGTTGTTGTCGATGCCATCGCACAGCTCGGGGGCGCCTGGGTACACTGTCTTTTGATTGGCCGCTTCGGGTCCACACGAGGCCTCTTTACAGTCGGCGTGGCCATCCCCGTCACTGTCTTGGCAGGCGAGGTCTTGCCCACTGCAGTCTTCGTCGATCTTGTTTCCGCACGTCTCGCATCCGACTTCGGCATTCCAGGGGCTTGATGCGGCGCCTGACGTTGGGTCGTCGTCGCAATCGCTTGGCTCGTTGGCAGCGCAGCAACCGTCCGTCTTGCAATCGCGTGCGCCGTCTTGGTCTTTGTCACACGGGTCGTCACTGGTCAGCGCCATCGTTCGTTCGCCGTGGGCGGTCGTGTCGATGCGGAGCCGGCCGGCGGCGACGGCGCTGTCGTCCTTGTAGGCAATTCCGCGCAGCCAAGCGACGCCTCCGCCCTCGGGTTCGTTGAGTTTGATGAGGAGGCCGCCTTTGGGTAACGAGGCGTCGTTTGCGGTGCCGATTTCCCAGCCTTTTTCTTCTGGGGCTGGGCGTTTGGTGGCGGGTCCAGTGTCGTTGGGACGCACGAATGCGAACGCTAGGCGTGTGATTTCTAGGTTGGCCGGGACGGTGACGCGGACGTATTGCGCGTCCCATCGGACCTCCTCTTCTCCCGCGCAGGAGGTCAGGGCCAGGGTGCTGATGATTGCGATGGAACTGAGGAGGTGGGTCTGCATGCTTTTCGCAGTGTGCCGTGGCCGAGCCCCATTGCACAGGTGCGTTCACCGTTGCGCCTGAATTTTCTGGGTGTCGCTGACGAGCGCATCCACGTCTTCAAGGACGGCGCACCCAAAAAAATTGGGGCCTCCCCGAGCAGACCAATCCAGCAAAAAGCCGCACTGGCCCACGAACCGCCATAGCCGTCCTGACCGCCAATACAGCAGCCTCCGGCCCAGCCTTCGTGAGCAGAGCGTCCGCGTCCGGCAGCTCAGCTGACCCGCGATGCTCCGCCGGGTCACACACAAATGGAGCAAGAACGATGCCAATCACTCGTTGTCATTCAAAGCGACACAATCACGGGAAGGTAGGTACGTTCGTACAAGGTATGGCCACAACGAACCGGGTCCCACGAGCGAGACTGAGACCCGGTACTGAGACCCGGCAGTCAGGCCACTTCCGAACCCCCGTCCACCCCCATCATGAGCGACAGCCTCGCCCGCCAGTAGCGGCCCGCCGATGTTCACGCTAGGGTGCTCTCGTCGTGACGCGACCTACCTCGCCCGTTCACATCCAGCCCTGCGAAACCACCAAAGAGAAACAACATGCCCAGCATTTTCGAAACCATGCGCTCCTACTTCGAACAAGACGATTGGACTACCACTGAAGCGGGCGATGGCGAAGCGCTGAGCATGGGTTTCCAGGGCGACAACGGAAAGTGGCGCTGCTATGCGCAGGCTCGCGAGGACGCCAACCAGTTCATCTTTTACTCAGTCGCCCCCATCAGCGTGGTCGCGGCTCTTCGCCCCGTCATGGCTGAATTTCTGGCCTGCGCCAATTACGGTTTGGTGATCGGCAACTTCGAGATGGACTTCTCCGACGGTGAAGTGCGCTACAAGACTTCGATTGACGTCGAGTACGACCGCATCTCACCCGGGCTTGTTCAAGGCTGCGTGTACCCAAACGTCTTGACGATGGATAAGTACTTGCGTGGAATCATGGCGGTCGCGAGTGGAGCGGTCGATGTGGACGATGCCATTGCATTGGTCGAAGGGTCATAGCTTGCGGCGTCTTAGCTCAATTCGGCGGTGACGAGAAAGATCGGATAGGTCGTGCCTTCTTTGCTGACTTCAAGTGCGGTCGTGAACGCGATATCGACAAAGCCGGCGGCCAACAGCAGGCCTCTCAGTCGCTCACGGTCGAATCCCGGGTGAAACACGCCTTCGATTGTTGGTGGATGAAAGGACCCGTCCTCTTGGTCGAGGTCGGCGAGCGCGATACGGCCCCCGCCTTTGAGATGCCCGGCAAATTGTGCAAGGAGCGCTTCGGTATCCGCGACATGATGCATGGCCATGGCGCTGACGATGAGATCAAATTGCTGCTTGAGCGGCTCCGCCAATATATCTTGGCACACAGGTTCAACCTGACCGCGCAGTTCGGGCTTGGCGGCCAGGGCATCGAGCATCGTTGCCGACACATCCACCGCCCAGATCCGCGCCACCCGTGGCGCTAGGGCCGCGGCGAGCAGCCCCGTTCCGGCACCAAAATCCATCACTTCGAGCGTCTCATCTAGCGCCACGTTGCGCAGCAGGGCTTGGCTCACGCCCTGCGAGATGGCCTGGGGAATGGGCATCGTATCCCAGTCTGAGGCTTTGTCGGCGAAGAGGTCGGTCATTGGGTGGTCCGGGTAGGTTTGCAGGGGAGCAGCGGTCGGCGTCTGGGCGCCGCCTCTCACAGAGACGCTGGTCGCTCAATCCGTTACGGGTTCGACGAGTGGAGGTCGGGGGGGCGCCAAGCCTCCGCGATCCGCCGCACACCTTCACGCAGTTCCACCTCATCGTAGAAGGCGAAGCTCAGACGCATCGACCGCTCGAAATCGCTGGCTCGGCCGCAGCGCAGCCCTGGGGTGAAGCCCACATCAAGCGCCTTCGCGTCGCTCAGCAGACGCCGAGTTGAGACGCCCTCCGGGAATGTGGCCCAAACGAAGTAGCCGCCCTTCGGGACCACGAATGTGACCTCGGGGAGCTCTTCTTCAAGCGCACAACAGAGCGCTGTGCAGCGTTTGGCGAGCCGGTCGCGCAGGTGTTGCAGGTGAGCGTCGAGGTCCCCGCTGTCGATCACGCCCTGAACGATGAAGGCCATGAGCGGGTTCAATGCACCGCCGCTAACGAGCGTGCCGTGACGCATATACCGATCGAGTAGGGCAGGGGAGCCGTGTAGCCAGCCGAGGCGGAGCCCAGGGGCCAAGATCTTGGTGAACGAAGAGATGGACAGCACCCGGTCGCGACCTTGGTCGAGGCAGGCCATGGGCACAGGGCGCTCATCAGCGAAATACAGTAGGTTGTAGGGCTCATCTGCGGCGACGATGAAGTCCTTCTCTGCAGCGAGTGCGATCAGCGCCTCACGCCGTGCCAATGGCATGCTGGCGCCGGTCGGATTGTGAAAGCTCGCGATAGTGTAGACGAGGTCGACGCTCAGCCCCTCGTCGATACGCCGACGCAGCTCGTCGACCTGAAGGCCATGCTCGTCCACGGGGATGCTCACCACCTCAATGCCGGCGGACTCGAAGATTGGCGGCGCCAAGAAGTAGGTAGGATCTTCGACCACAACCACGCCACCGCGCCTGGCGAAGACGTCAGCGACAAGGGACAGTGACAGCGAGATCGCGCCTGCAGCCACAAGTTCATCGGGCGCGATGGTGATGCCGTGCGTGCGACTGAGGAAGGCGGCGAGGCTGCTGCGAAAATCGGCGAATCCGCGCCCGGCTCCGTACTGCAGCAGCAGTGGATCGGCACCACCGATGCGGGATGCAGCTCTGGAGATGATGCCCAGCGGTAGCAGCTGCGGGGCTGGCTGTCCCAGCGCCAAGTTGATGAATCCTTGGGCGGCTTGGATGCCAACATACTGGCCAGTCTGCTCGGTCATGTTGGGCCCCTCCTGTGTCACGACGGTCCCAATGGTGAGGCTGCAGATCTCCAAAGTCCATCGGACTGGGATTGACATGATATCGAGTTATCATTATCACGGTCCGCTCCACTGAGCTGCCGGGGAGGGCGAGCGAAGCCATGCCAAACCACCGAACACGCCAACCCAGTCGCCTTCAACGCCTCATTCTGGTGCTAGGCTTGGCCTTGGCCGGCTGCGATGCGCACGATGACCACCCTGCTGCGGAGGACCCGGTCATTACAGCCATCGAAGAGGGCTGTGGACACCTCACTGGCAGTGTAGCGAGCGCTGTGACCCTCTCGGTGGATGCGGCCAGCGCGCCCAACATGACGGCCAATCACAAGCGGGTGGACGTGACCTTTGCTCAGTTACCGAGTGGAAAATATGGCGGGCGCGGATTGTGGCAAATCGCCGAGGCGGGTGACTACGTCGTCGCGCTATCGTCTGGTGTCTCGATGCAGGTCGTGGACAAAGACGGCAAGCCCGTGGCTCCAGAAGCGGTGCAGAACATGCCAAAGGCCTGCGCTGCAGCTCAGGTTGCCCGAGTCTATCCGCTGCTGGTGGGAACCTACACCTTCACTTTCGGCCCAACCGACGAGACCGGATGCAAGCTCATCGTAGAAGAGACGGCGGGCCATGTTCTGGGCACGGACGGGCACTGATCCATGGGACGCAACACCGAACAACGCGATGCCATTCGTGCCGTGTTTGAGGCCAGCGCAAGGCCGCTCAAGCCGGAGGAGGTGCTGGTCCTGGCGCAGGCGTTTGTGCCCGCGTTGGGGGTTGCGACGGTCTATCGCAACCTGAAGCGTCTCTGCGAGACCGGCGAGCTCCGCACCGTCGAGTTGCCCGGGCATCGCACCACGCTGTATGAGAGCGCCCAGTTGGACCATCACCATCACTTTCATTGCCAGGACTGCGACCGGGTGTTCGACGTGGACGTCTGCCCTGGGAGCTTCACATCCCAACTGCCCCCTGGGTTTCAGGTGAATCGACATGACCTCGTGTTGTACGGCGCGTGCCCTGACTGCACCGCGTAGCACAACTTGGCTCCTCGCAGGGTTCGTGGTGTTGGCGATGAATTTGCCAGTGCCCGTTGCCCTTGCGTGCGATCATGACAAGCAGCCGGCGCCCGGATCACCCACCCCGAAGGTGACGGCTGAGGAGCTCAAGGCGCTCGGTGCGGCTGCAAACGCGGACGCTGCGACGTCTCGTCCTACGGCGGCGCCGCGTAGTGGAACGGCTCCCGCTGCCGTGACGCCCACCCGCCGCCAGCGCCCATCGACCGGCCTGATGAACCCCAACCTGTCACTCATTCTCGACACCGCTGGCGCCTGGTTTTCGGTGGACAAGCCCGATCAAGTTGGCGCTCATGATCCCTATCAGACTGGATTCAACCTTCAGCAGCTCGAGCTGCACGTCGAATCGGCCGTCGACCCGTATTTTGAGCTGCAGAGCAACATCGTCTTTTCGCTATTTGGCGTGGAGGTGGAGGAGGTCTACGCGCGCAGCCTGTCGTTGCCGGGGCGTTTGCAGGTGCGCACCGGGCAGTTTCTGACCGCGTTTGGGCGCATGAACAGTCGCCACCCCCACAGCTGGCAGTTCGCCGATCAACCCTTGGTTAGCGGTAAGTTGCTGGGGCCCGAAGGGCTGCGGGGGCTGGGTCTAGAGGTGTCGTGGCTGTCGCCCCTGCCTTGGTTTGCCGAGCTGACGGTTGCGACCCAGGGTGGCAAGGGTGCCTGTTGTGCGCGCAGCTTCTGGGGCGGATCAGCATTGCCGGTGCGGTCGCCGATGGACTTGGTGCACAGCGCGCGGTTGGCGCAGTTCTTCCCCATCGACCGGGACCTGTCGGTGTATTGGGGGCTGTCTGGCGCCATCGGTCCCAACCCCAGCGGCTACGGCAATCAGACGCAGCTGCTGAGCTCGGATCTCTACCTGCGCTATCGGCCGGCTGGAGATCCGCAGCGGCGCTTCGTCGCGTGGCACACCGAGATGATGCACCGGCAGCGACAGGTCCCCGGCGATGCATTAAGTGATTGGGGCATGTTCAGCGAGCTGGTGTTTCGCTACGCGCTGCGGTGGGAAGTCGGCGTGCGCGGGGAGTACGTCACCGGCGTGGCCAACGACCCGCTCGACCCGCAGTGGTCTTCCGATCGCCAACGATGGACGGGGCAGTGGACATTCTATCCGTCGCATTTTTCGCGCCTGCGGCTACAGACCAGCGTAGATACGGCGCCGTGGCGACCCGATCCGGTTTTTGCGGTATTCGTCGCATTTGAGGTCCTCGTCGGCGCACACGGGGCACACAATTTCTGAGTGGATGAGTCCCCGCGCGCGTTAGACGTGGCGGGGCAGGGCGGAGTGACTGATGAGCGTGATGAGAGTGACGAAAGTGATGATATCGGCTAGAGGCCAGCTCGTTGGGGTGATTGCAGCGCTGATGCTGATGCTCGTGCCGATGGTGGCTACCGCCAAACCTGTGAAGGTTGTCACGACCCTGTCTGATCTGGCCGCGCTCGCAAAGGCTGTCGGCGGCGCTGACGTGCAGGTCACCGCGCTCGTTCCGGCCAACGCCGACGCGCACTACATCGACGCACGCCCGAACCTGATGCTACCCCTGTCTCGCGCCGACTTGGTCATCGTCAATGGCCTGCAGCTCGAAGTTGGCTGGCTGCCGCCGCTGCTGCGCAACAGCCGTAACGGCAAGGTACAACGGGGCGCGCCGGGCTATCTGAACGCCTCAGCGCAGGTGAAGCGTCTGCAGGTGCCTGTGGGTAAGGTCAGCCGGTCCATGGGGGATGTGCATCCCGGTGGCAATCCGCACTTCACCCACGATCCGCGCGCAGCCATTCAAATCGTCCAAGCGATTGCCAAACGGCTCGCCAAGCTCGATCCGCCCCGGGCCGCTGCATATCAGCGTCGTGCCCAGCAGTGGACGAAACAGGCGACGGCCTTTGTCGCAGCGCAGCAGGCGCGCTTTGCCAAAATTCCAGCCAAGTCGCGCCAGGTCGTTGCCTACCACCAGAGCCTTGTGTACCTGTTTGACTGGTTGCACCTCCGCCAGGTCACCACGGTTGAGCCGCGGCCGGGGATTCCGCCTAATCCGGGGCACACCGCCAAGGTGCTGACCACTATGCGGTCGCTGGGAGCGCGGATCATCGTCACCGAGCCGTACTACCCCAACAAGGTCAGCAAGACCCTGGCGCGATTGGCCAAGGGCGCGGTGGTGACCATTCCCGGCGGGACCCGGTTTCCGAACGAGCGCTATTTGCAGCGTGCCGAGCGAGCCGCCGACGCGATTCACGCGGCGTTGGTGCGTACCGCTGGAGCAGCGAAATGACAGCCCGTCGCACCAACGGATTGGTCGCCGCCATCATCATGGCGATGTGCAGCGGTTGTGCGCTGGACGATGGCCGCGCTTGGGGGGAGCTCGAGTTGGCTGCTGCGGTCGGATTTTCACCGTCGCCTGATCGCCTCAGCCCTGCAGGCGAGCTGCTGACTGTGCAGAACGAGGCCGTGCATATCGACAAAATGGTCGTCCATGTTGAGCGCCTCGCCGCACGCTGGGCGCCGACCACGGCCAAGGTGGCGTTTGACCCTGCGAATCCTCCGCCTGGTTATTCGCTCTGTCATTCGGGGCATTGTCACAAGGACGACGGCACGTTGCCGACCTATGACCAAATCAAGGCCGAGCTAGCCCAGGGCACAGGTGGTGGCCTGTCTGTGACGTGGGTGGCGAGCGGTGCTGCTGATGGCGTCGACGTCGCCAAGGGCAGCAAGACCGTGGCGACAGCGTCCTGTGCGCCCTCCTGCTTTATGGAACGCGGCGCACTCACGCAGTGGACGGCGGTGGTCAGCAGCGTGGCGATCCAGGGCAGGGCGCGCTCAACAGCCAAAGGGGCAAGCGGCGTGCTGCCATGGCGGCCATTTGAACTCCAGATCGACAAGGATCTTGTCATCGTCGGCGCCGCGAACGTGCCCTTTGACCGTGACCATGATCCGTCGGCGAAGGTCGCCCTGCAGATGGACCTGCCGCCCTCCTTGCTCGACGACATCGTCTTCGAACCGCTCCTGCAGGTCCCCGCCGGCAGCGATGATGATAAGCTGCCGCTCGATCTATCTTCCATGACCACGGTGACCGCAGCCATCGCTGATCGCATCACCACGCACACCAAGCTCATGACCGTCATCGTTCGTGAGCAGTAGAGGACCCTTGCACAGTGGCTGACCCATCCACATCCAATCCGCACCAGGCTGGCGATGGCTCGCCCGCCAGTGACCATCCGACGGAACCCACCCGGCACTCCGAGCACCATGCGCGGCAGATAGCTGGCATCCACAACGTGGAGGTGGGGTACGACGGTCGCGCCATCTTGCCACCCATCAGCGTCTGCATGCATGCGGGGGAGTTGTGGGCGTTGGTCGGGCGCAACGGCGCGGGCAAGTCGACGTTCATGCGGACGCTGCTCGGGCTGCAAGACAGGATGGGTGGGCAAATTCAGCTCGATGAGGGCGTTCGCGTGGCCTATGTCGCGCAGCGCTCCGAGTTTGAGGGGCGTGTGCCGGCTCGCGTGTGGGATTTCGTCGCCGGCGGCCTCGATGTTGGCTGGTCCTTTGCCGTACCTTGGTTGTCGGGCAGCCAGCGCCGCAAGATCGCGCAGGCCATGGCGGACGTCCGCGTCGAAGACTTGGCCAGTCGCCAGATGAGCACGTTGTCCTATGGTCAAAGGCAACGTGTCCACATCGCACGAGCGCTGGCCACCGAGCCGCTGCTGCTGGTCCTCGACGAGCCCACCTCCGCCATGGACCCCATCGCTGAGCGGGCAATGTTTGAGTTGTTACGAAATCTGGCGCGCAACCGGGGCATCTCCATCATGCTCTCCAGCCATCAGATGAGCTTCCTGCCCGAACACGCCGACCATGCGCTGCTCATCGACCGCGACCTGGCCATTGCCACAGGCGGTCGTCTGCGGGACGTATTCGGCTCCGCGGCGTTTCGGCGGGTCTATGGCGACATCCATGTCGGTGCGCCCACGGATGATGATTGTGCAAGCTGATCAACCGACGCTCTCAGCGTTCTTCGACGCGTGGCCGCTGTTCGCCGACGCGGTCTGGGCAGCTGTCTGGATGGGCGGCACGCTGGGCCTGCTCGGCATCTACGTCATCGCCCGCAGACTGGTGTTTCTGAGCGCCGCCCTCTCGCAAGCCGCCAGTCTCGGCGTCGCGACGAGCTTCTTCGTTGCTGGCACGTTGGGCGTGTCAGGCGCCCTCGCCGCGCCGACCCTGTGGTCCCTGCTCGCGACCGGGTTGGTGGTGCTGTTCTTCGCCCGACCGGATCGCAAACACACGTCCACCGACGACGAGACCCTCGGCATCATCTACCTCATCGGCATCGCCGGTACGCTCGCCCTGGGCACGCGAATCGTGGCCGACCTCGCCGATATCCAGACCCTGCTCTTTGGCACTGCTGTCGCGGTGGTCCCTGACGATTTGGCCGCCATCCAGTGGACCTGCGCTGGCGTTGTCGCAGTCCATCTGGTCCTGTGGCGCGGCTTCTCCGCCGTCAGCCTCGATCCAATCGGCGCGACGGTGCGCCAGCTGCCCACCCACCTGCTCAACCTCCTGCTGCTGGCATCGCTCGCCTTGGTTGTCTCGGTCTGCACACGAATCCTTGGCGCCCTGCCGGCCTTCGCGTTCTCAGTCTTGCCTGCACTGGTCGCACTCCAATGGAGCAGGAACATCGCCCAGGGCCTCTGGATCGCCGCGGGAGTTGGCGCGGTGTGTGGTTTCGTCGGATACCTCGCCGCGTTCCTATGGGCTTTGCCCGTCGGTGCGTCGCAGGCGCTGGTCGGCGTGGTCTTGCTGATGCTGAGCGTCTTAGGCAGGACAGTGGGGACTAGGGTGGGGTTGGGCGGTCGCTGATTACGGTGGACAGATACACGCTCCAGCGCTGTCACACACGGTTTGTTTGCTGCAGCCGCTCACCCCTGAACAAGGCAACAACGCCATGGTCTTGTGCATGGCCGTATGCTGGCCGTTGACCACGACGCAGTAATCCATTGTGCACGGGTCCCCGTCATCCAGGCTGGCCATCGCGCCCGATGACATGGAGCCGTTCTTGCACGTCACCTTGCCCTTTGTGCAGGCGTTGTAGGTCGCTGCCAATCCGTCGGGCATCGGCAGCGCCGTGCACCCCTTGGGCGTTGAGCAAACGTTCTTTGTACAGAGGTTGTTGTCGTCACACACAAGCGGCGAGCCCGCCTGGCAACCGCCGGATTGGCACGTCTCCGCGCCATTGCAGATGTCGCCGTCGGGGCAGGGCGTGCCGTCGGCGGCACCGGCGCAGATGTTTGGAATTCCGCCGTCCACAACCACGTCGGCAGCAGCGCCGTCTGTTTCGGCAGTGGTCTGGCCATCGTCTGCGAGGCTGTCGGTCGTTGGGTTCGAGGTGTCTTGCTTGTCGGCGGAGTCGGGTGTGAGGGGGTCCGTTGTCTGGAAGTCCGGCACGTCGCTGGGTGCGGCCTGTGCATCGTCCTGTTGCGAGCCATCTAGGGTCCGTTTGCTGTCGGTTTGGTCGTTGCCGCCTGTGATATCTGTGGCATCAGAGACGCCCAGGTCTGTGGTGGATTGCGGGCTACAACCGACGGCTGTGGCGACTAAGCCCACGAAGAGCAAAGCTGGGAACGAGCAACCGGTTTGCATTCCGTTCACGGTAGACCTCGGTTCTGGGGCGCCATGCGGTTGGTGTTGTGCGACTGTATACGATCCCTTGTGAGACTGCTGTGCGTCGCTGGATGCCCTAGAATGGCCATTGTTGCCCCGCACCCACTAATGTGCCTGCTCCTTGCTAGAACGGCTGTGGTGGCCTCCTGGGGCCATTTGCGGGCATTTTGCTGTTCAAAATGACTCGATTTTGACCCTGCGTGCCGCTCATTTCTGGTGGAGGTCTCCGCCGGAAGCATGTGCCGAGACAGGCCCTCAAGGCTGGCAGCTTTGGGCTGGCAGCTTTGGGCTGGCAGCTTTGGGCTGGCAGCTTTGGGCTGGTTGGGGCGCCGCGCCCGCGCACTAACCTCCGATTCTTGGAGAGTTCACCATCAGATTGGCGCGACCGCATACGAATCGCCGAACCAAGT
>JAGSHB010000161.1 GCA_023954815.1 Myxococcales bacterium | reverse complement strand
GTGTACCCGGCAGTGGAGCCGGCGAGCGTGATCACGACACCGGTCGCAGATACGCGACGAATCCGGTTGTTGTAGGTATCGGCGACAAAGACGTTGCCGCTCTTATCGGTCGCCACGCCGTGCGGCCGGTAGAATTTCGCCGCAGCGCCCTTGCCGTCGAGGAAACCCTGACTACCGCCGGCGAGCGTGGTGACGTTGCCGGCCGCGTCGATCTTACGGATGCGATTGTTGTACGAATCGGCGATGTAGAGCTCACCCTTGGTGCCCATCGCCAGTCCCCAGGGACGGTAAAAGCGCGCCTTGGTCCTGGGACCGTCGAGGAACCCAGCCGTGGAACCAGCGTAGGAGGTCGTGGTGCCCGTCGTGTTGCGCATGTAGATGCGATTGGAGCCATAGCTGCTGATGAATAGTTGGCCCTTCGGGTCAAAGGCGAGCCCAGCGGGGTTGCTGATCGAGGCGACAGTCGTGACCATGCCCACCTTGCCCGTGCAGCCCGCAGATCCGCACCGGTCATCGGTTGTGCAGCGATTGCCATCGGAGCAAGCCTGCCCAGTCTTGCCAGAGAGCTGCCCCTTGCACGCACCGGAGGCGCACTTGCCGCCGGTGATGCACGTGTCACCGTCCGAGCACGCCTGCCCTTCCGCCTTCTTCTTCTGGGTACAAACGCCCGCCATGCAGCGGTTTTCAACGCAGCCACCGGTGCTGCCACAGCTGTAGTTGTCGGTACGAGGGATGTTCTGACAGCCGCCGAGGCTCGTATTGCAAGAATCGTAGGTGCACGCGTTGTCGTCATTGCAGTTCACTCCCTTGTTGGAGCAAGAACCGTTGACACAGACGTAATCGGTACATGGGTTGCTGTCGTCGCAGTCCGAGTTGGTATGGCAGCGCTCGTTGAACACATGGATGGCATCGATGAAGGGCCCCGTGCCTGTGATCTTCGAACAGGGCATCTCAAAGCGGAACCGCAGCCTAAACAACCCGCCTGCATAGTTCTGAAGCGAGGCGACGCGGCTGCCCCAACTCGTCGGGCTGTAGCTGCTCATGTTGTAGATGTTGGTCCACGATGTGCCGTTCGTCGTGGCCTCTAGCCGGAAGATGCGGCCCGTGTGCGGCATCGTCCCGGACTGACGGAACCTGACCCGCAGGCGGTTGTCCAACTTCGGGATAGCGCTCGCGTCCAACCAGGGGCTCACGGCATAGGCCACAATCTTCGAGTGTCCTGATTTACAAGCGAGCTTCGTACCGTCATTGAGGTTCAGACTGCAGTCCCCGACCACCGGTTTTGGCACAGCAGGGCTCTTGTCGATCGCCCACCCGTAGCCGCCGCTCACAGACTGGAAGGTCCACTGGCTCGCGCCGCTCGTTCCGCACTGAAACCCTGCTTTCCAGGGCAGTTTGGGCTTATCTGCGCTCGTGCAAGTGCCTTTGCTGAAGGTGCAGGCGCCGGTCTTGGCGTCGCAGCTATCGGTTGTGCACGTATCGCCATCATCGCAGGCTGCCGTGTTGCTGCACTTGCCCGTGGTGCTGTTGCAGGCGTCCTTGGTGCAAGGTTTGCCGTCATCGCAGACCTTGGGATCGAGCACGAACTTGCAGCTCTTGCCGGGCGTGCAGCTGTCGGTCGTACAGGGGTTGCCGTCGTGGCACAGCCCCGTGCCTTGGCACTTGCCGTTTGCGCACTTGTCCCCACCGGTGCAGTTCGAGCTATCAGAGCAGAGACTGCCGTCCTTGCCGCTCGCCGTACCGACGCACTTCTTCTGCTGACAGCTGTCACTGGTGGTGCATGTATCGCCATCAGAACAGCTGCTGCCTTCCGCCTTGTAGGTGTACTTGCAGCCCCAATTTTTGTCGCAGTAGTCGTTGCTGCACGCGTTGCCATCGTTGCAGTTGATCCCGTTGTAGTAGCAGCCGCCGCTCGTGTTGCAACTGTCCTTGGTACACGCATTTCCGTCGCTGCAATCGCTCGCTTTCTTGCACGACTCGTCGATGAGAACCAGGTCGTCAATGAAGGGGCCAGCCCAGCCGTTGAGCTTGCAGTCCGTCGTCTTGAACGAAAAGCGCAGCTTGAACTTGATGCCGCTGTAGCCGCCGATCATGCCGTTGTAGGTGCCCCAGCTGGTGCTGGTCCACGACGAATCCCAGATCTTCGACCACGAGGTGCCGTCCTTGGACAATTCGACATACATCTCGTCGTTGTTGTTCGTCTCCCAGCGACCTGAATAACGGAACTTCAACCGGATCGGCGCGCCGGCGACGCCACCTGTGGCATCCAACCAGGGGGAGGTCGCTGTACCGCTGACACTCTTCGCGCCGCTGGCACACTGGTAGTCGGTGCCATTGTTGAAGTTCAGGCTGCAGTCCGGGCTGACCGGCGCTGGCTTGGCCGGGGTCTTGTCCACAGCCCACTTGGGGCCGCCGCTGCCGGTCAGTGTCCACCCTTGCAGCGATTTTGCGCCGCACGTGAAGCTCTGCTTGTAGCCATCCTTGCTGACCTTGGTCGTGCACGTACCCGCGACGTGCTTGCAGTCACCCGAACCCGCATCGCAGCTATCTGCCGTGCAGGAGTCGCCGTCATCGCAGTTCTTCGCCGCGTTGACGCACGAGCCGGTGGTTGGGTTGCACGAATCGGTCGTGCACTTCTTACCGTCATCGCAGGTCGACTTCGGCGTGTGGCTGCAGGCGCCCTTGACCTTGTCGCAGGCGTCGATTGTGCAGGCGTTTCCGTCATCACAGAGCGATTTTCCGTCCCCTGGGCTGACTTTCAGCGTGCGAATTCTACCGTTGTACATGTCCGCCACATAGACGGTGCCATCCGAATGCACGGCGATGCCGGTCGGCCGGTTGAAGCGCGCCAGCACGCCCGGTCCGTTGGTGAAGCCGCCGCTCTGCTGCCCGGCGAGCGTCGCGACAATACCCGTGGGGGTGATCCGCCGGACACGATAGTTGTAGGCGTCGCCGACCAGAATCGAGCCGCCCGCAGCGACCTGCACGTCCCACGGACGATTGAAGCGCGCTGCTGCGATGACGCCGTCGATGAAGCCGCTTTGGCCCGTACCGGCGACGGTCGTCACGAGGCCGCCCGGCGTCATCTTACGAATGCGATAGTTGTACGCGTCGGCGATGATCAGGTTGCCCTTGCCATCAAAGTCGATGCCCATCGGCCGGTTGAAGCGCGCTTTGGTGCCCTGCCCGTCAACAAAACCGCCCGAGCTACCCGCGACGGTGGTGATGGCGCCGCCCGAGCCCAGCCGGCGAATCTTGTAGTTATAAGTGTCGGCCACCCAGACAGCGCCCTTGCTGTCGACGGCGACGCCGTAGGGATTGTTCAGCAAGCCGCCAGCGCCCTCTTTGTACCCAGCTTTGCTACCGGCGAGCGTCGTTACGTTGCCGGAGGTATCCACCCGCCGAATCCGATGGTTGCTGCTGTCGGCGACGATGAGGTTGCCGCTCTTGTCGATGTCGAGGCTGCGCGGTGAGCTGAAGCGTGCCGCTGTGCCTTTGCCGTCAGCGAACCCGCTGCTGCTACCGGCGACGATGGTGCCGCTGGTGCCGTTGAGCCTGTAGATGCGGTGGTAGCCGATCGAGGTGAAGTACACCGTGCCGTTGCTGTGCACAGCCACATCACTCACCGTGGAAAAGGATGTGCTGCCGCCGCCGACCGTGACCACGCCGCCGACGCACCCCTTGGCGCCGCAGAACTCAGCCCCCGTACACGCGTCGCCATCTTCGCAGGCCGAACCGGTCGCGAGATTTTGCGCGCCGCACTTCTGTGTCTGGGCGTCGCACGTATCGAGGGTGCAGGCGTTGCCGTCGTCACAAACGGGCTTGTAGGTGCAGCCCGTCTTTTCGTCGCAGGCATCCTTGGTGCACTTGTTGCCGTCGTCGCAGGGATTCGCATAGCCGGCGCACTTTCCGGCGTGGCATTTGTCGCTCACGGTGCAGGCGTTTCCGTCGCTGCAGCCATAGGTGTCGGGCAAGAAGTTGTTTTCGCACTTGCCGGTCGCCGCGTTGCAGACGTCCGATGTGCATGGATTCTTGTCGTTGCAGTCTGTCCCTTCGTTGGAGCAATAGCCGTTGGAATTACAGGTGTGTGTGGTGCACTTGTTGTCATCGTCGCAGTCCTTGTCGACCACGCAGCCCAGGTCCTCGACCCGCAAGTCATCGACAAACGGACCAGTGCCGCCGTTGTCGTTGCAGTCCTTGGTCACGAAACGGAAGCGCAAGCGAAACTTCTTGCCCTTGTACTGACTAAGCCCCAACTGCGGGTACTGCCAATTTGTCGGGTTGGTGCTCGATGCGTCCCAGATCTTCGACCAGGAGGTGCCGTTGGTCGTGGCCTCGACGTAGAATTCGTCGTCGTTGTTGGCCTCCCAGTTGCCCGCCATGCGGAACCGCAAGCGCATGTATGTGGTCTGAGCGGCGGTGGCGTCGATCCAGGGGCTCGTCGCCGTGCCTTCGACTTTCGTCTTGCCGGCCGGGCAGGTGAAGTTGGTGCCATTGTTGAAGTTCAACGTGCACTTGCCGGTGAATGGCTTCGGTACCGCAGGCGTGCCATCGACCGCCCATGTCGGCCCGCCAGTGACGCCCGTGTATTGCCAGCCCGTAGCCGTTCCGCAGTCAAAAGGCTGGAGATACGGGAGTTTTGCGTTGGTCGCGCATGTATTATCGGCCTTGTGAGAACAAGTGCCCTTGTTGCACGAATCGACCGTGCACGAGTTGTTGTCGTCGCACACCGTGGCCTCGTGAGTACACTTACCCGACGCCTTGAGGCACTTGTCGGCGGTGCAGGCATTGCCATCGTCGCACGCGTTCGGCTTGCCGAGGCACAGCCCCTTGGTGCAAGCGTCGGCGGCGGTGCAGGGGTTGCCGTCATTACAGGTCCCAGCAGCGGGCTGGAAGGAGCACTTATTCAACAGGGTGTCGCAGGTATCGACTGTGCAGGCGTTGTTGTCATCGCACGTCACCGTCGCGTCGCAGCTCCCCCCCTTGCACGCGCCTTTCGGCGTGCAGCCATTGCCATCTTCGCAGGCCACGCCGTCGGCGAGCTTGCTGCCGCCGGTGCACGAGCCGGAAGCGCACTTCGTATCCTTGGTGCACGAATCACCATCGTTGCAGGCATTGCCCGTCTTCAAGGCCGTGTGCTTGCAGCTGCCGTCAGCGCTGTTGCAGCTGTCGCTCGTGCACGCGTTGTTGTCATTGCAGGGGTTGATACCCTGGCAGCTCTTGTTCCAGCAGCGCATCAGCGAGCATTTGCTCGTGGTCTTGCAGTCGTCATTGCTGTAGCAGGCGTCGTCTTTGACCCACACCTGATCGATAAAGGGGCCCGTGCCCGTGTTGACCTTGCAGCTATTGGTCGAAAACAGGATGCGGACACGGAAGAGTTTGCCCCTCACGCTGCTCAAATTGATGTTCGGCTGTGACCACTGCGTCGCCGAGCTCATGGCATTGGCATCGTAGACAGTCTGCCAACTGATGCCGTCGGTTGTGACCTGGAAATGCAGCTCGTCGTTGTTGTTTTGCTCCCAGGTGCCACCGTAGCGAACCCGCATACGCAGGTTACCCACCGAGGGCACATCCTTGGCGTCGAGCCACGGCGACAGCACGCTGCCCGAGACCGAGGTCATGCCAGACACACACTGAAAATCAGTGCCGTTATTGAAGTTCAGCGTGCACGGCTTGAACGCAGGAATCGGCTTGGCAGGCGTATCGTCGAAAGCCCAACCCGGGCCTTTCACCCCATTATTCAGGGTCCAAAGCGCCGTAGAAGCGTCGCCGCAGCCAAAGCTAGCCTTGAACGGCAGCTTGAGGGGATCGCTGCCGCCGCAGGTCTTCTTGTCGAAGGCGGAGCTGCACTTGCCGCTCTCTTGGGCGCAGGTATCGGTCGTGCAGCTATCGCCGTCATCGCAGGACTTCGGCGTGAAGACACAGCTCTTGTTGGAGCAGTAGTCCGTCGTGCAGGGGTTGTTGTCGTTGCACTGACTCGACGAGGTGCACCCCTTGCAGTTGGGAATCGCCACGTTCTTGCAGCCCGTCTTCGGGTCGCAGGAGTCGGTGGTGCAGCCGTTCTTGTCGTCGCACGCGTTGCTCAGCCCACCGGCGCACTTTCCGCCGGTGCACTTCTCGCCGACGGTGCAGGGGTTGCCGTCATCGCATGCTCCAGCGCCACCAGACGAAGTGCACTTGCCGGTTTTGGGGTCGCATTTGTCGACTGTGCAGGCGTCACCGTCATCGCAGGAGCCATCGTCGGTGCTGCCGTTGCAGTCGTTGTCGAGCCCATCGCAGACTTCTTTGCTGGGCGCGGTCGCTGAACACTTGCTGAGGCCTAATTTTTCGCACTTGCGCTCGCCATAGCAAGTCACGGATTTACCATCGACCGAGGACGTCATCGAACACGTCGTCTTTTTACCGGCCTCGATGGACTCGGTTGAGCAGTGGCAGCTCCCAAATGTGTCAGCGTCCTTGCCGGTTGGCACGCACTGGCTAGCCTTGGTGCCCTCCATGGTCGTCACACTGCGACAGGTGTAGTTGAGCGGGCAGCCACTGCCGCCTGCGCACGCCATGGCGCAAAAAGCACCGTTGCCGTCGTGATCGACGCAGCGCGCGCTACTGTCCCCCGCTGCCCCACACTGACTGGAGAGCGTGCAGGGATCGCACAAAGTCAGGAGCCCGGGATCGCCGCTCACGTCGGCTGCACCGGAGGTATCGACGCTAGGGACGTCCTCTCCCGCGACATCGGTGGTCGCGTCGCCGCCGCCCTTGCTGTCACCGCTAACCGCGTCACTCGCGGCAGTGCCGGTGTCCCCGGTTCCGCCGCCCCCGGCCTCAACAGTGGGTTGGCCGCAAGCGACGAGCGCCAGCGTCAAAACCACAACTACCAACAATTCAAAACGATTTTTGTTCATCACCACAACTCCCCACAACTCGATGCGCGGATGGTAGCGGGACTCGCCAGCAATCGCTATGCCGTCATCGATCGTGCGCCCAATCTCGCCCGCGCGAGACGGACCAGCAGGCTCGACAGTCGGTCTGCATCCAGGCCGGGGGCCGAGTTGCGAGTGACGAGGGGCATGTCGATGATATGAATACCCATCTCGCGCACGCGATGGAGGTCCATTCCGGCTGGATAAGCGCCATTGTCTTGGTCGATGATCACGGCGTCGAGTACGTCCGATGGCGCGGCATCCGGGGCAGCAGAGAGCGCGGTGGCGACCAGTCTTTCGGTGGCCGCGCCGACGGTCAGGCCGCGTTGTTCGGGATCGTGTCCGGTGTTGGGAACAAAGACCTTGGCGCACTGGGCCGACGCGATGGCTGTTCCGACCCCATTGGGGAGGAGGTTGGCCAACACGCTCGAGTAAAAAGAGCCCATCGGATAGCAGATCAGATCTGCCCCTCGCACCAACTCGCTGACCGCTGGCGTCACCTCAACATCGGCGGGATCGTCGCCATCGAGGGAACGTACGAGGCGAACAGAATTAACCGCTGCAGCCGGGATCGGCTGCGAAACCCCCGTCATCTTGTGCTGGCCGATCACCGCCTCGCCATTGGTCAGATCAAAAGCGAGATGGAGGTCGGCCTCCACGACCGGCCTGACAACACCGCGCACCGCGAGCAGCGTCGACCAGCGCTCAAGAGCGACCGCCATCTGCCGGCCAGCCCGCAGCCACGCACCAACCAGCAACAGGTTTCCAACACTCGCCGCCGACAGATCAAAATCCGGTGGCATGGCGGCCAGAAAGGCAGTCATATCGGCCTGAGCCGCCGCAGCTACATTTGGGCTCAAATGTGGAATTTCCGGGCTCGATCCGTTCGCGATGGCTGCAAGAACCGCCGTCCGACGCTCTGGGGTCGCCCTGGCGGGCAAGCGCCGCGCCAGCAACGCCGCCATGGCCATAAAGCCGGGCCGATCCGGGTCCGCGAGCGCCAACATCCGGTTGCGCAGATCGCCGACAGCGATGATGCCAAAGGCACGCCGCAACGATGCAGAGGAGCCTCCGGAGTCAAACGGCGTCACGAGATGCACAGACTGCCATGTATGGCTCAGCAGAGACTTGCTGAGCCCACGCAAGGCTGTGCCTCCTGAAAAGAAGACGATACGAGGTCCCGTCGCGGGCATGTGATCAGCGCTGGCCATCAACAGAGGATGCGCCGACGCTGGGCCGCGGACAAGGTCCGACGACGTTGGTTTTTGGTCGCCGATCCAGTGCCGCCGGGCCCCCCATGACAAGGGAGCGCCTGTGTCGCAATGTGAAGACCAAGTGCGGCGTCCGTTGAGCGACACTGGCTGCGCGGAGAAGGGAAGGAATGAGAGGCCTCGTAGATTTGCATCGTCACCTCGACGGCTCGCTGCGCCGCAGTACCGTCGATACATTTGCCGCCGATTTGGGCCTCGATGTCCCAGTTCAGCTGCCGTTCACCCCGCACATGGGTCTGCACGCCGCGCTGAGTCGTTTCGCGTTCACCTGCTCGCTGCTGCAAACCACCGGCGCGCTGGCCCAAGTTGCGTCGGAGATGTGTGAGGACGCCCAAACAGAGGGCATCAGCACCCTCGAAGTCCGTTTTGCGCCGCAACTTCACGGAATGGCCCTGGCCGGCGCTGTCGATGCGGTGCTGGAGGGTTTGGGCGGCCGTGCGGGGCTGATTCTCTGCGGCCTCTATGGCGACCCACCCGCCCTCGTGGACGCCTTGGTTGATCTTGCGGCCGCGCGGCCCGGTGTGGTGGGACTCGATCTTGCGGGCGGGCCAGCGTCCGGACACGACTTCCGTCTCGAAGACTACGCCGACGCCTTTCGCCGCGCCGCGACGCTCGGTCTTGGCCGAACCGTCCACGCCGGGGAAGGTCGCCCGCCGGCGGAGATCCGAACGGCCATCGACATCCTCGGTGCCCAGCGAATTGGTCATGGCACCACGTTGCTCGACGATCCGACCGTCTGTGATCTGGTGCTTCAACGCGGCATCACCATCGAGGCCTGCCCCACGTCGAATTGGCATACTGGCATCATCACTGACGTAGCCGCACATCCGCTGCCCCAGTGGCTTGCGCTCGGCATCAAGTGCACCGTCAACACAGACAATACGCTGCTATCCGCCGTCACGTTACCCGAGGAGATCGCGCGCGTGCGTGGGATCGACGGTGTGGGCGACGCCGAAATCGCCCAACTAACGGCCAACGGTCACGCCGCGCGCTTTTCCTAAGAGCAAGCCGACACCTGCCGTCCAGACAGCTACTTCCACGCCAAAACGGCCATTCTCCGAGGCGAACCCGGTCGTCGCGGCTTGTTGCCGTCGACGTCACCTCCACCCCTGGGGGTCACGTGCGATGGCGTCTGCGTGCTAAACACATCGGCAGGTGGCGAGGAAATCGGTCGATGCCCGCCCGTCTAGCTCACCACCTCCTGCCACAGGATGACCCATGACGACGCGTGCGCTCTTGATCCTCGGTTTTCTGTTCGGCGCCGCCGCATGTGGTGGTGAAGACGGCGACGTGACGCCGGTGGATACCAGTGTCGTTTCAGATGCCAACGCGACGACCGATGGCGAGGGTAGCGCCGACAGTGCTGCTGGGCTTCCGATCAGCGTCAGCGCCGCGGACTTCGACTGCCTCACCAAGTGGACCAAAGTGCGCAGGTTTCGCATCAAGAGCCTCAACGGGCAGCTCGATGCGGCGCTCAAAATTGCCAACAGCCCAACCGGCGGCACCTATCCGCCTGGCACGGTCATCCAGCTCATCCCGACGGAGGCCATGGTCAAGCATGAAAAGGGCTGGAGCGACAAGACCAACGACTGGGAGTTCTTCTTCCTAAAAATGCAGGCGGGCAAGACTGTGATCGGCGCCCAGGGCACCACCGATGTGATCAACGGCTTCGGCGGCAACTGCTTTGACTGCCATGCCAAGGCAGATCCGAAATGGGACCTGGTCTGCGAGCAGGACCACGGCTGTACCAAGCTGCCGTTTTCTGCGGAGATCATCGCGTCGCTGCAAGAGGCAGATTCGCGCTGCAAGAAGTGATCGGCATCAGAGCCGGTGAGATCGCGTCCTGCTGCATTGACCCCCACGACGATGGGCGGTAAGTGGGCGACATGAGTACGCTGCCCCCTCACAATCCGCCTCGGTCTGTTCGCCTCTGGCTCTTGATCGTCTACGCGATGATCGGTGCCATGGTCATCATCGGCGGCATCACCCGGCTCACCGGCTCTGGTCTGTCGATGGTCGAGTGGCACCCGCTGATGGGCGCCCTGCCGCCGCTCGATGAGACCAGCTGGAAGGCCGTATTTGCGCGCTATCAGCTCAGTCCGCAGTACGATCAGGTCAATCAGTGGATGACCCTGGCGGACTTCAAGCAGATCTTCTTTTGGGAGTATCTGCACCGTCTGTTTGGCCGGCTCATCGGCGTGGTCTTCTTCGCGCCGTGGCTGGTGTTCACCCTCCGCAAGCAGCTCCGTGGCCGTGTGGCTTGGCGTGCGGGGGCCGCGTTTGTGCTGGGCGGCGCGCAAGGCTTGCTCGGCTGGTTCATGGTCAAGAGCGGGCTAGTGGACGTTCCCGAGGTCAGTCACTTTCGGCTTGCAGCCCACCTCAGCTTGGCGTTTTTTGTCGCCTGCTGGGTGCAGTGGTTGTGGATGGATTTGGCCTGGGGCCGCCCCAAGTCCGACCCGAACAAGCCCGCCGTCCCTGGATGGGCGGTGTGGGGGCTGGTCTCGTTGATCACTGTTCAGGTGGTCTACGGCGCCTTCATGGCTGGCAAACGGGCGGGCCTCATCTTCTCGACCTTTCCCGACATGAACGGGCAGTGGTTGCCCGATGGTTGGTCGGCTGGCTCATCGACACTCGCGGCGTTGATCAACAACCCAATCGCGATCCACTTCCTGCATCGGACGCTGGCTTGGTTCGTGCTGGCTGCGGCGCTCGCGGTCGGCCACATCGCTCGCACCCGCGCGGTCACGCCCCTGCAGACGCGCCTGGCTTGGTTGTTGGGCGGCTTAACGCTCGTGCAGGTCGCCCTGGGCGCGGCCACGGTCATGAGCCACGTCAACATCCCCATCGCGACCCTCCATCAGGGTACGGCGCTGCTGCTGCTGAGCACGGCGCTGGCAGTGGCCCACCAGAGAAGTTGCGCAGACGATGTGTAATTGAGGCCGCAATCACCCCTGCCAACCGACCCCCAGCGTCGCACCGAATCCCGGCACCGGCTGTTGTCCGCGAACGCGGCGCCACAGGGGCATCCGAATCGCGCTGTGCACGGATATTCCCCCGACAATACGGGCCTGTAGCGCCACAACAGCTGTCAACCAGCGACCGCCACCGTTCGGAAAGTCATCGATCGGGAGCCCCTCGAAGATGCGTTCTTCGCCGGAGCTCCGCCACAGCCACTCGGCGCCGACGCTGGCATGGAAGCGATCGGGCAGCACACGCACGACAGCGGTGCCAAAGCTGCGAATCTCCGTGCCCCAACGAAACAGAAACCCGGCGTTGGTGATGGTCGTCAGCGGCTTACGCAGGGACGAGCCCGCCTGCCATCCCAGCCTCGGTGAGATGCGGCCGATGACCTCCAAATCGCCCAAGGCCCACCATGTGCCGCGTCCGAGCGAGGCGTAGCCATCCGGTTCGGCACCGTTGGGATCTTTGGCGATAAAGTGCCCGGTGGGAGCAGCCAATCCTGCAGACAAGATCACGTCGCGAATCCCCAGCGGCAGCCTGCCAGTCAACGGCGACAGGCGCTGCCGCAAGCGCAACTCCACGTCCGCCATCCCCTTGTCGGTAGACGTCGCGATGGGGTGGCCTTCGCTATCTTTGCCGTCTGCGTCTTCCAAGTCCGAGATCCGCTGCGATCGAGCGACAGCAATCGGCAGGACAAGCGATATCTGCGAGCCGCTTTTGAGCTCCAAGCCCAGGAATGCGGCCATTTGGTGGGTATCCAGCTGCCAATCCGGGGTGAACATGATCGCGGACTTTTCGGCCTGCTTCAGCCGCTGGCTGCCACTGTAAATGTCGGCATAGCGTTGCCCCACGTAGTTCAAACTGGCAGTCCAACGCAGCCGCTTGGGCGCGTCGGCCAGGAACGTACGGGCGATGTCATTGTCGCCAAAAGCCACCGCCGGGTTGCCGCAAACGGCGCACTGGGCCCAGAGTTGGCCGGGACCTATCAGCGTGCCGGAGATCAGAACCAGAGGGAGCAGCAATCGAAGCGTGCGATCAGGCATGGGTATCTCGTCTCCGTCGTGTGAGCGATCAGCGTGCGCAGGCCGGGCGCAATGCGTCCACTGCACAGCCAGCCGCCTCAGTGTCGAGCGACTTGGCAGTACGTTACGTCGGTTTTCCTTCAATTCATTTGGTCGGCGGTGTAACGGCATGCTTCGTCAGACGACATGGGCAGGTCGTGCGCATCGTCGTAGGACCGGACCGCGCGCTCGTCGAGCGCAGAGACAGGAGAGAAGATGAGGACGATGACACTCATATTGGCGCTGGCACTCGCAGGCTGCGCTGGCACTACGACTGGGCCCGCCAACGGCCAAACAGCCAGCGACACAGACGCAACGGATGACGCTGGCACGGCGTTGGACGGTGGCACGGCGAAAGACGGCACGGCGGCGGCCAGTGATGCGGCCGCAACGGGCTCAGACGCAGCGGGTGGTAGCGATACAGCAGCCGCCGATACAGCAGCCGTCGATGCCGGCACGGGAAGCACAGACGTAGGCCAAGCTGATACGGGCGCGCAAGACGCGGGAACGGCCGTCGATGCGGGCCAGACCAACGGCAAGGGTTGGGGCCCCGAGAAGTGTCAGAAAGCGGGCAGCGGCACCGGGTTTGGTATCGGACAGCAGCTTGGCAGCCTCTCTCTCAAGGACTGCGACACCGGAAAGTCACGCGCTATCACCGAAGTCTGCGGCGCCAAGGCGACGTGGCTCTTCGTTGCGCACAGTCACTGCCCGACGTGCCAAGCGACGGCCAGCTACACCAAGCAGGTCGCACTCGATCTCGCCGACAAGGACATCGCGATCGTCCACGTCATCCAGATCGACGACGGCCAGACCTGCCAGGGGTGGCGCAAGAAATATGGTCTCACCGGCCTGCCCAACGTGAAGTTCTACACCGAGAATACGGGCAAGGCCTGGCAGGCGATCAAGACGAAAAACTACACCGCGCCGCACGCCATCATGAAGGCTGATCGCGTCATCACGTTTAAGGCCCACGGGTTGAGCTCTGGTGCCGTCAAACAGAAGCTGCAACAGGCCCTCGCCGCGAACTGATTGCGCGGCGCAGTAGACGATTGAGAGCTAGCGCGCCATGCTCCGCGCCATGGCAAAGATAAACACCGAACTCGTCAAAGGTGCCGTCCGCCAGGTCGCCGGTTGGGCGTTCACGGCGGCATACGTCCCCGGCATCATCGCGACCTGCAGCGTCGTCTCACCAGAACGACGGTCGGTGTTGGGACCGCGCGCGGTCCGCGGCTGGGGCACAACCATGGCGTCCATCGCCGGCGTGCAGGTACGCTACACGGCCAAGGCACGCGCTGCTTTGGATCAACGTGAGCCGCGTGTGCTCATCTTCAATCATGGTTCGACGCTCGACGTGCTAACCGGCGCCGCGCTGTTGCCGGAAGGCGGCGTGCTGGTGGTCAAGAGTGAGATGCTCAAGATCCCGCTGCTCGGCTGGGGCTGCAAAGCGCTGGGGTCCGTGTTCCTCGACCGCGGTGACCGAGAGCGCGCCTACGCATCACTGCAAGACGCGGCGAGTCGCATCATCTCTGAACGGTTGCAGGTGCTCATCGCGCCGGAGGGCACGCGCTCGAAAGATGGCAAGCTCGGTCGCTTCAAACTGGGTGCATTTGTGCTAGCGGCTGAAGCAAAAGTCCCGATTTTACCGGTCGTTTTGCATGATCACACGACGCTGTGGCCCTACGGTCGGATCGCCCCCCACGAAGGTGTCGCCGTCATCGATGTGCTCGATCCAATCCAGCTGACGAGCACCGACCCAGAGGCGCTCCGCGGGGCTGCCGACTCTATGCGGCAGCGCTATGAGCAGGCCCTCACCGACGGACCGTCAGACTGAACGGAGACGCCGGGCCAGCAAGCTTCCGCTGACCCGACGCCCCATACGCCTACTTTTCAGCTACTTGCAGGTACGCTTCCCGACTTTGCCCTTGCACTTGCCCGAGCAGCACTGGTCGGCTGTCGTGCAGCTTTCGCCGACGCCGAGCAGGTCACAGGTGTTCGTGCTGCAGTCGCCGTCCGCCGCGTCGACCTTGCCGTCGCAATCGTTGTCGATGCCATCGCTGCACATCGTCTCGAAGGCTTCAGTCGGTTCACACTGCGGCGCGCTCAAGTAGTCCAACGCCGCCTTAGCCTGCACCAGCCCGTAGCCGAAAGCGTTGTCCCGCCCCGGTGCGCCCAGATCCACAGCGGTAGCCTGCAACGCTGCTCGCAGCTGCTTGTTGGTCCAGCCAGGGTTGTAGCTCCAAATCAGCCCGGCCACGCCAGCCACGTGCGGCGTCGCCATGGACGTCCCGTCGAAGTAGGCATAATTGGACGCCAGCAGGGCCACAGTCGCCGTCGTGCCCGTCTTATTCATCAGGGCCGCGCCAGCTGTGTCGCTCACGCCCACCGATGGGATGGTCGTTGTGACATCGCCCATGGTGCCGAGCAGCGGCCCGGCCTCGTTGTTGTAGATGATGGCCCCCACGCCGCCGCCGTTCTGACAGGCC
>JAGSHB010000147.1 GCA_023954815.1 Myxococcales bacterium | reverse complement strand
CCAAGCAGCCGGCACGCCGAGTAGAGCCCTCGGAATAGGCGACCTGAACGAGGTCCGAAGGGCCCCCGACAGCGGCAAGATCATGGTGCGGAAGTTGAAGACGGTTGGTCTGCTGGAAACGACGGATTACATGGCGGGCGAACC
The DNA here is from genome assembly GCA_023954815.1 of Myxococcales bacterium. Classification (GTDB taxonomy): domain Bacteria; phylum Myxococcota_A; class UBA9042; order UBA9042; family UBA9042; genus UBA9042. The sequence continues at coordinate 15,644 of JAGSHB010000147.1, read as the reverse complement.
CCAGGTGCTCGCGATTGTCGGGTCGGTCCAGCAACCCTAAGCGCTCCACGTTGCCAGCGTGCCAGCGTGCCAGCGTGCCGTTCACCGGCTCGCAGGGTCATGGCCATCGCTCCCCTCGGCTGAAGTGAGCGCTGCGCCGTGGCGATCTGCCGGGGCTCCTGTGCAGACGAGCGCCTTCAAGGTAGATTAAACTTGGAATTCCAAAGAGAGGGGCCCGCTCGAAGGAGATCCACCATGACCAACGGAACTGCAGCGGCAACGCGCGCGCCGCGGAACAGATGGAACCTGCTCACATCCCTCATTGTACCGCTCACTGTGGCATGCAGCGGTGGCGGCGCGTTTCCTGATCCCGGTATCGCGGCCGACGTCACGGGCCAAGACAGCGCCGGGCTGCTGGATGACGGTCAAACAAAGGACAGCAGCACCCACGACGACACTGCCCAATCCGACGCGCTTTCCGTGGATACCAGCGCCGCCTTGAAGGACACGGCAGTGACTGCCGATGGCGCGGAGCCCGATGCCTCCGCCTCCTGCGCCTGCCCCGCCAAGCAGGTCTGGCTCCACGGCGCCTGCGTACCCAATCCCCTGCTCGGCTGCGGCGAGCCGTGCCAAGCTGGCGGCTGCGCCAAGAACTACGTCTGCGACAACAAGGCGGCATCGACCTCCTGCGTCAGCTCCGACCTCAAGCCCGCCTGCGTGCCCGGCCAAGCCATGGGGTTTGCCGATGGCGACCTCCGCGTCCACCCAACCGAGGTCAAAGTTGGTCAGGAGGTGATGCTCTTTGTTCGTGGTCGCAACTTCTACATCGGCGCGCTGTGGTGGCTGGTCAATGTGAGCGTCGAGAGCCTCAAGAAGGTCGACGAGTACAGCACCCCGTGCACCCTTCAGGGCAAATGGACCGCATCAAAGCCCGGTGTATTCGCCGTGCGCGTGGGCTACGGGGACGTACTCAAGCCTGGAAAAGGCGGACTCGCCGGCTTCATTCGGGTGGGCGGTGGCAAGGCTGGCATCCAACCCGGAATGCCCTGCAACAGCGCCGATAAGTGTGAGCAAGGCGATGGCTGGAAGTGCGCCTGCACTGGCGCAGGACGATGCGGCTGTAGCGTGCCCTAATCTGTAGCTGTCGGTCCCGCTACTTCTTTGCGCCAGCGGCGATCCAGGCCTTCATCACATCCGCCAAGGACTGGGACAACGGCCCGCCAGCGGGCGGCATTTTTCCGCCGCATCCGTGAACGACGTTTGGCGCTAGTTTGAGATAGAATAGACTCTGGCTGGGCGCGCCGGGTTTGATGTACGTCAGCGCGCTGCAGCTGTTGTCCGTGCTCGACTGGTTGACCAGCGCTGCATAGGCCGAATCGGACGTCGTGCCGAGTCCGAGTCCACCCGCGCCGTTGTTCTTGCCGTGACAGCCGTTGCACTGCCCATCGATGGTCTTGGCGTAGACCTCGGACCAGGTCGGCGCGCTACCGCCGCAGCCGCTGATTGCCTTGTGGGTGCAGTTGCCTGTGCCGCTATCACACGCGTCGGTGGTGCAGGCGTCCTTGTCATCGCAACTCTTGGCGGCTCCCGGAGTGCAGGAGCCCCCGGCGCAACTGTCGGCCGTCGTGCAGCCGTTTCCATCGCTGCAAGACGCCGCATTGTTCGTGTTCTTACACCCGGCACTTTTGTCACAACTGTCGGTTGTACAGGCGTTGCCGTCATCGCAGTTGATGGCGGTACCTTTGCAGGTCTTGTGGCTGCAAACGTCGCCCTGGGTACAAACCGACCCATCGCTGCAGCTCACGCTGTTGGCCGCAAAGGCGCAGCCGGTGGCCTTGTCGCAGCTGTCGGTGGTGCAGGCGTTATTGTCATCGCATGTGACCACCGCTGTTCCCTTGCAGGCGCCACCGGAGCAAACATCGCCGTTGCTGCAGGCGTTGTTGTCGTCGCATTTGGCGGTGTTGTTGGTGACTTTGCAGCCGCTAGAGCAGACCTCGGTCGTACACGGGTTGTTGTCGTTGCAGTCCGCGTCGATCTTGCATTTCCCACCGGTGCAGCCGCTGATGGGCGCGTGGGCGCAAACACCAGTGCTGGCTGTGCAGCTGTCCGTGGTGCAGGCGTCGCCATCGTCGCAGTTCTTGGCCCCGCCGGATTGGCAGGTGCCGCCGGAGCACACGTCTCCAACCGTACACGCCTTGCCATCATCACAAGACGCCGTGCTGTTTGTGATCTTGCAGCTACCGGCGCAGACCTCCGTCGTACAGGGGTTGTTGTCATCGCAGTCCGCGTGGCTCTTGCAACCGCCGCCGGTGCAGCCGTCGATTTTGGCATGCCCGCACTTGCCGGTGGACGAGCTACACGAATCTGTGGTGCAGGCGTCCGCATCGTCGCAGCTGTTGGTCGCCCCACTGAGACACTTGCCGTCTTTGCAGGCATCCGGCGAAGTGCAGCCGTTGCCGTCACTGCAGGCGCCGGTGTTGTTCGTATGCGTGCAGCCTCCCGGTGCACATCCATCGGTCGTACAAGGGTTGTTGTCATCGCAGCTGCCGCCGCCCCCGCCCTGGCACTTGCCCTCCTTGCAGCCATCGCCGCTGGTGCAGACACTACCGTCGTCACAGGCCACGGTGTTGTTGGTGTGCTGGCATCCCGTCTTCGTCGCGCAGAAGTCATCGGTGCAGGGGTTGTTGTCGTCGCACTTCGCCGCGGCCCCAGAGACACACTTTCCACCACTACAACTGTCTTTCAGCGTGCAGGCGTTGCCATCGCTGCAGTCCCCGGGTTTGGCCACAAACGTGCAGCCGTCTTTACCGCAGGTGTCGGTCGTGCAGTCGTTGCCATCGTTGCAGGCCGCTCCTGATCCCGACGTGCACTTGCCGCTCTTGCAGACGTCACCGGAGGTGCAGGCGCTGCCGTCGTCGCACGGCTTTGTGTTGTTTGGGTGCTGACAACCGCCCGCGCAGTAGTCGTCGGTGCATGGATTGCCGTCGTCGCAGGACTTGGCAGCACCGCCCACGCACGCGCCACTCTTGCAGGCGTCCGCCGCGGTGCACGCGTCCCCGTCACTGCATGAGCCTGAGGTCGCTTTGAATTGGCAGACGCCAGCCGCGCAGCTATCTGCGGTACAGTGCTTGCCGTCGTCACAGGCGCGCTTGCTGCCCGCCGCACAGCTGCCGCCGCTACATTTGTCGCCCGTGGTGCAGCCATCCCCGTCCGAACAAGGCGCGGCGTTGAGGCTGAACACGCACCCCTTCGCCGCATCACAGCCGTCATCGGTGCAGACCTTGCCATCCGTGCAGCTGATCGCTGTGCCGACACAGCCACTTTGCCCGCACGTATCACCCGATGTACACGCGCTGCCGTCATCGCAGCTCCCCGACGACGCCGCGTGCTGGCATCCCGCGCCCTTCTGGCACTTGTCATGTGTACACGGATCCCCATCGGTGCAGTCGCCGTCGACCGAGCAGCCCGGCCCGCCGCCACATTTCGGGATCTTCTTGTGGGCGCATAGGCCACTGCCGGACGCGCAGCTGTCCGTGGTGCACTGATTGCCATCATCACAGGTCTTGCCCTCGCCGCTGGTGCACTTGCCACCGCTACAGATGTCTCCCACAGTGCAGCCATCCCCGTCCGAGCAGCCGGCCGTATTGGCCGTCTTGACGCAGCCGCTACCGGCCTTACATGCGTCATTCGTGCACGGGTTGTTGTCATTGCACACCAAAGGCTTGCCCACGCAAACACCGCCGCCGCACGCGTCAGCCGTGGTGCAGACGTTGCCGTCGTCGCAACTGCCCGTGTTCTGTGCGTGTTTGCATCCCGATTGGCTGCCACAGCTATCGGTCGTGCACGGATTACCATCGTCGCAATTCAGCTTCGCCCCTGCGCACGTTCCGGCCGTGCAGGCGTCCTTGTGAGTGCACGGGTCGCCATCGGAGCACAGCGCCTTGTTCGCCTTCGAGGTGCAGCCTCCGCTGGCGGTGCACACATCATCGGTGCAGGGGTTCTTATCGTCGCAGACCACCTTCTTGCCAGCGCAAACGCCCTGAGCGCAGGTGTCCGGTCCGGTGCATTTGTCGCCGTCGTCGCATTTCGCTGTGTTGACGCTGGTGGTGCAGCCCGCCTTTGCGTCGCACCCATCGGTCGTGCAGGGGTTACCATCGTCACAGCTGGATTTTCCGCCTTTGCAGCTGCCCTTGGCGCATACGTCTTGCACCGTACAGGCGTCCCCATCGTCGCATTGGACCTGGTTGGGGGTGCTCACACATCCCGTCGCAGCCTTGCAGACGTCGTCGGTGCAGGGGTTCTTGTCGTCGCACGGCAGCGTCTTGCCGACGCATTTGTCACCGGTGCATACGTCCGTGCCGGTACACTTGTTGCCGTCATCGCAACCGCCGGTCTTAGCCGCAAAAGTGCAGCCCTTCTTGGGATCGCACGTGTCCGTCGTGCAAGCGTTGTTATCATCGCAGTCTCGCTTGGCGCCCGCGCACGTCCCGGCCTTACAGGCATCTTGGTTCGTACACGCGGAGCCGTCGTCGCAGAGCACCGCGTTTGCGATATGGGTGCAGCCCTTGTTGGGGTCGCAAGCGTCATCTGTGCACAACTTCTTGTCGTCACAATCGACTTTGTCCGCTGCACACACCCCCTTGCTGCATGTGTCCCCGATGGTGCACGCGTTGTGGTCATCGCAGGACTTGGTCGACTGTGTGTTCTTGCAGCCGGTGGTGCCATCGCAGGTATCGTCGGTGCACGGGTTGTTGTCGTCGCAGCTCAACTTTTGCCCCACGCACGTGCCCGCTGTGCAGACATCTTGGGTGGTACACGCGGAGCCGTCGTCACAGGTGGTCCCTTTCTTACTGGCTTCCGTCGCACATTTGCCGGTTAGTGGCTTGCAGAGTGTCTTGCTGCACGCAGAATCACCGTTGGTATCGCACTGAACCTCCGATCCCTCACTTGGCACACACTTCGCGATCTTCAAGTCACACGCCCACGTGCCGTTGCACAGGTTGCCGTCATCAAACTCCGTGCAGTCCTTGTCGGAGGTACATTGCGGCTTGGCTGCGTCTTCTTGAGCGCCGTCGACTGGGTCCGGTGTGCCGGCCGTGTCGACCCCGTTGTGTGTCTCACTCCCCCCATCCGTAGATCCGCTGCCGCCGTCCGGATCAGTCGTATCGATCATCGCACTGCTATCCGATTCGGAGTCCAACACGCTCCCCGGTGCGGTGTCCAACACGCCCACGTCCGCCTCGGGACCGGCGACACTCGAATCTTAGCCGCAGCCCAACATCATCAATGTGACAAAGGTTGCGGCAAAGATGCTGCGGCTGTTCTGCGAACTCATGAGCCACTCCTCCGGTGTCGCCAGGGGCGTTACTCAATTGTGTGAGCCGCTCGGCCGGTACGCAAGCGCCATTCAGCCCTGACTCGCTGCCGCGTAGGCCAATGCCCCAGCGCCTCGTGCGCGGCCGTTTGTTGGTCCCGCCACCTAATATGCCTTCGACGCGCAAAAACGGCCTCACGGGCCTCCCAGGTGCCAATGCGGGCACTTTGTCTGCCGAAATGACCCTAAATTCGCCTTCACGGAGCGAAATACCCGCCTAGGTTCGGTTGCCACGGATCATGGCGTCACGTGCCAGCAAGGTCACAGCCATCGCAGCGAAGAGCGTCACCATGGCAAAAAACGCCTGCCGCCCTGCCCCTCGCGATGTCAGCCCGAGCACGACGACCAACCCGAAGAACATGTACAGCCCGCGCCGGTCTTTGCCCTTGCCGGCCACCTCATCTCGCACGGTGACTACCTGGCGGTGATGCAGCAGCAGCCCAATGGTCGGCAGCAAAGCGAACAAGCTACCCATGAGCACGTGCTGCTGATAGAAATCCAGGGAGTTGGAGACCGTCATGGCCACACCACTTGCGGCGAACACCCCCGTCACCCAGGGCATCACCCCTTTGCGCGGGCCCCGGAGCAGCTGGATCAGCACAAAGAACAGACAACCCAAGATCAGCAGCGGCATCGCATAGAACAGGCCATCGAGGATCGCCGGTTTGTAACCCAACAGTGGCAGCGACGCTGGCGCTTGCTCGATGAGGGTGTCCGCGATGCCGAAGCCAATGGGGTCCATGCGGCTCCGCTTCATGTTGCGGGCTGAGAGCACCACAATCGACGCATCCAAGTGGGGCACGTAGGCCAGGTGCGCGCTCCAGTTCATCGGCACGATAGCGCCGTTGTGCCAGATGGATTTGCGGTCGCCGTCGAACGTCTTGGTGGCGATGCCGAGCCCATAGTGATTGCGCACCGGCGTGATCATCGCCTCGTAGCTGGACTTTGACAGCACCTTGCCCCGGTGCAGCGCCCGGTTCCAAAGATGGAGGTCGTGAGCGGTCGAATAGACGTTGCCCGACGGCCCGCGATGCCCAGGGCCAGTCGGATCGAGCCGCAACCAATTGGCGCTGCTGATCGGTGCGCCGAAAATCACCAACTGCCCCTGCACTAGCCGCTTCTTCACGCCGGGCCGCGCCCCGAGGTCATTGGTACCGGTCGAGGTCATCTCCAGAGGACCGAAAAACGCCCGCTGCAAGAGGTTGCGATAGCTCGTCTTGGCGACTGTGGCCGCCAGCACACCCGCAAGATCGGTACCCAGATTGGCGTATTCGTGATCGGTGCCCGGTTGAAACACCAGGTCGGTCCCGCTCACGCACTGCAGGAAGCGCTTTCTGTTGTTCGGAAGGTGCAGATTCAGGCTCGGACAACGATTGCTGCCGCCTGGCAGCCCACACGTGTGACTGAGAATCTGCATCACGGTGCACCGCTGCCCCCCCCGCTGCAGGGCATCTTTGCCCAGTGGCAGATAGGACGAGACCGGTGCGTTCAGGTCGACCTTGCCCTCATCGACCAAGCGCAGCACAGCCGCCGCGGCGAACTGCTTGGAGACCGAACCAATCCAAAATACGCTGTGGTTCGTGATGTCGACATCCGACACGTCGGTGCCAAGGCTGTGGTGGAGCGCACCTTTGCCGGCGACGGAGACATCCACAACACCGGAGACGCGCTGTTTGCCCAGCAGATCCCGCCAAGGCTTGAGCGCAGAATGCGAGACCTCGGAATGGGCCTCCGTGCCCGGTTTGGGCGGTGCGGCATTTTGAGCGTCCGCCGGCGCAGCGACTGAACAGCACAGCGTCGCCATCACGACGAATTGAACAGGGAGAGCGATATGTGGACGGCGCGGCAACTTCATGGGGCCGACTCTACGCCTGACCGGCACCCCAGCACCACCCGTCACCCAACCTTCGCAGGGACCGGTGAGAGTTGGTCTGCATGGAACACTGCGATAGGCTGCGCCCCCGTATTCACGCACCGGCCCAGGACAATCCATGCACGCCAGCCCAGTTCATCAGCGACACGCGATTCGCCACCTCCGATGCGCCTTGACGCTGCTGACGGCAGCCACGCTGCTCTCCGGGTGCGGGTCGGACGATTCCGGATCGGGTACCGAGACAGGCGCTGCCGCAAACAAGGCGAAGGAAGTGAGTTTTCTCGACACCTACGCCGTGAAAGCCGAGTTCCCAGAGGGCGGCGCCTACGATGCGGTCAATGGCGCCTTTTATTTCGGCAGCCTGAAAGATGGCTCCGTACAGCGGCTCGATGCAGCGACCGGCAAAGAGACCACGGTGTTCACAGAGACCGCGAAGGGGACGTGGTGGACGCTCGGCATGGATGTGGATGTGGAGAGAGATCGGCTTTGGGTCTGTGCGATGGACGACCGCCAGCCTCCGCCAAGAGCAGGCTTTATCTGGGTGATCGACACAAAGACGGGTAAACGCATCGCCACCCACGATCTGTCCAAAGCCGCCAAGGATGCCACCTGCACCGATGTGGCCGTCAGCAAAGCGGGCACTGCGTACGTGGTCGACCGGGAGCAACCCCACGTCTACAAGGTGGACTTTGAGAGCGGCGCGACGCTGTTTGCCAATGACCCCGCGCTCAAGGGCACGTTGGCTGGGCAAAATGCCGTGGTCATCCTGCCGGACGAGTCCTATCTGCTGAGCGTGGTCTACAACCCGCCGACGCTCGTGCGGGTGAATCTGAGCGACGCGTCTGTGAAGAAGGTGGCGCTGTCCGGGCCATTTGAAGACAAGAAGAGTCTGCTCGCCGGAGCGGATGGCATGGCCTACGCAAATGGAGAAGCCCATGTCGCCTTTAGCGGCAAGCTGATCACCGTGAAGCCCGAGTCGGCGGATTGGGCCAAAGCGACGACGACCGAAGTGGCCGTGAAAGAAGGGATGACGGACGTGATTGCGACGCCCGGCGGGCTCTATCTCCTCAACGGCCAGGCGGTGCGGTTTGCGCTCAAACAGAAGCCGGATCCGTTTGCGCTCACGCGCCTGAAGTAGCTGCAGTATATCAACATTTTTGAAGGGCTACCGAGGCCCTCTGATGATCAGAAGCATCGTCATCCGATCACTGTGATACCACTTTGCCTGTACTACCCGCCGGGCACTTGGCGGTCGACACAGTCACAGACACCGTCTTGTAATTGGTGCACTTGATGCTCGCGCCGTTGCAGTAATAGTACTTGTTGTAAAACCGAGCCTTCCCAGTGGAAATACACTTGCCGTACTTTGCGTACGATTTCTTACAGATGGTGCCCGACTTCTGGATAATGCCGCCGACACAGCACTTGTCATACGAAGACAATGCGTCGCAGTACTTGGTACTCACAAACTTGCCGCTAGCGCTCTTTGCGTTGTTCGACTTGGTGACCTCAGAGCCGCTGTGCACCGCCGTCACGGTCAGCGTGAAAGTCTGGTTCCATTTGATGGTGGACGGCTTGTACAAGGTGGTTGAACCGCTCTTTGTCGCGCCTGGTGCGAGGGAGCCATAGGAATACGATTTGCTGATGCCCGATGGGCTGCTGGTGATCTTCAGGCTCCAGGAGCCGCTGGCGCCCTTACCCACATTGCGCACGACGACAGACACCTTGACCGAGCCAGATAGGTAGGAAGCCGTCGAGAGCTTGACAGAGTCGACCTGTAGGTCTGGAAGTGGTTTGGCAACACACGTGGCCGACGTGGAGCTGATCGCCTTGCACACTTGGGTGGTCGCGCACGTCTTGTAGATCGTCGCTGAGGTCCAAGATAGATAGGTCGACGAGGACGAACAAAGGGTTGCGCTCTTGCCCGTGCACCCGCGATACGCCCGTTTACGCATCACGCGCTTGAGGTCACTGCTGCAGGCGTAGACGGTCTTGTAGACGGCGGTGCTGCACTTGGTCTTGGCCAGCTTGAGCGTCTTCTTCGTGGTATTGCAGCACACGCCGGTCGCGCAGACGCCGACGTTGATCTTGAGCGTCGTCTTGTTGTCCAGTTCGGTTGTCTCAGCCACTTGAGACTTCGCATCGAGCCGTACGCCGATGTAGTAGCCGCCCCCGGACATCTTGGCGGGTAGTTTCACCGACACGGCCGGGAAGCTCTTGTCGACCTTGCCCGCGCCGAGGCCACCGTGAGCCCGCTCTGCAAGATGCCCTGAGGCTGGCACCAGCGAGCTCTTGCTCACGTAGAATCGATTTGCAAAGGGCCCAGCAGCTGATGCGCCAGTGTTCTGAAAGCGCGCCACGACCTTCACAGTATCGCCAGGCTGATAGAGCTTCTTTAGCACGCCATAGGGTTCTAGTTTCAAAGCCTTGAGGTTCGGCTTGCCCTTGGTGGCACACGTAGCGGTCTTGCTGCTAGTCGGCTTGCAATAGTGGGTGGCAAGATTGCAGGTCTGGTGCTTTGTCCAGGCTGACCACACCGCATGGGTCATGGATGTGCTGCAGAGCTCGCTCGCGCCGGTGCAGGCGTGCCATGCCTGTCGACGTTGTACAATACGGGTCGAGTCGGTTGGATCGCATCGCGTCTCAGCCGCAACCGGCCCTGTACTGCACTTTGTGCCTTTGGGCCGCAGTTTCCAGGAGTCGCAGCACGGGCCCTTCAAGCACTCACCGACTGTGATAGCCACAGCGACGGCATTGTTGGTCTCACTCGCTTCTGCGACCTCTTTGCCGTGGTCTGCATGCATGATCACCTGATACGGACCGTAGACCAACGGCGACTTGAGCTTGAGCTTCCAGCTGCCTGCGCGAGTCTGACCGGTGCCGTGCGCAGTCTGCGGCAGGGCCTTGACGAGGCTCGCAGTCGTCACGTCGCTGGTAGGTGCGCCAAATAGAAAACCCAACTTGTACGGCGCCGTCGGTTGGTCACCAGCGTTGCGCCACTTGCCGCTAAGCGGCACATATTGCCCGGGTTTATAGGCTTTTTGGCCATTGCTTGCCTCGCCCAGAGACAGCGCCACAAGGTCGGGTCCTTTGGGTGGGGACACACACTTGGGCTGACCACTGACGGGTACGCAGGATTGCCCAACAGCGCACGTTTTGAGTTTCACAGGTGGCCCCCAGGCCAAGTGGCTCTTGTCGCTCGGGCAGAGCTTGGCCACGCCGTCACACGCTGCCACCGCCGTCTTTTGCATGATGTCGTTGCCCTGGCAGCTCTTGTCCGTCGCGACAACGGTCTTGCCGCACGGGGTCCCCTTGGGGAGCGCAGACTTCGTGCCACTGTTCCAGCAAGCGCCAGTTGGGTCAGGTTGGCCCGCAACACACGCGGCAAGACCATTTGCCACTTTACAAACCAGCGGTGCCGCACAGGATTGCAACGTCTTCCAATCCGTCGTGATCTGGTGCGCGACGTCCGTCGCACAGTTCGGCGCGCCGCCGATACAGGTGGCCCACTTCTGCTGCGTCTGCACGGCCGCCCCCTCACACCGCATCGTCTCGGCGAGCGGTTGGCCACCGCATTGCGTCCCCTTGGCGCGGGGCTCGCCAGAGTCCAGGTCGCAACAATCTCCGCCCGTACAGCCGGTCTCCGCCGCACAATCCACAGGGCACGACGCGCTCGTCTCCCCACCCTCGCAGAGCCCATCGCCACAGACCGTTTCGGGCGGCACCACTTCGCCGTTCACGTAGACCCGTAGATCGTCGACAAACGGGCCCGCGCGCGCCGCATCACAACCCCCAATATATCGAAATCGTATCCGGATCCACGATCCCACCCACTTGGCGAGCGAGAAGCTCTGGAGTTGCCACGGTTGGCTGTTCGGGACGATGGTGCCCACCACCTGCCAGGGCTTGGCCAGGGTGCGAATCTCCACCCGCAGTGCTGCGTCGCCAGCTGGCCACTGTCCAGCCACACGCACTTCTGCCGTCAGGGCGGCGTCGGCTTTCAGCCCAGTGGCTCTGATCCACGGGCCGGTTGCCGCGATCGCGACCGTCGACGGACACGCCAGCCCCTGGCCATCGTTGAGGTTGAGGGAACACACTCCGGATAGCGGCTTCGGTACAGATGGTGACGCATCGACACCCCAGTTGAGCGCACCAGCTACGCCGAGCCACCAGGTTGGGCCTTTATCGCAGGCGAAGGGCTCATCGTAGGGCAACTGAGACACTGTACACCCTGCACCAGCCATTGTGGCGCACGGATCTGCGCTAGCCGAGCTCGACACATCCTCTTGGTCAGTCCCCGACTGCACCTCCTGCGCTCCCACCCCGCCGCTGTCGACGGCGACCGGATCCAGCGCCACGACCGCCTGGTCCGGTGTCGGTTCGCAAGCGAGCCCAAGAAGGCAAAAGGCCAGCGTCATCACCCATAGCTGGGAGCGAACGGGTGCGCGATTGCCCGCCGGGTCCGTGTGACGATTGGGGTGTAACATCGTAGCCTCACTGTCTTTCCTTTTGCGCTGCCAATCTGCCTATGATCTCCTATTCCTGGTAAAATATCCAGCGCTTTCCAGCGAAGCGCCGCGAAGCACACGCCCCGATGTCACCGCATGGGCGGGCCATGACCCTCGTCTTCGTCGTACCATCTGGGGGCTTGTCCAGCCGGGCACCCTTGAAACCACCACTAGAAGGCAACGCCATGACATCGGGTCGCAGCACCATCTCCTTTTACGCGCACTTCGAGGCCGACATCGCATCCGGTGCCAAGACGCTCACGTTGCGCGATCTTTCGTACGGTGACGTCGCCCCTGGCGACACGCTCAATGCGACAATCCACGCCACAGGGCGGGTGTTCGGCACGCTGTTGGTTCGCTCATGCGAGCACGTGACGTTCGGTGAACTCGACCGACGCCACGCTGAGCGTGAGAACATGCCGCTGGGAGCCCTCAAACATGTGCTGCACGAGATCTATCCTGGCGTGCAGGAGTTCATCGCCATCGATTTTGTGTTTGGGCCCGTGTGACCGGCCTCGCGTTGCTCAGTCAGGGTCTGCATAGGCAGATCATCCAGCGTGCTTGACACGTCCGTGCCGCCATGCAACTGAACGCGCCGGGATTTCGCCACTATTGGTGCGCACAGGAGATCTATGACCACGCCGATTACGTCGCTCGAAGTCGTCATCTTCAGCTACAACTTTGCGCGGTTTCTTCCCGATGCTTTGGCAGGGGTGGCGGCGCAAACGCGGCAGCCAGACGCCTGGATTGTGAGCGATGACTGCTCCCCCAAGGATACGCCAGCGGAACTAGCGGCCATCGTGGCGCCTTTCCCGGGCGCCAAGCTGCTGCATACGCCTCATAATATGGGCCCGGTGGCTCACTTTCGCCACCGCATCGCACAAGTGCAGTCAGACGCATACTTGCTGCTGTCTGGCGACGATTACCTGGTCGATCCGGGATTCTTGCAGCAAGCCAGCGACATCTTGGCGGCCGAACCGGATATCAACGTGGTGTTTGGTCACCACCTATCCGTCGATCAAGACGGCCGCGCCACGGTGCCGGAGCGACCGGCTGCCGATGCGGCGTGGACCCGCCTGAACGGCACGGCGCTGCGGGCGCAGTTGGCCTACGAAAACGTGGTGCCGGCGGTCTGCTCGGTTATCCGAACGTCGGTACACGACAAGATCCCGCCCTTTCCACTCGACAGCCCGACGCGCCACGACTGGCAACAGTGGTACTTGATGACCTACCACGGTGATTTTGCGCGCATCGAAAAGACCGTCATTCACTATCGCGCTCACGGCGACAACATCAGCGTCGGGGCGGCGCAGTCACTGCGTATGGCAGCGACGGTGGGGGAAGCCTACACACAGCTGATGGCGCGTCCTGAATGCACGGAAGAGGACCGCAGACACCTCCGAGCCGGCCTCAATCGCATCCGACTCCGCGGTGCACGCATCGCCGAACTGCCGGGCGTGGTCGCAGGACGAATAGGAAGCCCCGGCCTGGGGCTGGCGCTGGCAGAGACGTTGGCGGAGCGTGGTGGTCGTCGACTGAGCCGGCTGTCGACCGACCTGCGACGTAAGTTCTTGAAACGGCAGACGGGCGAGTCGTGGTAGGCGCGCGGGCTGCTGGTGGTCACAATTGTCTTCGCCCGAGGTAGGCTGCAGCCATGACTGAAGCGCCTCATGTCACCAATGACGCCCCCGCTCACCTCGTCGAGGACCTACAGTCGGCGCTCGACACCGCCCCACTCTCCGGTGAAATCCGCCGCCGTGACGTGCCGCGCGCGCTCCTGGTGCGGCCGACCATCGGCGCCCTGGTCCGCGATGCAGTGGTCGATTGGCTCTGGCTGGCCTGTCTGTGGCTTACCATGAGCCAGATGCCGGCGTGGTCTTACCCAGTGTGGGGCCTCTTGGTCGCCGGTCGCCTGCACGCCCATGGCGTCACCCTGCACGACGCAACCCACATGCCGCTGCGCCACAAGGGCCCGTGGACCCACGTACTCGAGGTGCTAGCGGGCTATCCCCTGGCGACGACGCTCAACGCCATGCGCTACCACCACATCCGCCATCACCGAGACAGCGGCATGCCGACCGATCCCTACTACAAGGCTGGCGTCGACGAGCGGCCGGTGATGTGGCTGCTGCAATGGCTGCGTGGGCTGCTGCTCATGCCCTTTTGGTCCCTACGGCCTGTCTTTGGGCTGGTGGCGCTGATGCGACCGGGCCTACTGCCGACCTACGCCAAGGTGTTCTTGCAGGATCGCTCAGGAACTGACCTACGCCAGAGCCGTGAAGTGCGGGACTGCGCGCGGGCCGAGTTTGGCCAGCTGGTTTGGCTCTGTGCGGTCATCGCGCTGTGGTGGAGTTGGCCGACGCCGGTGCTGCTCGGCTATGTGCTTCCGGCCTGGCTCGCGGGGCTGCTGGCCAGCTATCGACTGCTACAAGAACACGCCTACCAGCCCACCCATGACCGCACGGTCGCGACCCTGCTGCGCACCACCCACGACCACAACCTCGGCCTGTTGGACCGGGTCTGTATGGCACCAAAGAACATCGGTTATCACATCACCCACCATCTGCATCCTCAGGTGTCGTGGCGGGCGCTTCCGGCCCTGCGGCGGTGGTACAAGAACCGCTATCCTGACAGCTATCCAAAGACGCGCCGCTGGTGGGGAGGTCGCCCGTGACTGTCCCAAACGACGCTCCGGTCACGACCGACGCCGCTCCGGAGCAGCCGGCTCCCAAGACCCTGGCCAGCGGCGACGGGTGGTCGATGCATATGGCGTCTGAGCGTGACGGCGCCGACTTGTGTGCGCTCTTTCGCGACGTACATCTGCCAGGTGATCTGGACATCGTGCAGGAGCGCGACCCCGACTTCTTCGCCCTGCTACGCCTGCATCACGGCGCCTTCGACACCTGCGTCGGCCGCGACAGTGACGGCCGATTGGTGGGGTGCGGATCGGTTGTCAGCAGACCGGGTTGGCTGCGCGGTGAGTCCGTCCAAACCGGCTACCTGTGCGACCTGCGAGTGGCGCCCGGCTTTCGCGGCGGTCTGCACCTGGCCCATGCCTACAAGCACTTCATGTCCGCGGTCAGTGAGCAGCACGGCGCTGAGCTCTTCACAACGGTCATCTTCGATAGCAACAAACCAGCCATCCGGGCGCTGACGGGCGGCGGATCCGGGCTGCGAGCGGGCCAACCGCTGTACCGGCCCATGACCCCATTTTCCATGGTCTCCGTGCAACACACGCTCCGCAAGCCGGCGCCGTCGGCTCAGGTCTCGCAGCTTAGCGACATTGCTGGGTCTGGGGGCACGGGGGCTGTCAGAGACGAGCTGCTCGCCTGGCTCTGTGAGCGACAGCAGGGGCGCATGCTCGGCCACTGTCTGAATCCCGATGAACTCGCCTCGCGCATGGACAGCTGGCCAAACTTCGACATCGAACGTTTCCTCATTTATCGCGATCGTGTCACGGGGCGTATCACGGGCGCCCTGGCGCCGTGGAATACCCAGGCGGTCAAGCGCACGCGGGTCCTGGGCTATCATCGGTCCATGGCTTGGGTGAAGCGCGCGTTCAACACCGGCGCCTTCATCGGACGGTTTCCGCCCCTGCCGCAGCCTGGCTCCTGCTTCGATTTCAGCTTCCTGACCCACCTCGAAGTGCAGGACGACGACCCGGCAGTGCTGCGAGAGTTACTGCTGGCGGCCTATGCCCAGATGCGTGCGCGGGGCGAACACTTCATGAGCGCGTGCGTACCCCGCGGCTCGCCGATGGCTGCCGCCTTCAAGGGGTTTACGGTGCAGGAGACGGCCATGACGCTCTATACGGTGCATCCAGTCGACAGCCGCTTCACAGCGATGGATCTCCGCTCCCAGCACCCTGGTTTTGAGATGGCGCTATCGTAATGGCGTCGTTGCCAGCGTG
>JAGSHB010000060.1 GCA_023954815.1 Myxococcales bacterium | reverse complement strand
GAGAGCGCGAAAGTGGCTCAGATGCAGAGCGCTGGTGAGAGCCAGGCTGCTGAGGCCGGGGCTGTCGCCGAAGGTCTGCAGGCGCGTGTGACGGAGCTTGAGGCATCGCTGGAAGCGGAGAGCGCGAAAGTGGCTCAGATGCAGAGCGCTGGTGAGAGCCAGGCTGCTGAGGCCGGGGCTGCCGCCGAAGGTCTGCAAGCGCGCGTGACGGAGCTGGAAGCTTCTCTGGAGGCCGAGACTGCGAAAGTGGCGCAGATGCAGAGCGCTGGCGAGAGCCAGGCTGCCGAGGCCGGTGCTGCTGCTGAGGGTCTGCAAGCGCGTGTGACGGAGCTTGAGGCATCGCTAGCGGCCGAGCTGGAGACGGTCGCGACCCTGCGTGCTGAGGGTGAGACCAAGGACCAGGCCATGCAGACCGCCGCTGCCGAGCTGACCGCACGGGCGGCTGAGCTGGAGGCAGAGCGCGACGCCGCGGTTGTCGAAGCTGCGACGCTGAAGGCAGGCGGCGATGAGTCTGGGGCGGCGCTGGAGGCGCTGACTGCGGAGTTGAAGACAGCCAAGGACGCCGCTGAATCAGCGCAGACCGAGATGGCCGAGCTTGAGCAACTGTGGCAATCCGAGGCTCAGGAGAGCGCCGACGAGTTGGCGTCGCTGCGGAGCGATTTGGAGGCGGCACGCAAGGCCCACGAGGACGGTACGGCAGCGGCAGAGGCCCTCAAGGCGTCGGCTGCCGAGCAGGGTGCGTCTGCCGCCGAGGAGCTGGAGCGTGTCCGTGGTGAGTTGACCGCGGCAAAAGAGGCTCAGGAAGATCTGACGCACGAGGTTGCAGCGCTCAAGGCAGCCGTTCAGGCGAGCGAAGATGCGGGCGGCGAAGAGACCGCTGCCTTGCGCGTCAAGCTGGCGTCTGCCGAGGCCGATGCCAGTGCGGCGAGTGAGGACGCAGCCGAGTTGAAGGCGGCGGCTGAGCAGGCTACCGCCGACCACGAGGCGGCCATTGCGGCGCTTCAAGGCGAGCTGGATACCGAGCGGAGAGCGCGCGAATCGGCTGAGAAATCAAGCCAAGATGCGAGTTCTGAGCTAGAGGCGGCCCAGGAGGCGCACAAGCGGTTGCAGTCTGAGGCGAGCGCGGCTGGCGCGGCCCAGGAAGATGCCAGTGGCGCCGCGGCGAAGCTTGCGCAGGAGCGTGATGCCGCTCAGTCAGAGGCCAGTGAAGCCAAGGAAGCGTTGGCTGCCGCCCAGGCAGCGGTCGAATCGGCGAAGTCGGAGGCGGCCGAGGCCCAGGAAGCGCTAGCCGCAGCCCAGACAGAGGCGAAAGAGGCCACGGAGGCGACGGAAGCTGCGCGGGCCGAAGCCAAGGAAGCGACCGAAGCGACAGCAGCGGCTCAAGCTGAAACCGCCGAGGCCAAAGAGGCGCTGGCAGTCGCGGAGAAAGCTGCGGCTGAAGCTGCGGATGCCCTGGCAGCAGCTACGGCAACGGCGGCTGAGGCCGGTGAGGCGTTGAGTGCGGCCAAGGCGGAGGCTTCAGGCGGGCAGGGCGACCTTGAGGCTGCCCGGGAAGCGACCGAAAAAGCGGAGGCCGACGCGGCACAAGCGCGTGAGGCGGCTGACAAGGCTGAAGCGGCGACGGCGGAAGCCCAAGCCACCGCGGAGAAGTTGGAGACTGAGGTCGCTGAGGCCCGCGCTGCGGCTGAAAAGGCCGAGTCCGAGCTAACTGACCTCCGCGCCGCAGCAGAAAAGACCGATTCAGAGGCCACCGACGCCCGCGCAGCGACCGAAAAGGCGGAGGCTGAGATCAGCGAAGCGCGCGCCGCGGCAGAAAAGGCGGAGGCTGAGACCAGCGAAGCACGCGCGGCCGCAGAAAAGGCCGAAGCGGAGGCAGCTGAGGCCCGGAAGGCGACCGAAAAGGCGGAGGCGGAGGCCGCTGAGGCGACGGCGGCTCTGGCGAAGGCCAAGGAAGAGCTCGCCGCGGCCCCAACAGGCGGCGATGGCGGAGGCGGCGCAGATGCGGCGCGGCTAGCTGAACTCACCGAGGAAGTCGACGACGCTCACCAGGCCCGGGAAGAGGCCGAGCAGGAGTCCAAGGGCTATCGGCGCGAGCTGCGCATCGCCAAAGAGGACATCGAGCGACTCGAGCAAGAGGTCGCCGACGCGGAAGCTGGCGGCGGCGGTGGTGACGGGGACTCCGGACTGGACACAGCGAAGATCAACGATCTTGTCGCGGAACTGTACGGCGCTGTCTCGTCCTTCCGGCCGGAGCTGCGGACCTTGGCAGATGGCGTCGGCTTGGCGGCGAGCGACGACACTGAAGACCGTGATGAGGGCCTCGAGCTGCTGAGGGACACCCTCGATACCGTCAACGGCCGCGCGCGGGACCTCAAGACCCTGACTGGCGATCTGCGGAACCTGCTGGATTAGCGCTCGCTTGGGCGCCGCTCTTGGTGCCACTTCAGCATGCCGCCCGCCATCGATGCGACCTGGCGAAACCCGTTGGCTTCCAAAATCCGCGCTGCCCGCCCGCTGCGCCCGCCGCTGCGGCACACCACGATGACCGGTTCATCCGTTGGCCACTCGCCGAGGCGCTGGTCAATTTCGGATAGCGGCGCTAGCTCAGATCCCGCTAAATGCCCAAGTTCTCCGCCGAATTCGGCCTCTGAGCGCACGTCGATCAATCGTAGATCGAGCCCAGAAGCGGCCACCCAGGCGGTGTCGACCTCCGGCACACCCGTCACGGTGCGCGTCACTGGCGCCCAGGGCGCTTCCGTCTCTGGCGCCTGCGCGGCTTCGTCTTCGGACAGCCCCCCTTTCAAGTTCGCGGGTACCGCGACGTCGATGCGCTTGGGCAGACCGAGCTTGAGCGCCTCCATGATGGCAACAAACGCATCTTCCGTGCGCCCATCGCCCAACCGCAGATTGAAGCGCTTCTCCTCGGCGATGCTGGAGCAGGTTCGCCCTTTGTAGTCGTGCCCTGGGTAGACGAGGCACTCATCTGGCAGCGAAAACAGCTTGTCCTGCACGGATCGATACAGCTTGCGCGGATCACCCTGTTGAAAGTCGGTTCGGCCACAGCCGCGAATCAGCAACGTATCGCCCGTGAACACCCGGCTCTCGTCACTGAGCACGTAGCTCACGCAGGTGTTGGTGTGGCCAGGCGTCAGCCGCGCCTCGAGGGCATACTGACCAAAGATGATCGCATCGCCGTCAGACACAGGCACATCCGCGCAGTCCGCTCCGCCATCAGCGCTCGCGACATAGAGCGCCCCAGTCCGCTGACGTAGCAGTCCCGAAGACGTCACGTGATCGGCGTGCACATGGGTCTCTAGGGTGTACTTGAGCTTGAGCCCCATCTCACCGACGAGCTGCAAGTCCCGCTCGATCATGTCTCGCACTGGATCAATGAGCACGGCTTCCCGGGTTCGTTCGTCGCCCAGTAGATAGGTGTAAGTGGATGTATCTGGGTGAAATAGCTGGCGAAAAATCATCTTCTTCTCCGTTTTATCGGCATTATGGCGCGAAACGACCTGCGCCAAAAGCACAAGCGGCCGCCCCTCTGTAGAGAGGACGGCCGCTCATTGCGTCGGGTGTGGCTACAGCCGGTCGCGCGCGGCCTCGAGTACGTCCACGTAGCTGACGATACCCAACAGCGTGTCCGAGTGCGTCTCAACCACGGGCACAGCGCCGACCTTCTGCTCGAGCATCATGTCGATCACTTCACTCAGGTCCGCTTCCGGTCCGAGCTTGAGCGTGTCGGTGTTCATCACGTCACCGACCGGCACCTGCAGGTTGCGGCGCTTGAGCGTGCCCGAGTCCAGGTCGACGGTCGGCATGGTGTACGAGCGCAGGTCGCGATCGCTGATCATGCCGATGAGCTGGCGATCTGCGATGACCGGCACGTGCCGAAAATCGTTGTCGTGCATGAGAGCGACGACGTCGGCCACCGTGGCGTCCATGTCGACGGAGATGACGTCGCTGGTCATGATGTCGGATACGACCATGGGGGACTCCTGTATTCGCCACTCGGGCGTTTCGATTGGTGCGCAAGCTTGAGCTTGTCGCCCGCTATGCAACGCGGCCAGCCTGATGGTGTCAAGTGCTGCGCCGTACCATGAGAATCCTTGACGTTCTGCGTCAGCAAGTCACAACGGAGAGGTGGGCAGTCGTTCGCGCACAGGGAGTCCCCATGGCAAGCGTACAAGTCGATCGTCGCGCGCTCGCTGGCTTGATTAGGCGCGTGCGTCGGGTCAACAAGGGCGTGCAAGCGGATGGAACCTTTACGTTGCGCCCCGGAGAGTTGCAGGTCGATTGGGGCAACGGCGGCGAGGTGCTCGACGTCGAGGGCGATACCGAGGCCCAGTGCCACTTGGCCGATCGCTACATGCGAAAACTACCCAATGTCCTACGCGGCGGCGGCGCAATCACCCTAGAAATCCGGGATGGTCGGGTCTTTTTCGACCGCTTTAGCATCGACGCCTTCATCGAACGCAATCCCGAAGCGCCCATGCTGCCCACATCGCCGCGACACGCCGATTTCCTGCTGCTGCCCCTGCGCCACAGCCAGGAGGTTATTGAAGAAGCGGGCCTCACGGCTGAGGTCGAGCTCGCCCACGAACGCTTTGTCGCCACCACCAAAGCGGTCGCCCGCAAGCTGCGTTGGCTCGGCGTGTCTGAGGTCGAGGTCAAGCGATTCTTGGTGGAGCGCCTGCGCAGTCGCGCTGAGGGCCAGGAGGCGCTGCCCTTCGGTGAGCCAGTCGCGGTTGCCGCCGCAACGGACGACCAGTTCTCGCTATTTGAGTAGCAATCGCTACGGCGCTGGCTGGCCTGCGATTTTAGGCAGTGTGCTCTTGGCGACTCCGGGCCCGACACCGAGCTGGCCGCTGTAGTTATCGCCCCAACAGGCCACCTGCTTGCCACTGATCAGCGCGCAGATGTGCTTAGGTCCCACTGCGACGTCGGTCACATCGATGAGGCCTGGAATCTCTGTTGGTTCCTTCACCGGCATCGTGGTCGCTGGCGACTTGATCTGGCCATGACTGTTGCTTCCCCAGCACGCGACCTTGCCCCCTAGCTTGTACGCACAGGAGGTGTTGCCGCCGACAGCGAGGTTGTCGGGCTTGAAGGTCAACCCGAACACTTTGGCGGGCTTGGAGACATCTAGTCCGCTGCTGCCATTGCCGATCTGTCCGCTCTTGTTGCGGCCCCAGCACCACACGTCACCGCCCGTCAGCGCGCAGGTGTGCGCTCGGCCAGCGTCGATGTCGCTCACGACCCCGGTCAGACCGGTTGGCTCAACGGGGACCTTGCTCGACTGGCTGGCTCCGCCCTTGCCATTGCCGAGCTGGCTCTCGTAGTTCGCGCCCCAGCACCAGGCCTTACCGTTCATGTCGAGGGCACAGGTGAAGGCTTCGCCGAGCGTCAGCTTCTCGATCGGTTGCATGCCGATCACTTTGACGGGCACGTTGCTGAGGCCGCCCTTGCCATCGCCCAGTTGCCCTGATGTACCGATGCCCCAGCAGAAGGCCGTTCCGTCAGACCTCAGCGCGCATCCGTGGGTCGTGCCTAGCGCTACAAAGTCGAATTTTTCTGTTGTCTTCACCGGGTAGGGCTTGGTCAACAGCTTGGGCACGCTGTCGCCCGCGCCGAGCTGTCCGTGGCTGTTGCTCCCCCAACACTGCAAGGTGCCGGTCTTGAGCACCGCGCAGCCGAACTCCCAGGATTGCGCGATGTCTTTCACCTCGCCAAGCATCGCGCGGGTCGGCCAGATGACCCCTTTCGCGCCGCCGTCCTTGCTGCCGATACCCACCTGCGCCTTGTCATTGCGGCCCCAACACCAAGCTCTGCTGTCGGCGGTTGTCGCACAGGTGGTGTCGGTGCCGAGCGTGAGGTACTGCGCGGAGCCGCGAACCGTATGCACGCAGCCCAGTGAGCCGGCGCACTGCTTGCCCACCCCGCACGACGTCCAGTCGCTCTCTTTGACGTACTCGCACTTGCCAGCGGTGCATTGGTCACCGGTACACGGGTTGCCGTCGTCGCAGTCCTTATCGCCCACGCAGGCCGGATTTGCGGCGTCTTTGCTGTCTTTCGGCTCGGCGGTATCCAGCGTCGTCTGGCTTGTGTCGGGTGTGCTTGTGCCGGTATCGACGAGGGTGTCGGGCTTGCTCGTGCCGGTATCGATGAGGGTGTCAGGCAGGGTTTGGATTGTATCGACGCCGTCGGTATCCGCTTGGCCACCTGTGTCGGAACCTCCGCCGTCCGTGACACCCACTTGGCCGCCGTCGCTGTGCTGATCGGTGTCCGCGGCAGTGGCGAACTTGCTATCTTCAGGAGCGGCTTTCGGGCAGCCCGCCAAGGGCAGCACTAGCAACAGGCACAGCAGGGAAGTCGGTCGCGTGGTCATGGTCTTCTGCATCTGTATCCCAGGCATCTGAATTCTAAGCACCCGCGAGATGGAGCCCGCAGACCCGCAATGTGTGCCCGGTGATGCCATGGGCGCCCGGTGATGCGAGAAACGCCACCGCGTCGGCGATGTCCTGGGCCTGGCCCCCCTGACTTAGCGCGTTGAGCCGCCGGCCTGCTTCACGGGGCACCGCTGGCATGGCTGCGGTCATGGCGGTCTCGATGAACCCTGGCGCGACACAGTTCACCGTCACCCCGCGCCGGGACACCTTGCCAACAAGCGCCTCGGCATAGCCAATCAAACCCGCCTTGCTCGCGCCGTAGTTGGTCTGCCCGGGATTGCCCGCGATGCCGCCGATGCTGGAGATGTGGACGATGCGACCGTTCTTCCGCAGCAACTTGGGCCGCAGCGTCTCGGTCAGCCCAATGGCGGCCTCCAGGTTGACCCCGAGACACAGGTTCCACCAATCCGCGCTCATCTTCGCGATGGTGCGGTCACGGGTCACGCCTGCGTTGTTGATCAGGATGTCGACACCGCCCGTCGTCTCACTGATATGGGCCGAGATGCGCTCGGCAGCGTCCGCGTCGGTCAGATCCAGGGCCAGGCTGGTGCCTTCAAAAGCGTCGAGCAGCGCGCCCATCCCCTCCTGGCCCTCTGGCCGGTCGACCAAGATGAGCGTCGCGCCTTCTTGACCGAGTCGGGTGGCGATCGCCGCGCCAATTCCCCGCGCAGCGCCCGTAATCAAGGCCACTTTGCCAGCGAGCGGCTGGTGATTGAGGTCGGTCGCTTCGCCCTTGGCCGTCAGGCTCACGTTCAACGCCTGCCCAGAGACAAAGGCCGAGCGTTGCCCCAGCAAGAAGCGCAGGGCACCGGCCGCGCGATCCTCGGCGCCCTCAGCGATGGTCAGCAGATTGGCCGTGATCGCCTTGCGGCCGGTCTCTTTGCCCAGACTCTTGGTGAAGCCGACCAGCGCCCGTTGGGTCGCCGCGACGATGGGATCTCGCTCCTTATTCGCCGGTCGGCCCAAGATCACGACGCGGCCATGGGTGCTGACCTGCCGAATCTTGCTGTGAAAGAACGCGTGCAGCTTGGCTAGATCCGCCGTGCAGCGCAGATCGGACGCATCGAACACCAGGGCATGGGCGCGCTCGGATTCTGTCAGCACTTCGGCGCCTGCCGCCGTCGCTGCGGCACCTACCACGTCAGCCAACAGGCCCTCACCGCCGATCACAACCTGCTGCCCCGTCAGACTCTTCGGCACATCGGCGCCATCGGCGCGGCGCAGGGTCGGCGGCAGCGGGATGGGCAGCCCCAGCGTACGAATGGCCTGCTTGGCGTAGGGGTTCTTTGCGATCTCAAGTAGGTAGTCACTCATCTGGTCCCCTTAGAAGTCAGCCACTTCAGGCGCTGCGTACTGGCAGCCCACGCCCTTTCTCGTTTTCACCGGCGCACATCAATGCCATCACACCTTGCTACACGCTGAGGTAGTGCCCCGGCAGCGCCAAGATAGCCCGCCGCATGGTGTTGAGTAGCCGCAAGTAGGTCAGGTCGACCTGCGTACCCGGCTCGAGGTCACTGTCGATGGACAGCGTCTCCAGATCGACCACCAGCGCGGTGCCCTCGTGGTCAAAGTCGAAGCGCCCATCGGCCCGAAGCACCGACGAAAAGGACCGACCCTCAAAGCGCCCGAACGCGGTATCGCCGACCCGCCCGACGGCGCCCAAATCGGCGCCGTCGCCGCGAGAGACGAAGAAACCGTCGTGCTTGCTCCACAGCTGCCACTGCTCCAAAGACCCGAAAAACCGGGGTTTTAGCAGGTAAGGGCCGCCATGGTCGGGGCAGAAGGTGTCGCAGTTGCCGCACTCATTACAGAGGTCAGCGAAGTTGCCGATCTGGTGCTTCTTGTTGGCAGCGATGGCCTCAGAGGCGAGCCACTCCCAGCCCTCGTCGGTCTTCACGGCCTTTTCAACGGGCACTTCTGGCACGTCGAGCACGTAGGTGAAGTTGGCGTCGTTGGGGCACACCGGCACGCAGATATCGCAGGTCAGGCAATCGAACATCCACAGCTCAGTACCCGGTTTCCGCGGTGGTTTGGCCAGCTTGGCCTTGCTGTAGGTGTTGGTCGTCGCCAGGCGCTCACGATAGGCCGACAGGGTCGCCGTGGCCGCAGCCTCTTGCCACGCCGCCATGGTGCTGCTCGTCTCCGCACCTAGGACCTGTCCCAACGCCGCAGTCGCGCCAAGACGTTCCGTCGCAGGGCCAGCCATCAGCGCCGTCACTGCGGTCTGCTGCTCAGCATCTGGCAACGCGACCTTCAGGGCAGCCGCAGGATCGGGGCTACGCGCGACGATGAGGTCATGCAGGTTGGTCACCGCTTCGGCCTTCATCACCTTCGCAAGGTTCTTGAAGTACTTGTGGCTGCGGGCGTAACCACCCTTCTTCAGTAGATCCGTGCACGCGGTCACCGGCGTCAATCCGCAGCAAATGGCGTCGACGAAGTTGTTGGCGTCGATGCCAGCGGAGAAGGAGTACTGCAGCTGATCGCCGAATTTCTCGCGGAAATCGGCCGCCAGGGTCATCGACAGCGCGTGTAGCGGCGCGCCCGACAGGTACATGACCTTCTCGGTCTTCGCGAAGACGTCTCGGTGGTTTTCAACGATGAGCGTATTGGTGAATTTCGCACCAAATCCGACGCCAGCCTTGTCCGCCCGCTGCTTCAATCGACTCAGAATCCCCTCGGCCTGATCCCACTGCATGTCGTCGGTGAAGGCGTGGTCGGGCACATGCAATTCGTCGTACCCCAGGTGATCGTTGAGGATAGAGCGCAGGCGTTTCGGCCCCAGCAGCGTCGGGTTGAGCTTGATGATGGTGTGCACGCCCAGCTCTTCGATGAGGTAGGTGCCGATGGCCTCGACCTCTTCCGGCGGGCAGCCATGGAACGTGCTCAGGGTGATCGTGTCGCTGATACAGGTGCGAAAAGGGATGTCTTTGAGGTGTGCCCACGGGCCGTCGATCTCATGGCGCAATCGCTCGACAATGGCCGATGCGTCCCGCATGCCTTCGATAAACGCGCTCACCTTTTCGCCGCGAATTCCGGCCAGATCGTAGCCAACGGACATGTCGAAGATGGTGTCGCCATCGCCCGGGCTGAGCTGCAGGGCCGTCTCGTCGCCGCCGTGGAGATTGGAGCTGTGGACCAGCATGTCGATGAGCATCGAGCCCTTGACGTACTCCTCCAACGAGTCAGGAATCTTGAGCTCCTGGGACCACTCGATGTTGAAGCCGAGGTTGGGCACATCGATACACGGCCGCGGGATCTCCAGCGCGTCGTTGATTTGCACCGTCTTCATCTCAAGGATGCGCGATCCGGTCAGCCACGCCATGACGATGTTCTGCGCCATCTGTGCGTGGGGCCCAGCTGCGGGACCAAAGGGCGTCGCGGCGCGGTGGCCGTGGAACGCCACGCCGTAGTCCATCCCGTCGGGCGTCCGATAGAACTTGCTCTTGGGCACGTCGAAGATGGCGCCACGCTCGGACAGCGACGTAAACATGGTGCGGATCAGCCGCGAAAAAGGGACTGGAATCAGCTCTGCCATCACAACCTCCGAAACGGGGGACGTTGTAGCACTGTGACGCCACCTGTGTCAGTACGGGCTTTGGTGTACCCTCTCCGCCCACAAACGCCCGCCCGGAGACGACCATGGCTAGCGATAGGTCGGATGCACGCGACAACTCTGCGCCGCCCTGGACCCGTCGGCAGATCTTGCGGGCCATGGCGACGGGCGCCGTGGCGACAGCGAGCCTTGGATGTGGCCGAGACAAGCCGGCCCAACCCAGTGCGCCCGCTGCCCAGCCCGGTGCGCCAACTGCCCAGCCCAGCGCGACACCGGCGACGCCCAGTACGCCAGGAGCGAAGCCCGCAGCCCCGCCGCCAATCCGGCCCGTAGCCATCCGCCGGGGCACAGCGTTTGGTGCCGGAAGCTTCCACAAAGATGGTCGCAAGCAGCACTGTCTCTCCGCCGTGAACCTGGACAATCCGGTGCTCGCCGCGCGCCGAATCCCCACCTCCTTTTACGGTCATGGCTTGGCGTTCGACCCGAATCAACCGAGCCGCGCGCTGCTCTTTGAAAAACACGGCCCCGGCTGTTGTGAGCTGGATTTGCGGGCGATGAGCGTCAAACGGGCTGTGAAGACGACGCCTGATCGGCAGTTCTATGGCCACGGGGTGTTCACCAAAGATGGCGCGCTGCTACTCGCCACGGAGACGGTGGTGGGCGATGGCAGCCGACGCGGGGTGATCACGGTCCGCGACGGAAAGACGCTCAAGCTGCAAGGCACCTTCCCGAGCTTCGGTCTCGCTCCCCATGATTGCCATCTCACCGACGATGGGCGGACCCTGGTCGTGACCAACGGCGGCGGCACTTTGGAGAGCGGTCACGCGCCCAATGTCGCCTATATCGATGTCGCCAGCCGCAAGCTGATCGAGCGTGTGCCCTTCGATAGCCCCAGGGTCAACGCTGGCCATCTCGCGCTGTCGGGCAAAGGCGACTTAGTGGTGGTCTCCGCGCCGCGTGATGGGCTCGATGTCAAAGCTGCGGACGTACACGGCGGCATTAGCTTTCGCGCGAAGGGTAGCAAGGGGCCGTTGCTCACCGCGAAGGTGCCAGCGGTACACAAGATGCGCGCCGAGACCCTCAGTTTGGCGATTCACGACAAATACGGCGTCGTCGCGGCCACGAGCCCCGGCGGCAGTCAGCTGTCGTTTTGGGACGTGGGCACGGGCAAGCTCATGAACACGTTCGAAGACATGCCGCAGCCGCGCGGCGTCGCGATGACCCGCGATCAGCGCTATTACGTCGTGACCTGGGGCAAGAGCGCGTCGTTACGGCTCATCGACGCCAAGACGCTGCGATCGGTACCCGGCGACAGCCTGCAGCGCGCCTGGATGAGCGGCTCCCATGTCTACGTCATCTGAGCCGCAGCCGATTGCACTAGTCGACCACCCGACCGGCCCACAAGCGCTTAGCTTGCACGCGACCTTCGTGGCGTTCAGCCGCCTCATCGAGCGCACAGAACTCGCCCGACTTCAGCACTTGCCGGCCGCCAGACCAGACGTGCTGCACAAATTGCGAGCCCATCCCGAATAACAGGTGCCCGGCGATGGTATCGGCCGTCAGCGGGGTCGGGCTGTCGTAGTTGAGCCACTGCAGATCCGCCGCGAAGCCAGGGACAATGGCGCCGCCCTTCATCCCAAGGTTGCAATAGAGCAGGTCCGCCGACGCATCGAGCATCTGGGCCACACGGCCAGGCGACAGGGCGCCGGTCGCTTCCGTACCGCGAAACCACGCCATCTTGGCCTCGCTGTACATGTCCGCGCCGATGCCGTCAGTGCCGAGGACGACCGCATCTGCGCGCTGCCAGAGGGGCGAAAACCCAACGCGGTTGTTCAGGTTGCTCGACGGGTTGTGGGCGAAGTGGCAGCCCGCCTCGGCAGCTTGGGCGATCTCACTGTCGGTTAGGTCGACACAATGGGCCAAGATGGTCCCCGGCCGCAGGAGCCCGCGGTCTGCCATGCGACCGAGCAGATCAGCGCCATATCGCTGCCGCGTCTGCTGCCTGTCGTCGGTCCCTTCGGCGACGTGGATATGGAGCCCCGCGTCCAGGGATTGGGCGAGGTCTCCGAGGGCGTCGAGGCTGTCATCGCCTAGCGTGAACGAGGCGTGCGCCCCCAGCATTCCGGCAGTCCATTTGTCGCTTCCACGCCGAATAAACCGGGCGTTTTCCTGCAAACCCGCGTCACGAATCGCCTCGCCGTCGCGATCGGAGGTCTCGTAGCAGAGCAGGCCGCGGACGCCGATGTCGCGCAGGTTGTCGGCGACCACGTCGAGCGATCCATCGACAAAGTTGGGCGACGCATGGTGGTCGATGAGACCGGTCGTACCGCAGCGCAGGGCGTCTAGGGCACCCATTCGCGCGCTGGCCCGCACACTGTCGGCATCCAGGGCGCGGTCGAGCTTCCACCAGACCTTGTCGAGAATCTCCAGAAAGCCGTTGGGGGGCGTCGCACTCGCCGGCGGCATACCGCGGGCCAGCGCCGAGTACAGGTGCGTGTGACCGCAGACAAAGCTCGGCGCCAGCAGGCCACCGCCGAGCTCCGTCACCGGCTCTCCGGGGAGGGGCGTCAGATTTGGACCGATCTCGGCGATCACACCGTCCTGTATCCGCACATCGGCTTGGGCGAGGGCGTCAGGGTTGGACCATCGGGTTAGTATCGTCGCACCGCGCAGCAGCATGGGAGCTCCTCAGACCCGACTTACTTGTGGGCCAGTTGCCAGTTGTAGGACCACGCACCCCAGTACCAAGGGCTCATCTCGTTGTGGGAGAAGTGGTCGACGTTCAACTTTGGCCCAAATAGCCGCCAGACGCGAACCCGAAGTGGCCCGTCGGGCAGGGGTTCCCAGCCACCGAGCTGAATGAACTTGGCCAGGGGCACCTCCGTCACGTCGCCCGGCGCATAGATCTCCCAGTACGACTGCCGCCAATAGGTCGTGATTTGAATGCGATGCATCTCTGCCGCAGGGCCAGCCGGGGTCGTCCAACTCACCTTGTCTTTGACCGCGCCGTCGTACACCGGCGCCGTGATCTTGGGCATCTGCAGGTACGGCTTGATGCGAATCGTCGGCTTGCCGGCCGCCACCCACGTACCGCCTGTCTCGGCGACGCCAAAGAGATCGACCTCCAGGCCCTTCACCGAGAGGTGCTTGACCGGTTGACCCTGGCTGACCTGCAACCACGTGCCAGCGCCACCCACGATGTGCACGTCGCCTGATGCCGTCGGATGGATCGCCCGCAGGGGCTGAGTCGTTTGGCTGTCGATGGGGGTCACCGTTCCGCCGGTGACGAGCGCCAGGGCGCCGACCTCACCCGCGAGCCAGACCGCTTTGTCGTTCGGTCGTACGGTCAGCCAAGTCGCGTTCTGGCTGCCGGTCGAGATCTTGGTCCACGTCCACTGGCCGGTGCTTACCGGTACGCCGTGGTACAGGCGCCCGCCCTCGCCCGCCAGCCACAATTCATCGTGGCTCACCGCGCCAGCCGGGGCCACGGCTTGCACAGTTTGGGCTGCCAACGTCCGCAGTTGCGGCTGCTGGCTGCTGGCTGCTTTTCCCGGTTGACCGCCAGCGGCCGAAATTTTTGGGCCTTGGATACCGCTCCAAGCCTTGCCGTCGAAGTGGAAGATGGCGCCGCTCGCATCGAGCATCCACGGGCCCTTGATACCGCCGCTCAGCGCAATAATCGCCTCGCTGGTCGGGCTCGCCGTCACCTGCCAGCCGAGGGTGGGATCACGCCGCAGCAGCACGCCGTCGTCACCTCCCGTCCAGCCGTCGATCGCCGATGGATCCAACCAAATCGCGCGTAACTCTCGGTTGGTTGGGCTCTGTTGCGGGGTGAAGGCGGTACCGCTCCAATGCAGGATTTGGCCACGCTCTCCGACCGCAAAAAGCCCGGCTTTTCCGGCCGAAAGCGCTCCTACCGGTGTCGACCAAGCCTCCGCTTCACTCGGTGCGTTGGTGCCCTTGGGCCACCAGGCGACGTGGTCACCGGACTCAATCCTCACATCCCGGTTCAGCGCCAGGCTGCTGGGTGCGCCATCGTCGTCGTCGAGCAACTCCATGCCCGCATAGACGGTCCAATTAAGGTTCTTCAGCGCGCCCTTGAGCACCGACGGCATCCGCGCCACATCAAGCCTGTCGGTGCGCACGTAGGTCTCCGCGCTGCCGAGCTCCAAGAATCCCTCACCACCCAGGTCCAACCATGCCCGCAGAAAGCGCCGGTGGTTCGCGGTCTCGGGGCCCTTCGGCAGGGGTTCGAGTGCAAAATGCGCCACCCGGGTCAGCGGCGTGTCGAGCCACACCTCTGTTTTGATGGGGTTCTGGTCGTCCGGCACCTTGACGCCGCGCTCCACGCCCATGATCAGCGGAACAAAGTCGGTGGTGCCAGCGGCGACGTACCCAGCGGTGCATTTGACCGCCATCTCGCCGAGACGGGTCTTCAGCGTGAACGAGCCATCGGCAGCGGCGGTTGCTAGCGGGCCGGGATCAGGCGGCGTACTGAACTGGCTGAAGCTGCTCGTCACACACCGGGTCTGGGGCTCGCCGATCTGAGGGACGCATCGGGTCGCCCACGCGCCATCACCCGGCGTGCCGACCGCGCGGCACTCCCAGCCTTTGTCGCAATCCGAGCCACCCAGGCAGTTCCGCAGGCAGTAGCGCTGGGTCGTGCTGGTGGCGCTGGCAGCCAAGCTGATGCCACCGACGGCGTCTTGCAGGCCGCTGCACACCAGCTTGCCGCTGCAGGTCTTGGTGCATTCACTGCACTGGCCGTCGGCGCTGGGCCCTTCGGCGCAGGAGCCCATCGGCAGCTTGAGCAGCTTGTCGGCGTAACGCACAACCCCTGTCACCGTACCCTTGTCGAAGATCTTGTCCGGCACCGTGCCGCCACCACCGCCCGAGCGGTGCTTCGGAGGGTGCTTACGGATGAGGATCGTGACGTTGGTTGCATCGAAGGCGACGACGGACCCTGCCCCATAACCAGCCGCGCTGGCGTGCACGTTGACCGGCCCAGTGAGGTCGTGGGCCGATAGCGTCACCTGGCCACGGTCGTCAGTGACCCCGGACAGTGCAGGCGTGACGGACTCTCCGATGACCACGCGCGCTCCCTGGACGATGCCGCCGGGCCAATCGGATCTGCGCACCGTGACGTTGAGCGCGCCGTCGATCTTCCCGCCCCAGCTGCCCCAACCGGCCTGTTGCGGATCGAACCACGCCCACGCGTTGTGCAAGACCTGCTTCGGTGCGCCGGAGAAGTGAGCGGTCACATTGACCGTGCCGGGATCCCCGCGCGGCGCCGTCACCCGAGCCAGACCGGGATGTGGGTTTTCCGACTTCTTGGCCGGTTTATCAGCGAAATAGAGCGTGGTGAGCCTGTGCAAACCGCCGCCAACCACGTCGACGACCGTGCCACCGGATTGTGCGCCGGACGCCGGCAATAGCGCTGCGACAAAGGGCTTGCCGACGTTGTAGTGCACGGCATCGTTCAGGGTGGCTAGCCCGCTGTCGAAGATCAGGCTGACATCGGCCGGGCCAGGACTGCCCTTCGGCGCGACTGCCTGCACCCGCTGGCTGTGGATCGTCAACTTGCTGGCCATGAGCCCGCCGATACGAAGGCCGATGAGCTTGCCCGCCGAGCCTTTCCAGCGAACCTCGACCGGCGTGCCCCCGGCTGCGTCCAAAATGTCGGGCTTGACCGGTAAGATGGTGATCCCGGTCGCCTCGGGCTCCGTCTTTTTCGCGTAGGTGTAGCCGCCTTTGAGGGTCGCCGCCCCGTCGTCGTTGCTCGCCGTCACATCGACCAAACCAGCGGGCCCGGGGGGCGTAATGACCGTAGCCGTGAACTCATCGAGCACCACTGGATCGACGGCGACCCGCTTGCCGAACACAAAGTGCGTTCCAGGGCGAAACCCGGCGCCGCTGATGGTCGTCACCGCGCCGCCGTGGGTTGGCCCGCCGACGGGCGCGACCTTGTCCACCCGCACGGTTGCGAAGTAGCGGAAAGCGGCCGAGGTACGGAGCTCATCGCTCTCCTGCGTCTCCGGGTCGTAGCGCAGCACCACAACATCGACAACGCCCGGCGGCCGCGGCGGTGTCACCACGCGGAGGGTTTTGTCGTCCACCAACTCAAAGCTGGAAGCCTTGCTCTCGCCGAACCAGACGCTCTCGGTCAAGGTGAAGCCGAGCCCCTTTAGCACCACTTCTGTACCGCCGCTCGACGGTCCTTGCGATGGCGTGACCTGGCCAATGCCATCCGCTTGCAGCACCGGGGTGGTGGGGCCGGTGTCGACGGAGCCAGCGTCGGCGATGAGCTCGGACGTGTCGGTCGAAGCCGTCGCGTCGATTGGATCACGGTCGGGAGCGCCACAGCCGGTCAGCGTCAGCATTCCGATCGCGCTGAGCGAGGCAGCGAGCAGCCGAAATCGCGGTTGAGGGCCCACAATCCCGGCACGATAGCTCCCGGGTAGCTGTGGTTTGCGATGGCGGTAGGTCATGATCTTCACGGGTTGAACTCCGACGATGGGGCGCGGAGGCTAGCAGGTCTTGGCGGGTGGGGCAGGGGGCGTCCGGTTGCATCGCTGCACGGCCGCCCACATGGGGGCTGACCAGCGCCTGCCTCGGCGCTACACTAGCCGTATGGCTGAGTTGTTTGGCGACTTCCTACTGAATCGACTGCTGGCGCGCGGTGCGTGGTCTGAGCTGTGGCTCGGCATGCCCAAAGACCGCTCCGATGCAGATCCAGTGGTCGTCAAGCGCCTGCTGCCGGCGATGGCACGCCGCAAGGACGCCATTGCGATGCTCAAGGGTGAGGGCCAGTTGGCTTGCCAGTTTGACCATCCGAACGTCGTCACCAGCTCGCCGCCACTGTGTACAGCAGACGGCCACTGGCACCTGGTTCAGCCCTATATTCGGGGAACGAACCTCGGAAAGTTGCTCGCCTATAGTCGCCGGGTGAAATTCCGCATGCCCTTGCATCTGCGGGTCTTTATCGCCGCCGCGGCCGCCCAAGGTCTCAGCCACGCCCACGGCCGTCGCGACAGTGAGAGCGGCGAGCCGCTACACATTGTGCACCGGGACATCACCCCAGCGAACTTGCTCGTCAGCCTCGATGGGATCGTGCGGGTCACCGATTTTGGCATCGCTCGCGGGCGTGGGCGCAAGCGCTTGACCGCCGTCGGCCAAGTGCGTGGGACGTTGGCCTATATGGCGCCGGAGCAAGCCGCTGGCGGCGAGATTGACGCGCGTGCCGATCTGTACGCGCTGGGCGTGGTGTTCTGGGAGCTCCTCTCCGGCCAGCGGATGTACCCAGAAGCGCCGGACTTTGCCCTATTGGCGCGTATTGCAAACGACACCCCGCCGCCACCTTCCTCGCTGGATGACAACGTCGACTCCGATCTCGATGCGTACGTCCATCGGTGCCTACAGAAGCGACCTGAAGACCGATTTCAGAGCGCGGCGGCGCTCTGTGTGCTGCTGTATCAATGGTTGGATACGGACCAGACGCTGTTGAGCGCTGAGCTGTCGGCGTGGCTGGGTGAGTTGTCCAAAGCGAGCCGCTCAGGCGCCCATCGGTTGTCCCGCGTTTGACCCATTCATCGGTCGCACCCGCAACTCAGGCCAGCTGCATACGTACAAATTGCGCGTCGGTCGGCGCGAGCGGCATCTTCTCGAGCTCGTGCAGCGTCGCCCACTTGAGCTCGGAGTGTTCAAAAGCCTCGGGTTCACCCCGCGCCCGCACCCTGCGAAAGACGATGTTGTAGACGCTGCCTTCATCGTGCAGCTCCGCCATGACCCGATCCACGGCGTAGACATCGATGCCCAGCTCCTCGTCGAGCTCCCGCGCTGCGGCTTCCAGGTCGCCCTCGCCCGGCTCCAGCTTTCCGCCTGGAAACTCCCACAAGCCACCGTGCCGCTTGTTGTCGGGCCGCATGCCAACCAGCATGCGATTGCCGCGCTCCAGCACACACGCGATGACCCGAACAAGGGGCTGATCGCCTGATTTTCCGGGGGGATTGCTCACTACGCCGGCGTGAGATGTCATCTGGGACTCCAAGATTGGGCGGGCAAGATACAGCTCAGAACCATGCGTAGCCAAACACGTCATACAGTCCGCGCAACAGCTCGATGGCCGAGGTGACGTCTTCCAACTCGTAGCGCGCGAACGCGTCCTTTGGGTTCTTCTTGAAGGCCTCGGCTTTCTGCACCCCGCGCGCCACCAATTCATAGCCGCCGCTGAAGATCGCCGGGTCACTGTACTTGACCGCCTTGTAGATCCGGTGGTTGAGCGGGTGGTTGAACACCGCCACCGTCGCATCCGCTGGCAGGTTCACCGCCTCACCGCTGCCCTCGACCCACACCTTCACCGTGTCGTGGAAGGTCTGATCCCAGTTGGCGTTGAGCCAAGCCAGGCCGTAGAACGCCGCGTAGGGCTGCAGCAAGTACATCGCCGGCACCTCGATCGGGCTCAGCTTGGCCTTGGGGTCGTCGGTCGCAAACGGATCGGGTGGCAGCAGCTTGCGGTCCGCACCGACCCGATAGGCCACATTGTCCGCCTTTCCCGCCACGTAGCCGCCAAAGAGCTTCGTCAACTCGCTGCGGAAGTAGATGCTCATGCTCAGGGTGTAGTTGTTGATCGGCTGGGCGCTGTCGACCCCGATGAAGTAGGTCGACGGATCGCTCATCACCTCAAGAGCCGCCAACTTGTCGTAAAAAGCGCCCGCGTGACGCAGACGTTCGTAGAAGTAGTAGCCGGTCTCGCTGTCGTACTCGGTCCACATGTAGCGCCCCGTCCCGAATGGGATGGTCACGTCAGCGCAACCCTCTTCGGCGTCGTCAGACAACGTGCAGGTCTCGACCTTGTCGCAGGTCTTCATATCGGTGGCTGACGACCACTGGATGTAGGTGTTGCTCTCCGTATCCAAGCAGTAGGCGCCCGGTTCAGGCGTCGCCACGACCGCAGCCAACGTCGCCACGCCTTCCTTCACCGCGTTACTGGCCGTCAACCCACCGTGGAGCGCCTTGGCCCAATCGGTCTCTGTCTCACCGACGACATCGCCCCGGTAGCTCACGATCCACTCCCACAACACGCCGGGGTTGGTCGCCACATCGGGGTCGTACTGATCAAAGACCCAGTTCTGGTACTGCAACGCCACCGGCTGGAAGTAGCGGAACCACGCCCGAAACGCATAGCTGCCCAGGTTGAAGTCGACCCGGTCGCGGCGAAAGGCGTTGAGGACGTAGTGATCCCGCCACTGATCGAGGGCCGACTTGGTGATTTCGTCGCTGCTGACCCCTTCGTCGTAGACGTTGCAGGTCGTCGTGCCCATCACGTATTCGTCAGAGCAAAATCGGTATGGAACCTCGAAAAGTGAGCGTTTTAGCGGCTTATCAGCTGTCGATCCGGCGCCTGTCCATTGGTCGATGAGCTGCTGATAGGGCACCCACTTACGATCCTGTAAATTGGCCACACCGCCGAACATGCCGGGCAACGCGGTGTAGTGCCGCAGCCCGCGCAGCACCGTGCTGAGCACCAAGTGCGGATCGGTCAGGCTCGGATCGCCGGCGTAGAGAAAGCGCAGCTCCTCGTCTGTCACCCGTACCATGGGCGCCTTTTCAATCGCCGCCTTGGCCTTGTCGCCGAAGACCTGCACCAGTTGCCCGTAGCCGAACGCAATCGCAGCTTTGTCGTAGTGTCCGATACCTTTGAGATCGCTATGAAAACGCCCGGTGTAGTCCATGATGGACGAGAGCCGGTAGTCGTTCATACCAGCGTCGAGTTGCGCGGTCGTTGGCGTATCCATCGGCTTGCCACCGGCGCCGCGAAGCTCCCAATATTTCGGGTGAAAGTTCAGCGCGTCCGTGCTGCCCTCAAAGTTGTGTCGCAAGCCCAGGGTGTGGCCGACCTCGTGCTCCGCCGTGGCACCAAAGACCGCCGCGAACACGTGATTCCAGACCTCGTCCGGGTCCTTGTCCTTGAGCTCCTTCACCAGACCGATGAGCGCGTCGTCCGCGAACCCCTTGTGCATCATCGAGTGCCGCGCCAAGAAGCGATGGCGGTGTACCCGCCGCAGTTTCGCAGCCAGCGATGCCCACGATCTCGGAGACATGCGCTCACGCTGTGCGTCTGTCAGCGGCGGTAGCGGGCTCCCCGGTGGTTGCTTCGACAACAGCGCCCTATCCGCCTGGGAGCCAAAGGCCAGCGCCACATCGCGGTTAATGAGCACGTCCTCCATCTTCGTGCCCTTGAGCAAGCCCAACCGTTTTGCCGCGGTCATGCTCTTGCCCTTGGATTTCGCCAGCAGCTTCTTCACCTCTTTGCGCTTTTGCTTCCACGTGTGCTTGTGGGCCCATTTCTGAGTCGATGCCACGCGCTCGGTCCACTTCGGCACAGGCTTGCTGTCCGCGCCGCCGCCTGGATTGCGCTTCGTCTCGGGTGCGAGTTTGCTGAGCGATTTCTTCACCGACTCACTGGTCACATCACCGAGGCCGAATGACTGTGGATCCAACTCGCCGCGCATCAGCCGCACCATGTCGCGGCCCGTCGTCGCGAACTCACGCAGGGGGCCGCCGTACATATGGGCCGCAGCGCTCACAATCTCGCCCGTGACCGGGTCCATCGACGAGGGCCCGTAGCCCAAAAGGCCCGCACGCGTGGGCTCTGCGACGTAGGACAGCAAGGAATAACGCAGGTCGCCGATGCGCTGGCCGCGGTCTGTCACGGTGCCATCTTCGTCGACGGTGACGGTGTTGTCCTTCAGCACAAACATCGGCGGCACGTCTTTGGCCGCCTTGCCTTGGAGCGCGCCGACGGTCTCGCGAAAGGCGCTGTCCCACTGCTCGGCGGTCTTCTTGGCGGTCGGCAATAGGGCCTTGGGGAACCCGGCGCTGAGGTAGTAAACGATGGCTTTGGGCGTCCGCTCGGGGTGGGGCAGGGCGCTGCCGTCGGCCTTGGTGCTGCGTTCCCAGAGGTTCCAGCGGGAGATGTATTGCCGCCGGGCGCTTTCGACCTCGCCGTACTTTTCATCGACGCCGTAGCGTTCCGTGCGGAAGTAGCCGAAGCGGTCGAAGTAGGGAATGCGGACCAGTACACCGTCTTCAGCGCGTACGACGCCGCCGTGGGTCGCGACTTCGACGCCGTTTTCCTCGCCCATGGTGACCTTTTCGAGCACGCGAATCGGCTTGTCCTCCTTGTCGCGGGCGATGACGTTGTCGGGGTAGGCCAGCGGCTCGTAGTCTGAGTCCGTGCGCACCTTCATCAGCGCTGTTCGCACCTTGATTTCAGCCGCCTTGCAGTCTTCGTTGCCGTAGACCCAGCAGGCCGGCCACGCTTCCGGTCCCCACCACGGATCCCACCAGGAGTATTGCTCGGGCTTGGCGACGACGCGGGTTACAAAGTCGATGTAGTCGGCAGATTTGGACCCGCGCTGCTTCACCGGATCGCGGCTTTCACGCCAGCCGGTTGGTTTTTCCGCCGCGCGCCAGCCCAGGGTGAACGCGTCCGGGTCGCTGGGGTCGGTGATAGCGAAATCGGTTGGCTCGGTAGCGATGCCGTCCACGGTAAAAGCGAAGCCTTTGACCAGGTTGTTGGACCAATTCACGCGGATGTAGTCCCGGTCGTACCAAGGCCTATCCACCGCGTCTTCACGCAACACGTTGGACTGCTCACCAGTCGTCGAGCTGTACTCGCGAATCACATCGAGGTGCTTGTCGATCGCCCACATGCCCACAGGCGTACCGTTGACCCGCGTCCCGGGCTTGTTCTTGGCCCAGGCGCGATCCGTCCCAGCGATGAAGTCGTAGGCGCGGTAGGCGACCAGCTTGGTTTCGTGGATCTCGAAGCGAATGCGCTCCGTCTCTTCGGTCTCGCCGACGAACGTGTAGCCAACGTGGTACGGCGCATCGACCACGGTCCGTTGGAGGTACCACTCGCCGTCAAAGAGCGACTTGTGCAGCGCGCCCGGTTGCACCCGATCGATGAGTCCCACGTCCGCAGCACAACTGCCCATCAGCAGGGCGAGCAACCCCGCCAAAACCAGATGAAATGAGCGTTGATGGACTGAATTTGCGCGCCGATAGTCGGGCGTGAGCTTGGGCATGAGGTCCTCCGAAGCGGCGAGTTTACGCCAGGGAGGAGGCTCTGCGCTACCCGGCCTACCAGTCACCCTCGAGGTCGATAGCAGCGAGGTCACCATCGGACGGCATCTCGTCGTCGGTGTCGTCCTCAGCACCCTTGCTCGCCTCTGCGAACATGCGAAGGAGGCGCGACTCGTCATCTTCGGCCTCGCCATCCTCTTCCGAGCCACCATTGTCACTGACCGGATCGAAGGTCGGCATGGGCTCAGGGGCAGGTTCTGGCTCAGACTTGCTGTCTTCGTCTTCGTCTTCCTCTTCGGTGACTTCGTCCCAGTCGTCCTCGTCGTCGTCGTCGAAGAGGCGGCCGTAGTCGACATCGTCAAAGTTCAACTCATCGACGCCGTCATCGTCCTCTTCCTCATCACCGTCGATGTCCGGAAGGTCGTCCTCATCATCATCGTCGTCCCACATGAAACTCATGGGGCCGACAACATCATCTGCGACCCCGCGCTCGGCGTTGGTCGCGTCTTCGTACGAAAAATCGGATAGCCCTGGCGTGGTTTGGGGGCGGGGACGGTAGGTGTGACGATGCATGCTCGACCTCTCCTCAGAGACAGAATTCACGTCGCATGAAGCGACCGGCGATGCCTATTGCGCCATGGCGTGGCTACGTTTCAAGCGTCTTGGCCTGCCGCTCCTGTCCCTGCGACTCGCGCAGCATCCGTCCACATAGGCAACCCGCCATAAAAATAAGATGTTACGGTCCTGATTGCGTCAAATAGTTGACCGAAGATGCCCCCGAACGCCTTCGATGGGCTTGATCTATCTTTGCTGGTCTAACCCTGAAACCAAGCTATTGCCATGATAATGAACGCAAAAATATATCTTGTGTGTGCAGAGGGCTCGCCGGGGTGACCCGATTCGGCCCGTCGTGGCAGAGTGAGCGACGATGCAGCGTCGCTTCCCAAGGTGGGGCGCTCGTAGCGCACCCACGAGCCACAATGAGACGAGGACCCCATGGTACGACTGACCCGTATTTACACCCGCACCGGTGACGATGGCTCCACCGCGCTCGTTGGTGGTGAGCGAGTCGGCAAGGATGATCTTCGCATCGAGGCATACGGGACCGTCGACGAACTCAACGCGACGTTGGGCATGGTGCGCGAACGCAATCTCGCGACTGGTAGCGATGCGCAGGCCCAGCAACAACTCGAGGAGTTGTTCTCGGGCATCCAACAGCAGCTGTTCAACCTAGGTTCGAGCCTGGCGACTCGCACGGAGAGTCGCTGGGAGGGGCAACCGGTTATCAGCGCGGACGATGTCGCCGGTCTAGAGTCGGCGCTCGACGAGATGAACGCCGAGCTGCCCAAATTGAAGAGCTTCATCTTGCCAGGCGGAGGCCCTGTCGGTTCCACGCTCCACCTCTCACGCACTGTGTGTCGTCGTGCTGAGCGTTGTGTCGTGCGACTCGCGGCGGTTGAGCCGGTTGAGCCGGCTGACCTGCACTATCTCAATCGACTCAGTGATCTACTCTTTGTCGCTGGGCGATGGGTCGCAAAACGGCATGGTGAGAAAGAGATTCTGTGGACGCCCTGAACGCGCCCGAATCGCCATCTGCTCGCCCCCAACCTACGGAAGTTGGCAGGTTTTAACCCCAGGTTGGGCGCTGGTTTTGCAGTCCATTTGTGCCGGACAATCGTAGGCGGCGTTACAAAGCCGCTCACAGAAGCTCAGGCCACTGCTGATGCATTTGGTGCCAAATGGGCACGGGGGTTTGCCTGCGCCACAGGCCGCCGAGCAGTAGCCGGCCGTACCCTGCGCGTTGACCGTACAGTCCTTTGAGTCGCAATCCGACAGCGCAGTACAACCCGCGCCCGGTGCGCCCTTGGGGCGGAACCCGCACGCGTGACCAGGCAGCGCGATACCACCCGGCGGCGCGATGGGTTGGCCGAAGATGCACTCGGTGCCGGGTGTCTTGCAGCTGGCGGTATCGCCGGGGCCCTGGCACGTCGGCTGGCAAGCGCCGGACAGCGCAGAGGCCGTACTGGGTACGCACACGGAACTGCTGGGGCACCCCTTGTCATTGGCACAGCCCTGGCTGCAGATGCCCTTTTCCTTCTTGGCGTCGAGCACACACGGGCCATTTGCGCCGCATTGCGCATCGGCGAGGCAGGGCGCGTCGCCGGTCTTGCACGTCCCTTTCGAGACGATGGTGCAAAGGCCAGAGTCACAGTCCAAGTCAGCCCCGCACTGCGCGCCGATGGGCGAGGCTTTGTCCGAGTCCAAGCAGATCTTCACCAGCTTTTTTCCTAGATCTGTGCGCTGAACGCACTTGCGCGGGTGCTTGCCGGTCACTTGGCAGGTCACATCGGTCGTGCACGATTTCAGGCACGTGGGCTTGCCCTCACGCAAGACGCAGTTGGTGCCGCTGGGGCAGGGATCGGCGACGGAGCAGCCCGTCCGCGCGCAGTAGCCGCCCGACATATCCGTCAGGCAGGTGTCGGAGCCCTCGCAGTCCAGCGGTCCGGTGCAGAGTTGGCCGTGTTTTGCGTTGCCACCGGGCAAACAGAGGTTGGCGTCGATGCCGCCGAACTTACTGCTGAGGCGTTTGCATCCGTAGCCGTCGGCCGTGCGGCAGTCTCCGTCGCCGTCGCAGTCGGCGTTGCAAATCTGCGACTGCTTGTCTTTGCCCCAGCACACCGCTGAGCCCGGGCAGCTGGTGCTCGGGCTGCAGTTGAGCAGCGTGCAGTAGCCCTTCGGATACGTAAAACAGGACAGCCCGGCGAAGCAGTCCAAGTCGTCGACGCAGGCGGCACCGACGGGGGACTTGGGAGGCCCGGTGTCCTTTGGTCCGGAGTCTTGCGGACCTGTGTCGGGAGCGCCGGTGTCTGCATGGCCGCTGTCGGCTTTACCCGTGTCAGTTGCCGCCGTGTCTTTTACGGCAGGACCTGAGTCAACGGCCGCATCGCTTGCCGCCCCCGTATCCAGCACCCCAGCGCCGGTGTCTGTGGGTACAGCTTCATCCGGGTAGCAAAACGTACCTTCCGCATGAAAACCAACAGGGCAGATGACCTTTGTTTCGCCGCAGCTCATCAGGGCGAATGCGATGGCGACAACAATGACGACTGGGCGCATGTGTGATCCCTCCTCGGGTTCAAGGCCGGGAGCATAACAAAGCTCGCAGCGGGCGGGCAGGGGCCTCGTTTGGGGCGAAACGCGTGGCGCATCGTGTACAGCCAGTTGCCGGCGATTTGTCCGCCGCGGGTCGAATTTTGCCCGCTTTTTTGCATCAAAATGCCCGGAAAGGGCCCTGGGAGGCCGCTGGGGCGGGCTTGGGGTGGGCAAGGCATATTAGGTGGCCCTCGCCAATGCGGGACCTCTGGGGCGATTTTGCGAAGAATTCGGTTCGGGTGGGGTAGGGCATCTGGTGCGGTCTGGGCACCATCGGCAAGCTCGCGCTGTTAGTTCCCGCGCCCCACACGAGCCTGCTGCGGTACATCGGCGTATTTGCCGCCAGGCATGGACGTGCTGGTGCGGCGGGCGCCGAGCGGTCATGGCGCTGATTGAGCGACCTGCGTTGATCATGTCACTTCGGTGGGACGCTCGAGAACCGCGTAGGTGGGCTACTCACGTCTGCGAGAGCTGCACAAGATTTGCGCACCCTGGTCACCTCGCCTGCATCGGGCGGCGTTAGCATCACCTCCATCAAGGAGGAGGAGTGAACACAGCTGTCCAGCCCAACGTCGGTGCACGTCGCGGCCGCTGTGTGTCGATGGCGTCACTGTGTCTGCTCTGCCTCCTGCTCAGTGAGACGGCCAGCGCCCACCCCGACTACTCGGCCCAGCTGTCGACCACACCGCTCCAGCTATCGGACGGGGTGACTGCCGCCATCCTGATTCGATGGAGCGACGGCATCGTCGGACCTGACTCCGGCGTCATCGAAGTCCGGTCTGCTGCTGATGATGTCGACTGCAGCTTTGGGTGGGTGTTCTTCCCGGTCATCCAGTGTGCTGATCGCGAGATCTGCCGGGTCTCCGAGGGGCTCGACGTGTGGGAGATCGGACCTGTCGAGCGACTCCTGCCTGGGACATCGCTGTGTGATCTGGGACCGTCGCTCGACGCTCGACATCACCGCGCAGGAGCGATGGAGTGGGGCATAGAGACGCTTAAGTTCCCTGTTTCGCTCGGGGTGATCCCCCTTCTGATTCACGTGTGTCTGGTGGCGTTCTGCACCTTCCTCGTGCTTTTGCTGCCGCGGATGGGTTTGGCGGTCGTGCTGGCTGCAATGGTTGTGTTGCTACCCATCACCGGCTTCGCCGAGTTGGTGATGGTGTCCATCCTTCCCGCAGCGTGGACTCTCATCGGAGCCGCGGTGGGCGTTGCCATCGGACGCGCGGCGTTCGCGATTTGGGGTCCAGAGCCCGACTGGCGACCCGGTCCCTGGCCCGAGGAGCACAGATGAGATGGTGACCCCGGCTGCCGAAAACCCCGTTGCCGCCATGAGCGAGCAGCCGCTCCTTCCTACCCGTCGTCTAGCGATCACCCGGCCAGTGGAGCCCTGGGACGAGCCAGACCGGAAGCATGAGGAAGATGAGCGCTGGTCAGTCAGCGCCGAGTCGGCAGCCGCGAGGGCGGGCCGAGGCAGCTCGTTGCGTCCCACTCGGCCCTGCAAACCCAACTGCGCCCACAACCGACAGCCCTCACGCCTAGGGCGAAATCCATCATCACAGGTCAGCGCCGGTGGAATCGACCCGGTGAAGGCCACGTACACCGTCCAGTCATCGCTAGATCAAGCCGTCAATACGTCTCATGTGATTCTTTACTGTCATAAAATAGCGCTTGCGCATCAAAACTGATATGTCAAGATAAGCTGCTGCGAAAGCCGGAACACCAACGCCGCGCATCAAGTGGCAGCAATGGCAATAAGACATCAAAAATGATCTCTCTAGCTTCTCATTCGCACGAACAGATCAGGAGTGATTGATGACAGCCATAACCAACCTCCTCTCTGATGATGTCGTACTCACCGAAATCGGCAGTCGAATTCGCAGACATCGACTCGACCGAAATTTGACGCAAGCCGTGCTCGCGGCGGAGGCGGGGGTGTCGCTTCCAACGCTCCAGCGGATCGAGCGGGGAGCCTCCGTGCAATGGGTGAGTATCCTCCGCATCCTGCGCGGGCTCTCCATGCTCAGTCACATCGAGCTGCTGGTGCCCGAGCCCGATGTACGGCCGATGGCGCTATTGCAACAGAACACCCCATTGCGGCAGCGCGCTTCGGGGGCTCGACGTGAGTCCGATGATACGCCGCCTGCTGGTCAGACATGGCGTTGGGGCGACGAGACATGAAGGGGCCGGTCGCTATTCGTCTGTGGGGTTCACTCATTGGTGCGGTTGCGTGGTCGCGGGACGGCGAGACGGCTGTGTTCGAATATGACGATGCATTCCAACGCAGCGGGATCGAGGTTGCTCCGCTCACGATGCCGCTACGCTCCGGTTCGTTTCAATTTCCAGCGCTTCCCAGGGAGACCTTCAAGGGCTTGCCCGGCCTGCTCGCCGACGCACTCCCTGATCGCTTCGGCAACGCCGTGATCAACGCTTGGCTCGCTCGACAGCAGCGTGCCCCCGCGAGCTTCGATGCGCTTGAGCGGCTCTGCTATGTAGGCAGCCGCGGCATGGGAGCCCTGACCTTCGAGCCAGACTCCGGGCCAGTGGTGGGCGGTAGCGTGCCCATCGACATTGGACAACTCCGCAGCTTGGCGGCGCAGGTGCTCAGCCAGCGCGCGGAATTTCGTACCTCCCTCGCTCCCTCCGACCCCACGGACGGCATGCGCGACATCCTTCGCGTGGGCACGAGCGCCGGTGGAGCGCGCGCCAAGGCGCTTATCGCTTGGAACCCGACAACCAACGAGGTGATGTCAGGTCAACTGGACGCAGCCCCTGGCTTTGGTCACTGGCTATTGAAGTTCGACGGCGTCGCCGGAAATGCGGACCACGAACTCGCCGATCCCCAAGGGTTCGGCGCCATCGAATGCGCCTATCACCACATGGCCCTCGCGGCTGGTGTGACCATGACGGCGTGTCGCTTGCTGCATGAGGGATCTTTCCGGCACTTCATGACCCGCAGATTCGACCGTACAGACGATGGTCAGCGCCTGCATATGCAATCCCTCTGCGCACTGGCTCACCTCGACTTCAACGCGCCGAGAGCGCACAGCTACGAAGCGGCGCTACTGGTCGCTCGACGACTCCAGCTGACCGTGGCGGAGCGGGAGCAGCTCTTTCGTCGCATGGTGTTCAACCTGGTCGCACGCAATCAAGACGACCACGTCAAGAACATGTCATTTTTGATGGACAAACGCGGGCGATGGTCCTTGGCGCCAGCTTATGACGTCATGTGGGCGCACAACCCTGCGGGTGCGTGGACAGCGCGACACCAGATGACCGTCAACAGCAAGTCTGATCACTTCTCTCTCGCCGACCTGGAGGCTGTCGCGGCCGGAGCATCGTTGCGACGTGGCCTGGCTGCGGTTGTTCTTGAAGAGGTCGTCGAGGCGGTGAGCCAGTGGCGCGACTTTGCCGCTGCCCAAGATGTCGAGGATGGATGGATCGACACCATCGCTGCGTCCCACCGGCTCACTTGGCCGACGTGCTGAGTTGATCGCATCAGGTCAAGCACTGGAACAAACTCCTCGCAGCCGCAGATACCGCGATGCTGTCGCTCGCCTGGCCTGACCCCATTCACGTGTAGTGTTCAGCTGGCCCGGCCGAACCCTGGAACGAGCCGGCCCGGAAGTATCAGGCAGATGAGTGCAGGCCAGTCAGTGCCTAGTCGGCAGCCGCGAGGGTGTGCCGAGACCGTTCGTTGCGCCCGGATGGCGGGAAGGGCCTGCATTTGTTCAGCTTTCAGCGTAGATTACGTCATGCCGAGGAGCCAGTTTGGATGCGGACGACCCTTGAAACTCGGATATTTGGTCATCTGGAAACTCGATTCTTGGCCTTGAGGCGGGCTCCTGTGAGCACCCATCATCGTAGACATGAGCCAGTCATTCTCATGCCTGTGGAAATACAG
This sequence comes from Myxococcales bacterium, assembly GCA_023954815.1. Lineage (GTDB taxonomy): Bacteria > Myxococcota_A > UBA9042 > UBA9042 > UBA9042 > UBA9042. The sequence goes on along the minus strand of JAGSHB010000060.1, from coordinate 2,488 downwards.
GCGATTGAACGGGAAACCGAACATTTCTATTTTGCTGTTGCATAGCGTGCTCGCCCGGAGTCGCCAGCGACCTACGGTGAGCCCGGGGTTTGTCAAAGATCAGGCCTTGCGGTAATGGGAGGCTCGGGCAGGGCAGCATGACAGCGCATCGAAGGACGGTAGACAGATGGATGCGATGATTGATCCCCAGGCCAGCATCGGCGCCAACGTGCGATTCGGTGCCGGGGTGCGTGTCTACGCCAATGTCGAAATCGGCGACGATTGCAGCATCGGCGACTTCTGCATCCTCGGTCACCCCGGCCCCGGCGACAACGGGCCTCTGCGGTTGGGCCCTGGCGCTACGGTGCGGTCGCATTCCGTACTCTACGAGGGGTCCACGATCGGTCCGAAACTGGAGACCGGCCACCACATCGTGATCCGCGAGCAAAGCCAGATCGGCGAGAACCTGCGTGTTGGCAACTTCTCTGATATCGAGGGGACATGCCGTATCGGCGATTTCACCCGGCTGCATGGCTATGCCCATGTCGGCAAGGGGACGCGGATCGGGGATTTTGTGTGGCTGTTCTCGCTGACCACGACGATGAACGACCCGTTGCCACCGAGCCATATCGAAGATCCCGTGACCATCGGTGACATGGTGACGGTCTGCGTGAACGCGCAGTGCATGCCGGGTACGGAAATCGGGCGCGGCTGCCTGATCGCTGCCGGCGCCGTGGCCGAAGGCGTGATTCCCGCAGGCCAAGTCGTCGGTCGAGACGGCATCGAGGGGCCGGTGAATTTCGCCATGCACATGGCCACCCGCACCCGCCATCCCTGGCACAAGCACTTCGCCGATGCCTATCCCGCGCACGCCCAAGGACGGATCCAGGCCCTTGGGGCCGACATCGAGGCCGCGCTGCTCGCGGCCACCTAGACCCACCCATATCGAAGGACCGCTGCGATGACACGCCAGGAAATCCTAGACACCATGAACCTCGTGATGACCAAGAAGGGACGCGAGCCCATCACCGGCGAGACCGTCTCCACCCGCAGCGTCAATTTCCGCAGCCTCGACTTCTCCGAGGTGGCCTTGCGAATCGAAGCCAAGCTGGGCCGCGAGCTGACCTTTGACGCCGCCGCCATGCGCAATATCGACACGGTCAAGGACGTGCTGGACTTCTTCGAGAACGCCACGGTCTGAGCCATGCCAGAGATCGCCCACACGAGCACCATCACATTTCCGGATGGGGAGGCAAGCTGGTCCGCCCTGCTGGCGCAGGCCGATACGCGGCTGGGCGCGCCGACGCGGTTTGATGGCCAGCGGGTCGTCTTCGTCGTTGACACCATGCGCGAAGCGTTCGGGGCGATCATCTATGGTCTGACCTACGGGCTGGACTACGGCGTGGTGGAGCGCCACCGCGTCTCGCCCGAGGTGGCGGGTCGCTTCGCCGAGAACCGAGTGACCCTGTTCACCTGGGCCGGGGCCACGGTGATGGGCGCTGCGCGGGACCTGGGCGCGACGCCGGAGCCAGGGCGCGTCACGGTGCTGACCTCCGGCACCACCGGCCTTCTGAAGCTCATCCCCCACAGCTGGGACACGCTCAACACCTTCGACCGGGTAGCGGAGTTGCCGGATAACACCTGGTTCCTGCCCTACCAGATTGGCAGCTACGCCTGGTTCCAGATGGTCTCGCTCGGCCTGTTCAAGCCTAAACAAGACTTGATCTGCGGCGATTTCAACGACCTCGCCGCCAGTTTCGAGGCGGCGCTACGGACCGGGCGGATCACCGCCATCTCCTCGACCCCGACGTTCTGGCGCCACGCCCTCATGAACATCGGTTTCACGCTGATCCAACGAGCCCCTCTACGCTCCATCTCGATGGGGGGAGAGATCGTCGACCAGGCGATCCTCGACGAGCTGAGCGCCATCTTCCCTGAAGCGAAGATCCGCCACATCTACGCCAGCTCCGAAGCCGGCGCCGCCATCATCGTGACCGACGGAATGGCCGGTTTTCACGCCAAGCTGACCGAACCTGCCCGCGCCATCGGCGTGAAGGTGGCGGAGGGTCGGCTCTTCATCCGTTCGCCCTATTCCAACAAGGCGGACGGGGCTGGCTGGGTGGACACCGGCGATATCGTGGAGCGCCGCGGTGACCGGTATCTGTTCTGCGGCCGCGCGGGCACCGCGATGATCAATGTCGGCGGCCAAAAGGCCTTTGCGCCAGACATCGAGGCCTATCTGAATGCCCACCCGAACGTGCTCTGGTCGCAGGTCACGGCACGGCGAGCGCCACTGGTGGGCAACCTGCCGGTGGCCAGGGTGGTGATGACGAAGGCCGCCGACCTATCTACCGCCGAACGCGACTTAACCGCATACTGTAGCCAGGGACTGGCCGACTATGCGGTGCCGCGAATGTGGGAGTTCCTCGACGACATCCCCATGCGCGCGAGCCTGAAGAGCTGAATGCAAGGATTGAGAACATGCACACCAACGGACAGCACATCATCG
>JAGSHB010000024.1 GCA_023954815.1 Myxococcales bacterium | reverse complement strand
GCCGCGGCAATCGTCCGACTGACTCGGCCATCAACCGAGCGCCATACGGTGCGCTAGTCCTGGAGGAAGTTGAATTCGACGCGGCGGTTCTTGGCCCAAGCGGCCTTGTTGTGCGCCGGGTCGAGCGGCCTGTCCTCACCGAAGCCAACCGGAATCAAGCGGCTGCGTGCGATACCGCGCTCGACCAAAGCCGACACGACGGACTCGGCACGGCGCTGGCTGAGCTTCTTGTTCTTCTTGTCGGAGCCACGCTCATCGGTGTGGCCTTCGACCTGCACCCGCACGTCCTGCCGCGTCTTGAGTGCGTCCGCAGCCTCATCGAGAATCTGGAACGACAGCGAGCCGACAATCTTCGCGGAGTTTGTCTTGAAGCGAATCTGCTTCTTGAACACGATGCGATCCTGCTCGACCACGATGTTCTTGTACTCTTTCGGCTTCGGCGGCGCGGCCTTCTTGTCTGGGCAGCCGTCTTCGTCCTCTAGGCCGTTGTACACCTCAGGCTTATTGGGGCACTTGTCCGTCTTGACCGGGTAATCAAGCTTGCCGTCGCCGTCGTTATCGAAGTCTGGACAGCCGTCCTTATCGGCGTACCCGTCCTTGTCTTCGGGAACGTTCGGGCACTTGTCCGTCTTGTCTGGGATGCCGTCCCGGTCGTTGTCGGGCTCGGGGCAGCCGTCTTCGTCCAAGAAGCCGTCCTTGTCTTCTGCGTTGTCCGGGCAGCGATCTTTCTGATCGTGCAGGCCGTCACCATCGCGATCATATTCGGGGCAGCCGTCGGAGTCCTCGTCGCCGTCTTTGTCTTCCGGGTCATCCGGGCACTTATCCGCGGCATCGCAGAAGCCGTCTCCGTCCCGATCTGGGCAGCAGCCCTTTTTGTCTTTGACCGCGAACACCTTCGCCGTGTGCTTGCGCGCGAGTTCGATGTGGGCCCGTGCGGTGATCGTATCGCCGCGAGCCGACTCGATCCGTGCGAAATCGATGTGCGATTCTGCCAGCGCCAAGTCCCGCGGCGCGCAGTAGTAGGCCTGCACTTTCGCCGAGCGCACGATGTCGCTCATCCGCTTGGTTTCTTCGGCAACTTTGCTCGAAGACATGCAACTCGCCATGAAAAAGGCGAGGCTCAGTGCTACGAGGGCGCGGCTGTGCAACGGGCTCATCGGCCACCTCCGCCGGAGGGGGTAAATGAGGGCGGCCCCTTCTTCTTTGGCTTCTTGCCGAACTTGGCCTTGCGTTGGCTGCGTTCCTGAGCCAAGCGCGCCACCTCAAGGGCCTTTTCGCTCATGACGCGGCTGCGTCTGGCATAGGTCCCGGATTGCTCATACAAACCATGGCCCTGAAGCTCTTTGGCTTTGTGCAGGTAGCTCGCGGCTTTCGTGTACTCGTAGGGCGCGTTTTTATCGCCATCGAGACCGCGAACTTCTGCGAGGTCGTGCTCAGCGTCTGCAATGACAGAGGCCGTGGTCACAGGTCCACAGGCCGACAGACTCAGCCCGATGCCGAGAAGCCACACGCCGAGAAGCCAGACGCTGGCTCGGCGGAGTTTGCCATGGTGCTTTGGGGCTTGGTGCGGATGCATGGTCGCCGGACTCCTGACAACGTCCGGAATGTGTGCACCGGATCGTTCGGTACTGTCGCGCTCGGTCGAATCGGTGTCAAGCAACCGGGCCATGGACCGGCCCTGCCGTCAGCCGCGCTTCAGGATTCCGTACTTCGTGATGGCGTACAGGGCGCGAAAGCCGTCTTTCACCCCGATTTTCTTGCCTTCGGCGTAGGTCCGGCCGTTGTAGGAGATCGGAACCTCCCACACGCGAACACCCATCTGCGCGATCTTCGCTGTCATCTCGGGTTCAATTCCGAAGCGATCTTCTTCCAAGGCTAGACGCTGTACGACATCCCTGCGGAAACACTTGTAGCAGGTCTCCATGTCCGTGAGGTTGAGGTCGGTCGCCATATTGCTCATGAGCGTCAAGAAGCGATTGCCGACGCTGTGCCAGAAGTAGAGCACGCGGTGGGAGTCTCCGGCGAACCGCGAGCCATATACAACATCGGCCTTGCCGTCTGCGATGGGCTTGATCAAACGGTCGTATTCGGCCGGGTTGTATTCCAAATCGGCGTCCTGCACGAGCACTAGATCGCCGGTCGCCTCGGCAAAGCCGCGCCGCAGCGCCGCTCCCTTGCCTTGATTCACGGCCTGCAAGGAGACACGAATCTCAGCGTGAGCGTCCTGGAGCTCCGCCAAGATGTCGCGGGTGCCGTCTGTACTACCGTCGTCGACGATAATTAGCTCGATATCGAAAGGTTGCGCTAAGACGGCGGCCACGATCTCTCGGATCGTGGAGCGCTCGTTGTAGCAGGGCATGACCACCGTCAACTTCATGTTCGCTCCGCTCGCACGTGGGGTGCACAGCTGAAAATAGTCGCTTGGATCTGGGGCGTCGCTTGGATCAAGCTCAATCGTTTCAAGACCCTGTAGGGGCTGTGGGGCGCGAACGATAGGAGCTTGGCTCAGGAGGGTCAAGGGGAGGTGTACCCCGCATGCACCCCGCACCAACGATCATCCCCCACCTTGGTCGATCGCAGCGCGAGAGCGGCAGCTACTGGGTTGTGAAGGTCCACGAGAGCGTCTGCTCATCTTTGTCCACTGTGACCTTCAGCGTCACCGTGTACACGACACCGCCTTGCAGGGGGGCGTTGCTATACATCGCTACGGAAAAGCGATCGAACTTCTTCATGTTGGGGTCGTTCTCGCTGGTCAGAAAGACGTGTTCAACGGCCTTTCCGTCTCCATAGGTCAGGGTGTGAGCGCCCCAACTGACGGCCCCTGGAACCCGCGCTGTGATGACCGGACCACTGGGGTATCCACCGGGCGGCGGCGGCGGTTGAGGGCCTTCATTGCCCGACCAGCTCTTCGGTACCTGCGCTTGCCCTGGATACGGATAGACCACCACCGGGTCGTCCTTTCGAGCAGACCGCGCCGAAAAGTCCATGACCTCGGCCTTGGCGCCACCCTTGACCGCGCCGCCATACCCAAATCGCTCCGATGGCGGCGCGATCAACGGCAGTCGGTGGTAGACCGTCGCCATCCATCCATCTACGGCGCCTGTCGCCGAACCCGTGAATGCCATGACCTCCGCTCCGGGTGGACCACTAAATCCAGCCGCTGCCACGCGTTGGCCCAGGCTTGTGCCAGTAAAACCGGCGCCAAACGAAGCATCCTCGGCATGGGGATTGAGCCCCTTGGCCTGATATTTTGCGTGGTGCGTGACGTAGAATTCAGCATGTGCTTGCGCCGCTTGCGCCAGCGCTGCGTCTTGGACGATCGGCCCTGCACCGACCGCGGCGCGCACGTCAAGCAACGCCACGTGGGCAGCCTGTTGGACGGCAGAAAGCTTGTCACTACCAGTACTTGGCGGAACGCTATGCGCTGGGCCCGGGTGTAGATCACCGGTGGAAGCTCCGTTCCAATCGATGCTGCCAGTCGCCCCGCCATCGGTGTTGCCGGTGTTGCCATTTCCGCCATGGGGCGCATCGAACTCAGCCGTCCACACGCCAACGACCTTGCAGCATGGGTCATTCACGCCCATGACGACTGTTCCAGACGCCAACAGGCGGCCGCTGAACTCACCGGTGATCGCGTAGTCGTCCGCCGTGATGTTGATCGTCGGGAGCGCCGGCCAGGGTCCCGCAAGCGTTGTGCCGTAGGTCTGCGTGCAACCGTCCTCTCCGGTGCACGTTGCCTTGTGAACGACCAATTGAGACAGCTGCGCGTTCGTGAGCGAAAACGACAGGTCGTCGCCGACCCATTTGCCATCTTCCGGGCCTTTGTTCCCTCCGATCTGACCGTCTGTTCCGCATCCACAGGCCGCAAGCAGACAGATCGCAATCATAAACCGCGTAATCATGGTCAAATCGAACCTCTCCAGATCGGCCAGAATGCCAACGTACCGCGGGAAGGCCGCGTTCCAGTCGTCGTCGGCGAGGGGCGAGGCCATCACCCTGTTGCTGTCGGGCGCCCTTGGCGTGGGCGCCGCCGCGCAGATTATGGGGTGCGCGTTGAGTTTTCAAAACGGCATTTTGTTTACGGTCGCCCGCCCGGCTTCAGTGCCGTTCATCTACGTGACCATGAACCGACATTGTTCGACGGGGCTTGCCGGGGAGCATGGGCTGCGCAAGTATGGCCCCGCCTAACGGAGGACGTCCTGCACCGGTTGCTCCCCAAACGTCGTCGCCCCCTCTCGCCGCTTCGCTGGTTTGTGCTGCCCTGCACGCTGGTAGCGCTAGCGGTGCTCGCTGGTTGTGGGGAGGCCAAGGCGGACCGAGAACGCGCCGAGGCTGCACGCCACGCACAGACCGCTATCGCGGCATATTCGGCGGCATCGCAAGAAGCCAACAACCTTCATGGTGAGGTGATCAAGCAGTTCGCTCGCGCCAATCGCGCTACAAATTTGCCCGATTATCGGGAAGCGATGCGCCGCGATGTCCTACCAGCGATGGATCGGTTCATCACACGACTCAAAGGGATGCCCGCCGGCACCCCGCAGCTAAAGCGCATTCATGGTGGGCTGACGAAAGCCTATCGTGACGCGCGCAAAGACATCGCTGCCTTCGTCGATCAGCTGCGTACCGCCCAAGACCTGCAACGATTCGGCGCAATTCGTACCCGCCTACAGCAACGTGTGGCGGCCTACCAGAGCGACTTAGCGGCGTACTACAAGAACTGGAATCGACAACTGCGAGGAGGAAAGCAGGTCGCTGGAACTGCCTCCGTAGCTGGCACGGCGTCTTCACCCTCTGAAGCTGCGACGCCAACCGCCAAGCCGTGATGGTCGCTCGGCGCTCGTTTGTGGCCCTCATCCTTCTGTTCGTCGGGTGTGGCGGGCAGCCTGCCAACCGTGTCCCGACCCATGCAGCTCGCGCACGGATCACCACCGCAATTGCCACACTCGACAAAACTGCGCCGCTCCGGTTGCGCTACAACCCGGCACCCTGTGCATGTCCGTTATTTGAGGTCCGGGTCGGAAAGCGCTGGTTGCGAGCCGCCTGGCCCGGGTTGCGTGATGAAAAGTGGGCCGGACTGGCGGGAAAGTTGGCAGCTACAAGTGCCCGCCAGTGGCCAGTGGAACTGCGGGTCCAAGGGCAAGTCGACGCCGAAGTGCTGCGTACCCGCGCGGGAAGCTACGTCGTCACGATCGATGTCTCGGAGCTGGTAGCGGGCGGCCGTCTCGTTCAGTAGTCGAATACTTGACGTCAGGGGGCCGTTGTCGACCATGACCCGTGCCGCTGCCCACTTGGGCGGCATGCAACGAGGGGCGCCCCGCCGCCGGTCGCGGCGGCAGAAACGACCACGATGGACCCAAGGGCCCGTTCAGGAGAATCCATGAACTTTCGCACCGCGCAGTTCGCCATGAGCCAGTGGCTCCTTCTCGCCGTGATCACGGTGCCACTGTTGGTGCTCGCGCCCGGTGTCAGTGCGAAGTCTCGGAAGAAGAAGGAAAAGCCTGCGCTAACTCTGAAGGTTCGCAAGGGCAAGAAGATCATTGGTACCGCGCGTTTGCGCGTCAAAAGCGGCGAGGCCAATCAGTATTTCTCGACCAAATCTCGGCTCAATGACAGCGGCCGCCGGTTCACCTTCCGGACGCACACCGTGCTCGACGCCAAGGGGAACCTCGTCACCTATGACAGGTGGATCGACGTGAAAGGCGCGACCCTGCGCCGCCGCGTCTTTTCCTTCAAAGGCGCTTGGAAGCTGGTGGTGTTCCCAGCTGAGCGTGGTCAGAAAAAGCAGCTCACCGAACTGAAGGTCAAGGCACCGCTCGTGGTCTTGGATCCGCGCAGCCCGATCCTGATCTCGCTGGCAGTGGATCGCATGGCGGGCAAAGAAGGCGTGGCGTACGTCAACGCTCAGACGGGTGAGACCGGTGCGCTAGCTATCACAGCGACGCACCTCACCGACGCCAACGGAAAGCGCTTCATCCGCTATCGATTGAAGTCGAGCGAATTTACCCTGTCCGTGTTGCGGGACGATACTGGCCGCACGATTGCAGTCGCCGGTCTCGGTCGCTATGGCGGCGGCACCACCGCGTTCAAGCCGGGTGCCCTTCAGCCAGCGCCTGCTGGCAACGGCGGCTCCGATGCCGCGCCCATCGCGCCGCCAAGTGCCGGACAGGCCAAAGCACCAGGCACTGGCGCCGACAACGCGGCGGCCAAGAAGGCTCCGGCAGCAGCGGCGAAACCAGCGCCGAAAAAGTAGTCAACATAGCGCTTTATCCGCGGAGAATCAGTCCCCCCAGCGGGCTGCGGCTTCGTCGTTCCAGGAATCGGGGAAGTAGTAGAACCCTTCGCAGGCGGTCGAAACGAGGCACGTCTTGCAGGCGGCTTCGTGGCGTCTCCTCGACTGCAGATAATCAAATAGGTTTACGTCTTCCATGGAGACGAAGACCATCCGGCGCTCGAGCTTGAAGATGTCGCCGAGGCAGTACTCCTCGTATCCAGCCATGTAGCAGAGCGGTAGGTTGATGACCTGAAACGTGATCCGATCGCCAAAGGTGTCGATGAGACGCTGCACTGCTAGGGCTGTCTCAGCGGGGTCGGGCTGGGTCGCGGCGGATGCTTTTCCGAAGGGCGTCACGAACTGGATGTTGCACAGGGACACACCGAGCCGCGTGAGCAGGGCGCCATACTCCATCAGAACCGGGAAGTTCGTCTTGGTCAGCGTGACATTGACGCCAAATCCGACGCCATAGCGCTTGCAGAGCTTCACCGCGTTGGCAATACCGCGCACCGTCTGTCGAAAGGCGCCGGCTGACTGGACTTGCTCCTCGTGCACCTGCTCGTTGGGGCCATGTAATGAAATCAGCAGGTTGGTGATGCCCGACCTGACGATCTTCTCCGCGTTCTTGGGCAGCATCAGCATACGCCCGTTGCTCGTCAGGTTGATCTGGCTGTAGCCCATGGCCTTGGCCGACCGTAGCAGGTGAAACAGCATCGGATTGGTCGTCGGTTCGCCGCCGTCAAAGTCGATGAGATCGTAGCCTTGATCGCGGCGCATCTGCATAAACCGCAGTTGCTCTTGCACATCACCGTGGCTGGGAAGCCGGTTACCCGTGGCACAGAACACGCACTGATTATTGCAGATATACGTGGTGTTCATGATGATCTTGCGCGGCTTGTGGGCGGCGAGCTTGGTCTCAAACGCCAGTTTGGCCACGTGCAGTTCGCGGGCCGTCCAGCCTTGCTCTGTGCCAGCGGTGCCGCCTCGCCTGTCTTCGTAGCTCGGCGCACCCTGAAACAGCGGCCCGATGTCGCGATCTTCCCGCCGGGTCCACAGCTGTTGTTCTGTCACGGCCTGATGCAGCGCAGTGCCCAAGATCGGCGTGGCAAATTGCAGCAGCGGCCGGGCGTCCGTCTCTTCGAAGAGCTCCCAGGCGGTCTCCAGCGTCGTTAGAATCTCCGATCGGGTCTCCTCGGGTTGACCGATCATCCAATGCACGACCATGGGCAGGCCCGCGGCCTTGGCCCACTGGGCGACCTGCCGCGTTGCTGTTAGATCAAAGCGTTTGCCGATCAACTCATTGGCCACCCTGTCGCTCGCACTCTCTGCGCTCACCGACAGTTTGTTCGTCACCTGAGCTAGGCGCTGCACCTGATGTTCAGTGAGCCGATCGGCGCGCATCCCATTGGGAAAATCGACCCGCATCTCCAGTGATTCCAGAGCGTCGAGCAAGTGGTCGAGGTGGCGTTCGTTGACGTTGACCAGCTCGTCGAGCACGACCACGCGATGGATGCCGTACTGCGTCTTGAGCAGCGTCAAATGCGCTGTCAGCGCTTCGGGGCCATACGTCCGATAGCTGCGCCCGTCGTGTCCCTGGCGTTGCCAAGGGTTGCTCGTGCAGAAATTGCAGCGGTAGACGCAGCCCCTGGAGGTCTTCAGCGCCAGGAGCGGCGGCGAACAATCGAAGATCTCTCGCTTGTGCTGGGCCCGGGCCACGCGGCCACAAAACCCCTGAAACGCGGCCATGTCGACCAGATCGTAGGCAGGAAGGGGCAGGTCATCGAGGGCGCCATCGCCCGGGATACCGAGGGTTAGACGGGTCTCGGGGTCGCGCCCGGCAGCGAGGGTGTCGAGTAGCTCCGGTAGGGCGGTGTCCGGCTCATATTTTTGGCCCCATGCGATGCCGAGCCTGTCCAGCTCTTCTGTCCCCCACTCGATGTAGTGCATGCCGCCGATATCGCAGTCGGCGAGGACCGTCGTGACCTCTGGCCAAGCGGTGTCGATACCCTTGACGAACCGAGCGAGTTCGACCGTCGCCTGCCGCGCGCGTTGCCATGGTGAGTTGGCGATCACCAGGATATCCGGGGCCTCCGCCGGGAGCCGTTCCGTAAACGTCGCCCATGGCACGCCGAGGCGGATCATGGAGTTGCTTTCCTTCATGAGAGACGAAGTCGGCAGCGCGAACGCGTCGAGCAGGGTCACGTCGTGGCCAGCATCACGAACCATTGCAGCGGCCTGCCATAGACCTGCTGACGCGAAGTACGGGTAATCGATAAACTCCCCGTGTAGCAGCAGTGGAGGCTGAATGAGCAGGACACGCGCCAAGTGGAGACTCCGGGGCAAAAAAGAGCGAACAGTCGCTCGCGGAGTATGGCGGTGGCCTTCATTTGCAGCAAGGCGATGGCGCACAACAAGGGCGGAAAATGGCGCTTTTTGGAGCATTTGCGCTCCGCGACGGCCCAATCTTTCACAACTGTGAAAGCAAATGGCCTGCTCGTGCGTTGTAAGTTGTAGCCGCGCGCCGTGCAGTTGAAATGGCTGCCGAAGCGCCCTGCCAGGGGTCGCCGATGTCGCCAGCTCTCTTTGGGTGGGCTGACGCATTGCCCATCTTGTCGTTCACCGTCATCGTAGGGTGGCGCCCAACCTTGTCCGAACGAAGGCCATGCAACTTTTTCGCTCCCATGTCCGCCAACAGGCTCACCGCGATGCCGGAGGCGTGTTCAGGTGCTGGCGTCCTATGCCGTGGCGGACGCTGCTGACGATCGCACTGGTGACTGCGTTTGCCCAGGCGCCTGTCTCGCAAGCGGAAGGCGGTTGGGGGGCTCGCAAGAAGCCGGCTGCTACGCCCGCCGTCAAGCGCAAGAAAAAGCGTCGTGCTCGGCGGCGGGGGCGCAAACGCCGGCGCGTGCCGCGAAGCGCCAGGCACAAACCAGTTGTCCAGCCAGCCGCGCCCCTCGCTGAACGTGTCGATGCGCTGCTACAACGGCGGCGGTGGTCGTCCCGCGCCGCGATCGTCTTGATGCGTGAGGCCGTCGCGGGGCGTGATATGGGCCTTGCCCTGCGCCTTGCTCGGGCCGTCGCGGCTGCCAAGCGGGTGCCGGCGGCCGATCTCGTGGACGCGGCGAAGATCTTGGGTCAAGGCTACCCGGTTCAACTCCAGCTTTGGCGCAGAGCGGGCAGATCGCGAAGGGTGCCCAGGTGGTTGCAGCGTACGGTGGACGAGGGGCTGTTCGACGCGCTCATGGCGACCGGCAAGCACAAAGAGGCCCGCAAAGTGCTCGATCGGGCGCTGAAGAGAGCGCGAATCGGTACGCGACACTCCTTATTCGAGCGCCTGGTTGCGTGGGGGCGTGTCGCTGGCGAGGTCGACGACGCCCGGGAGACCTTGCTGCGTTGGCGCGACCCAGACGCTGCCGTGCTCGCCGCCCGGCTGGTCGCTGAGCTCGACGGGGAGCTCGCCGCCGTCGCTACTTTACGCAAGGCCTTTGCACGCTATCCGGGTCACCGCACGCTGCAAAAAGCGCTGATCGACGCGCTCGCTCGGCAGGGTGCGCGGGATGAGCTAGCGAAGGTGGTGGCGCGCGTCGTGCGCTTGGCTCCGAGCGATCCGATGCCGTGGCTTACGGTCGTCGACGCGCACATCGGCGCACGTGACAAACGCGGCGCGCGCAAGCTGATCGATCGCCTGGTGAAGACCTATCCGCGCCGGGATGTTTTGATCGAGAGTCTGATCGATCGCGAGCAGCGCCTCGGCGAAGATCGCAAGCGCCTGAGGCGAATGTTTGTGCTGCTCATCAAGGCCAACCCCAAAAACCCAAGTTATTTGGAGGCATACGGGGAGTGGTTGCTCGCTGGTGGACGGACCTATCTCGCCGCTGCCGTGGCGGTGCTCAAGCGGCTCGAATCCCTGCCGGCTGGTCCGTATGAGGGCATGCGGCGCATGGCGAGTATTCTGCAGGCGCACGGGCACGTACGAGAGGCGCAGCAGACCCTCCTGCGCATGAAGACCAAGTTTCCAAACAAGCCGGAGACGACGCGGCTGTTGGCGATCTTATTTGGCCAAACAGGACGCGACCGAGCTGCCGAACAGGGCTGGATGACCCTGTTGACCCTCCCTCCAAATCCGGACGCGCGTCAGCGGCAATTGGCTGGCGATGCGCGCCGTAGCCTCATCTCTCTCTATCGCAAGACCGGGTGGCTGCTGCCGCGTATGAAGAAGCTCAAGAAAAAGCTCGCCAGCGGAAAGGGCTCTCTCGGCGACACGCTGTTACACCTCGATCTCGTGGCCGGAGAGGCAGAACTCGGCGGCGAGCGATTGCCGTTGACATGGCTCACCGGGAGCCACCCCATGGCCAAGAAATGGGGGGCCGATCCCGAGGTGGCAGCGGCGCTCGCACGAGCCGAATTGCAGCAAGGACGGCTGAAATCCGGGCTCCAGCGGATTGTTCGGCTTGCGAAGGTCGACATCGACAGGGCACAGGTCCTCCTGGTCGCGTTGGTCGAACGCGGGCTGGCCACCCAACAGTTGAAGCTGGTGGCAGAGGCCGAGTCGATCCTCGAAGCGAAGACCCGTGTCGTGACGTCACAGCTGCTTCACCTCGGTGACTTGCATATGCGTTCGGGCGACGTCCGCGGGGCAACGGGGCTCTATCGACGGGCTGCGCGCAATAATCCACGCGACACACGCGCCGTCGCGCGATTGGCCCAGATGTTTCGGCAGGCGGGTGAGATCGCCGAAGAGATGGCTGCGCTCCGGTCCATCGTTGTCCGTACCGTCGACGCGGAGGAGCTCAATCGCGCCGGCCAACGCTTGTTGACGCTGGCCATGCGCGCCGGTTCCGCCGCCGGGCTGCTGCGCTGGCTGGATGCCGTCACGCCCAAGCACCCTCGGCGCCAAGTGATCGAGCGGTTTCGCCTACTCGCCTACGATGTTTGGCTGCGGACTGCGCCGCTTGAACGCCTGCTCGGCAGCCGAGAAAAAGCCCCAGGGCCAGCGATGTTGTCAGAGGCCATGGCCAGCGGAGATCTCGCGCTCCGCGTGCGCGCCCTGCGTCAGGCGGCCCTCGCGCACCGTCGGTTGCCGCCCGCGCTGGGCCGGCGCCTACTCAAGGACAGCAATGCTGCCATTCGGCGCCTGACGATTTTGGCGCTGGCCGCCTCCGGCTCGTTGGAGGCCACCCAGTTGTTGGTCGAAATGGAAGCCGAGGGCGACTGGCAAGTGCGCGTTGCTCAATTGCTCGCCTTTGCCCAGCTGCCCAGTCTCCCAGAAGCAGAACCGTTCTTGGTTCAACGCTTGCAAGAACGGAATACAGCTTGGTCATCACTGGCGGCGCTGTCTTTAGGTCGCGTGGGTGGGGTCGGCGCGATGCAGCGGATGCACAAGATCGCGCACGCTCGCTCAGCGCTGCGGGCGCCCATCGTGTTGGCCCTCGGAGCCATGGTCGGACGTATGTCTTCGCATCATTCAGCCGCAGACATCGTGGCTAGCCTCGCTGGCTGGGCCAATGTCGGCCGCGGTAATCGGCTGACCGCTTTTTTCCAGGCGTACGCGAACCTGTGGGCGCTGGCTGCGACCGGCCGGGACGACGCGAAGGCGATTTTGCTGGAACGGGCCGCGAGTCTGGACAGTCGTGTGCTCAGGGGGGTGGCGGTGCGGCTCGCTGGCGCAGAGCGGCCACCTTCACTCAAGGCGAGCCACTGGCAGGTCAAGATCGACTGGGGTCGTCGTTACAACGTCGCCGACGCGATCATGCGCCGCGTGCTGCTCCGTTGGTTGGCGCCGGATCCAGCAGCGATGTCGGCGGCGATCGGACGGATCGACACCCCTCTCGCACGTCTATTGTCTCGCCGGTTTCATGGCGATGATGGGTTTCGCGACCGCTGGTGCAATGGATTTGAGGGTACGCTCGCACAGGCCCCCCAGATCAGACGTCTGTGTGCGGATGTGCAAATTCCGCCGCGTCGGTAGCAGCGTCAGCGTGACGCATGCCCCGCTAGGGTGAGCGGACCTCATATTTTTCGTCGCCGCCGTCTCCTTCATAAGCGCTGAATATGCAAGTAGTTGGGGTATGTGACGGTCGCGATCCGGCCGTTTGTCCGACGCAGCGGTCTCTCACTTTTGCGGGTAAGTTTCCGCCAGCGTGCGGCGCAGGTATACTCCAGCGACTGTGGAAGCAGACGCCCGTCAGTCGTGCGTTTGGCCACACCGGAGGAACTACGGATGCCAACGCGTTTCGCTGTGGTCGTACTGACCCTGATCGCCCTGCTCGTCACTGCATGCGGAAATGAAGTGGTCGTCTACGACGCCATTCGTCTCGAGATCGGCAGTGAGGTTCCTGATGGGGGCCCGATCACGTTTTATGACATCGGTGTGCTCGGGCTCGACGCAGATGGCGCGGTGGTTGAGAAACTTCCGGCTGCATCTGGCGACGGTGAAGCCAAGAAGTACGCGGGGCCGCTGCCTGCCGGTGTTGACCTCGTCAATACGAAGTTCAAGGTCGACCTCGATGTGAACCAGGGCGGCGCGTCGCCCGTGAAGTTGCAGCTGCGGATTCGTGGCCTCGACGACAACCTCAAGGTGCTCACCAGCTGGTCCGGTGTCGTTGTGGCGACCACCAAGAAGAAGATCAGCGTGATGCTCGTCAAGGCCGACGCCAACTGCGATGCCGATGGCGACGGTGTGAAAGACTGCGCCAAAGACGGCTGCTGTGCCGAGGGCGAGGCCACAGACTGCTCCGATGATCCCGCCAAGGGCTCCGACGCGAGCCCCTTTTCGTTCGAAGACTCTTGCACCCAATGTGGCAATGGCATCGACGAGGACTGCGACGGCGAAGACACCAAGTGTGTCGATTCTGATGGAGATGGCGCCCCCGACTGCCAGGAGCTCAAGTGCGGTCCAGGCGCAGACAAGGACAAGACCGTCTACCCGGGGGCTCCCGAGGTCTGTGATCTCAAAGACAATGACTGCGATGGCAAGGTGGATGAAGACCTGCCCTACACTGGCATCGACGGCAATCCAGGCTCGCTCTCGAAGGGCGACTCGTGCGGTGCGGGCGCCTGCGCTGGCGGTACGGCTGTGTGCAGCGCCGACGGTAAAGGGCTCGTCTGCTCATCAGCGGATAAAAAGGCCGACAAAGAAGCGTGTGACAACCAGGTTGATGATGACTGCAATGGCAAGGTCAACGACGGGTGCGCACTCCAAGACATCGACGGCGACGGTGTGCCCAACGACAAGGAGGACGCGGCCTGCGCCTTCAAATTTGCACGCTTTCACAGCGAGTATCACCCCGGAAATACGGTCAAGGAGCGCTGCTGCATCTCCTACACCAAGCTGATTCTGGACAAGGATAGCGGCTGGACACCCAAGTCCCCCATTCCGAGCGGCGTCAAGGCGACCGACGCGGTCCTCTCTACCTGCGACACCAACTGCGACGGCAAAGTGGACCCGTGCGCGCCAAAGGACACCGATGGCGACGGGGTAGCTGCGCCCTTGGATTGCGACGACACCGACCCGTTGAGCTACCCCGGCGCGGCTGAAAAGTGTGGTGACGGCAAGGTTCAAGGCTGTGTGGGCAGCGATCCTGCTTGCGACAGCGCGACCGACAAAGATGGTGATGGTTGGGCCGCTCCTGCTGACTGCAATGACGACGACAAGGCCATCGCGCCGGACGCGGTCGAGACGTGCAACGGCAAGGATGACGACTGCGATGGGTTCACGGACAACGGCAACCCGGAAGCTGAGGACAAGACCTGCGGCGACCCGGACGGTGAGTGCGGCAAGCAGCCCGGCGTCTCGGTCTGCAAGCACTGGCCTGCATCTCAGGAGCCCGGCAAACTCGATTGCCTGCAGAAGGCGTTCGACAAGGACTCGCTGACCTGCGTGGGCTGTGAAGGCGACAAGCGACCCACTACCGATGTCTGCGACTACCTCGACAACGATTGCGATGGCAAAGCCGACGAGGACTACACCTACAAAGAGGAGTCCAGCGCTAAAAGCCTAGTTGTTGGGGCGGATTGCGACGGTATCGGGGCGTGTGGCAAGGGCAAAGTCGAGTGTCGCATCACCAAAGACAAGGCGGTTTGCTCCACGGATGTCGACGGCAGCAAGAACCAAAGCAAGACCGAGATTTGCGACAACAAGGACAACAACTGCAACGGCACCACCGACGAGTCACTGACGACCATCTCGGACTCCACCTGCGCCAAGACGGGCGTCTGCGCTGGCGCGAGCGTGCAGAAGATCGTGACCGTCTGTAAGGCTGGTAAGTGGGTCTGTGACTACACGAAGGTGCCGAGTATCGAGTTCGATTCGACCAAAGAGTGTCAGCCGGGCGATGCGTTCTGCCACTGCCCCGGTCTCGGAACGAAGAAGTGCTTCAAGCTCGTCGAGAGCACATGCGAGGGCAAGGACAACGACTGCGACGGCAAGACGGACGATGACTTCTTGTTCAGCGATCTCGGCAAGGACAAGAAGATCGCAGCGGGTTGCGGTACGGGCGCCTGCGCCAGCGGCACGGTTGTGTGCAAAGGCAACGGCACTGGGCTGACGTGTTCATCGCTTGGTAAGATCACGAAAGAGGTCTGTGACAGCAAGGACAACGATTGCAACGGCAAGACCGATGACGGCATGACCGTGACGGACTCGCCCTGCAAGCTTGTGGGTCAGTGCAACAACAAGAATGTCACCTCCGCGTGCACGGCCGGAAAGTGGGTGTGCGATTACAGCCTGGTCAAACTCTACCAGGGTAACAAAGAGACAAGCTGCGACGGCTACGACAACGATTGTGATGGGAAGACGGACGAGGACTTCAACTACGACGACCTCGGAAACAACCGCACCATCACGCAGTCTTGCGGCAAGGGCGAGTGCGCCAAGGGCAATGTGGTCTGCATGAACGACAAGACGGGCGTGACCTGCTCGACCGCGTTCAAGAAAGCCACAGAGATCTGTGACACGAAGGACAACGACTGCGACGGCGTCACGGACGAGGGCTTCAAGTACCTCGGTTTGGCGACGACGGCCTCCTGCGATGGCGTCGGAGCCTGCGGCAAGGGCGTGGTGGAATGCACACCGGGCTCCACAAAAACCGCCACGTGTTCGACCAATCCCAACGGTTCGAAAAAGGAAAACACCACCGAGATTTGCGATGACAAGGACAACGATTGCGATGGCAAGGTCGATGAAGGTTGCGACGACGACGGCGATAAGCACTGCGACGCGAAGATGAGCACCCCCGGTAAGCCGAAGACCTGCGTCTTTGGCGGCGGGGACTGCAACGACGCCAACGCGAACATCAACCCGTCGACGAAAGAGCTGTGCAACGACAAGGATGACGACTGCAACAGCAAGACGGATGAGACCTTCATCTACACCCAGGTCAGCAAAGCCACTGGCAAGACGTGGAAGCTCGCGGTCAAAGCTCAGTGTGGTCTTGGCGTGTGTGTCGGCGGCACGGTGAAGTGCGCAGGGACCTCGGGCGTGACGTGCTCAACCCTTGGCAAGGCGTCGACCGAGATTTGTGACGGCAAGGACAACAACTGTGACGGCCGCGTCGACGAAGGCTGCGATGACGACAAGGACGACTACTGCGACGAGAACATGACTGTTGTCGGCAAGCCCTCGGTCTGTCCCAACGGTGGTGGTGACTGCAACGACAAGGTCAAGACGACGTTCCCGACCGCGCCGGAGCTGTGCGACAACGTGGACAACGATTGCAACAGCAAGACAGACGAGTTGTGCGACCAAGATGGCGATGACTTCTGTGACCTCAAGCGGGTCACCATCGGCAAGCCGACCGTGTGCCCTAAGGGCGGCGGTGATTGCAACGACACATCAGCTACCGGCAAGCCCATCAACCCTGACGCGACCGAGACCTGTGATGGCGAGGATAATGATTGCTCTGGCGGCACGGATGAGGATTGCGACCAGGATGGTGATGGCTACTGCGATGAAAATCGCACGACGGTTGGTACGCCGAAGTCTTGTCCAAAGGGTGGTGGCGACTGCAACGACAAGGTGAAGGCTATCTCGCCCAGCGCCGTGGAGATCTGCAACAACATCAACGACAACTGTAAGTTTGGTACGGACGAGGGCTGCGACGACGACAACGACGACTACTGCGACGACAAGATGGTCGTGGTGGGCAAGCCGAATGCCTGTCCGAAGGGCGGCGGTGACTGCAACGACGGAAAGAGCTCCGGGGCAAGTCAGAACCCAGCGGCACCCGAGACCTGCAACAACGTCGACGATGATTGCGACTCAAAGACGGACGCTGCGGATCCGACAGATCTCGCGAAGACAGCGCCTCTCTGCGACAACCAGAAGGGGGTCTGTAAGGGGGTCAGGAGAAAGCCAGCCCAGTGCAAATTGGGTGTGTGGACGACCTGTCCTGACGTCAACTACACGATCAAGAGCACCTACGAATCGAAGACTGAAAAGACCTGCGACGATCTCGACAACAACTGCAGCGGCGCGGTGGATGAAGGGTGCGATGACGACAACGACAAATGGTGCGACGACAAAATGGCGGTGAAGGGCAAACCCAAGGTGTGCCCCAACGGCGGCGGAGATTGCCGTGAGGACCGCTCGTCATTCAACCCTGGTGCCCAAGAGACGTGCCTGACCGACGATGATGAAAACTGCAACGGCGACAACAACGACAAGAACGCCAAGCACTGCGTGCTCTACTACCAAGACGGTGACGGCGACGGATTCGGTGTGACCTCCAGTGGTGTTTGCATGTGCAAGCCCGTGCCAGCTTTGAACTTTACCGCGAAGAAATCAGGCGATTGTAACGATGCGAGCAAAGCGGCGAACACCTTCACGTACTCGGGTATGGGCGGCAGCGGAACGATCGGCGAGACCTGCGGAACCGGGATCTGTGCGGCCGGCAAGGTCGTGTGCGATGGCAAGAAGGCTTCGTGCAGCACCCTGAGCAAGAAGAAGAACAAAGAGACCTGCAATGGCAAAGACGATACGTGTGACGGCACCACAGACGTGAACCCCGACATGTCTAGCGTGACGTGCAATACGAAGGGTGTCTGCGCCGCCGCCGCCAAAGAGTGCATCGCGGGCAACCCGCTGTGCCGCTACGACTTGTTGGCTACGTATGAAGCGAACGAAGCCACCTGCGACAACAAGGACAACGACTGCGACGGTAGTACCGATGAGAGTCTGATGGACGTCAGCAAATCGGACTGCAAGGTCACCGGTGTGTGCACGAAGGCCAACGTGTCCGCGAGCTGCAGCGCCGGAAAGTGGACCTGCGACTACAAGGCCGTACCGGGCTACCAGAGTGCTACTGCCACCGAGACAAGTTGTGATACCAAGGACAACGACTGTGATGGCACCACAGATGAAGGCTGCCCATAGTCTGCGCGGTTAGGTGGTGAGCAGGAGCAATCGATGAGCAACCAGCGTCGGACGGGCGCATCGAAGCCGCGTGGCCGCAAGCGTCACCGCGAGCCCAATGTGGCACCGGCGGATATTTGCGGCGTGGTGTTTTGCGACCAACATCTGGTTGCTGTGGACAAGCACGCTGGATTTCCGGTGCTGCCGTCAGGTGCCCATCGGGAGCGCTCTGTGATCAAGGCGCTGGCTGCGATGGGGATGGGCCAAGTGTTTCCCGTCAATCAACTCGACAGGGAAGCGACCGGCCTCGTGTTGTTGTCACGCTCTGAGAGCGCAGCGAAGGCGCTGCGGTGGAATTGGCGCAGCAACCTCTGCAAACGTGAGTTTATTGCCGTCGCGCAGGGCGATGTGACAGGTGCACGTGGCCGTATCACACTGCCCATTGGCACAGTGAAAGAGGGTGGGCGGATTCGCCGACAGGTCGTCGAAGATGGTGGCCGCAGTGCGGTCACCCACTGGCGTCTGTTGGCGCGCGGTCGCGGGATGAGTCGGATGCTCATCACCCTCAATCAGGGGCGTTGCCATCAGATTCGCATTCACCTCGCGGCGATCGGTCATCCTGTGGTGAATGAGCGCCTGTATCTCGATCGCACCACTGAAATCCCGTTGGCTGCGCTGGTCGACATGCCGGACGTGCGCAAGAAAGACATTCGCAAGATGCCCAGTCATCAAATCGGGTTACACAGCTACCGGGTGCACATCCCACATCCGATGACCAATGAGGCGCTGACCCTTGAGGCACCCATTCCGCGGGCACTGACAGATCTGATGCCGGGGGCCTGGGTCGTAGACGCGATCTAGTGCCGCTTGCGCGCGTCCGCATCTGACGCATCCCGAGCGGGATAAATCCCGCGCTGCTCAAACGTAATCAGCGATGCTATCAGCTGCGTATCGGCGCCACGAGGGCCTTCCGTACCTCACCAACCGACCGTTGATCATCTCTTCGCAGCCGCAGCCCCTCACGGCGGCACAGCGCCCATCGGCGCGCGTCTTGAGGCGTCATGACGACCGCAGCGCGTTGCGCGCTGCACAGCCTCTGCGAGCCGCACCTTGCTGATTCCAAACTAGACGCTTCCTGAACGCCAGGCATCTTGGCGCAAGCCAGACAATTGTAGTGCGCTAGCGTCCAAAACGAGGCGAGGCCCACACAGCAGCGCTGTGTGGGCCTCGCCTGGTCTATCGAAAGGCTTACTTGCCGAGCAGCGCCTTCACCCAAGCGTAGAAGCCGAAGTCGGCCGTGTGCTTGGTGCCCTTGCTCGTGCCGACAGCGTTGCTGCCTCCGACGAAGAGCCGCGCGTCGTACTTCTTGCCGCCCAGGGTCACCGAACCATTGACAACGCCGTTGCCGAATCGAGCCTGGTAGCCAGTCGGCGCGCAACCGTCATCTTTGACGCCACTGCAAGTGTTGTCCTTGTTGTCACCGCAGATCTCCTTCGCGGCCGGTGTCACTTCACCGATGCACTTGCCGAGCTTGCCCTGCGAGTCGCACTTCTGACCGCCGGCCTTGCAGATGCCCTTGTCTTTCGTCTTGGGGTCTGCCGAGTAGCAAGGCACCGTGATGTTGGAGTCGACCGTGTTCTTGCAGCCGCCAGAGACTTCGCAGGTATCTTTCGTGCAGGGGTTGTTGTCGTTGCAGTCCGGTCCCTTACCGGGGATGCAAGTCCACTTACCAGCGGTGTTCTTGCCGCATTTGTCACCCTCTGTGCAGGCGCTGCCGTCGTCGCACGTCTTGGTGAGGTCCTTGCTCGTGCACTTGCCCGACGTCTTGTCGCAGCCGTTCTCCGTGCAGGCCTCGCCGTCGTCGCACTTCTTCTTGGTGCCAGCGCTGCAGCTCTTCTCTTTGCAGATGTCATCCACCGTGCAGGCATCACCATCGGCGTCGCATGAGTTGGTGTTGGCGATGAACTTGCAGCCCGCCTTGGGGTCACACGAGTCCGTCGTGCAGACGTTCTTGTCGTTGCAGTTGACGTTCTTGCCAGGGGTGCAGACGCCACCGGTGCACTGATCGTTGTTGGTGCAGACACTCTGGTCAGCATCGCAGGCCGTACCGTCCGTCTTCTTCTTCACCAAGCACTTGCCTGTCGCCGGCTCGCACACGGTCTGCGCGCAGAATGTGTCGGTCGAGGTGTTGCACTTGACGATGGTCTTCGGGTCCACCTTGCATTTGTAGGGCGGCGCCGTCGTATCGCAGAACAGCGTGCCGTTGCACTTGTTGCCGTCGTCCTGGTCATTGCAGTCCGAGTTCTTGATGCAGGTACAGATGTTCAACCCGCCCTTGCAGCTGCCGTTGTTGCAGGCGTCAGGCGTGGTGCAGGGGTTGCCGTCGTCACACTTGTAGGGCTTGTCCTTCGTGCTGGTCAGCAGGGAGTTGATGCAGCCCTTGACCGAGTCGCACTTGTCCTCGGTGCACTCGTTGTCGTCCTTGCACTTCACAGCACCGTTGACCTTCACGCCAGCGCACTTCTTGTCCTTGCAGACGTCCTTGTCCGTGCAGGCGTCGTTGTCGTCGCAGGGCGAGGTGATTGCCGTGTGCGTGCAGCCGGTCTTCTTGTCGCAGGAGTCCGCCGTGCAGGAGTTGCTGTCGTCGCACTTGGTTGCGTCGCCGGAGCAGTCGCCCTTGGTGCACTTCTCGCCTGTCGTGCAGGGGTTGCCATCATTGCAAGCCTGGCCTTCCTGGAACTTGTAGGTGCACTTGCCGTCCGTGATGTTGCATTTGCCGGTCACGCACTGGTCGGTGCTCTTGCAAGCCTTCGCCTCGCCCGCTTCGCATTTGCCCTCTTTGCACTTGTCATTGACGGTGCACTCGGTGTTGTCCGCGTCGCAAGGCTGACCATCGTCGTTGGTGTACTTGCAGCCGTCTTTCGGGTCGCAAACGTCCTTTGTGCAGGGGTTCTTGTCGTCGCAGGTCTGCTTTTCGCCCGCTTCGCATTTACCGTCCTTGCAGGTGTCGTCTTTGGTGCAGACGCTGTCGTCGGCGTTGCAGGCGATGCCCGACTTGTTGGTCGACTTACAGCCATTGGCCTTGTCGCAGACGTCCTCGGTGCAGTCGTTGCTGTCATCGCAGGTCGCTTCGTCGGTGTCACCGTCGCAGTCGTCATCCTTGCCGTTGCACTTTTCCTCGAGCGGGGTCGGGGCCAAGCAGGCCGTCAGGCCACCACCGGCAGGCGCGCCCTGTTTGCCGTCGGGCAGGCACGTCCGCACACCCTCGCACTTGGCTTTGCCGCTGGTCACGAAGCACTTGGTCGACAGCTCTTTCGAGATGGCTTCCTTCGAGCACTTGCAGGACCCGCCGCCCTTCACAACGCACTGCTTGACGTCCTTGCCGGTCACGTCCTTGACGTCCTTGCACTCGTAGCCATTGGCGCAGTTTGCGTCGGTCTTGCAGCTCGAGCCGCAGAAAGCGCCGGTCTCGCCGAGATCCACGCAAGCGGCTGCGGCATCAGACAAGCTGGTGCACTGACCGTTCTTGTCGCAGGGATCGCAGAGGTTGCCGCCCTCGGGGACGCAGACGGTGACGTTGTCGCCGCCAGGGCCGGGCACGAGCTTGCAGACGAACTTGTCTTTCTTGCAGGTGTCGACGCAGGACTCAGCGCAGACCTTGCCGTCTGGGCTGTCGATGCAGAAGCCTTTGTCGCAGTCGTCGTTGCTATTGCACGAACAGTAGTCACCGCCTGGACAGGCCAAGTCACCCGCGTCAGTCGTCGAGGTATCACCTTCGCTGCCGGCATCGCCGCCCGCGTCAGTAGCGCCTGCGTCAGCGGTGCCAGAGTCGGTCTCTGTACCGGCATCTTCCCCGCCGCCTGCATCTTCCTCGCCGCCCACATCAGCGGTTCCGCCAGTATCGTCAGTCAACTCCCCGCTATCCGGATCGGTCGTCTGGGTGTCTGTCTCAGCCGTTGACTTTACAGGCGTCTCGTCGCCTCCGCAGCCAACGGCGAACATCACCAGCAGTGAAGCCAGAAGGATAGAGGTGGGTTTGATCCGTGCCATCATTGTGCGCATGTGCGTCTCCATAGCGAGGGGCTCGCCTATCGTGCTCGCCGCTGCTCGCGGAGTCTACTGTATGTCTTGTCAGGATGCGAACCGCTCCCATAACGACTCTGAAATAACCGAAATGAGGGTTGGAATGTCATCCGATTCTCTTTGCTAGCTTGCCGACGCGCACCTAAAGCGGGCGAACGGCGTCTGAAAACTGTGGAAGTCAGCCTGAACTGTTGGTTCGAGTCTCGAGAAAAATACTGAACATTTGTGTGGATGCCAAGATCTTGGCGCGTAGTTCTTGTCGTTTGCAAGCGGACGCCCCCTCTAGCGCTCGCTTGTTGCGGACTGAAACGTACAGCGCAAGGGCTTGCATGGCTCCCCAGGCTCATAGTGCCTCCCATCGGCGAATCGCAGTCGACCGCCTTCCCTTCGCTACGCCGCGTCAGGACTCCCACAAATGCACTTTACTTCTGCCCGGCCGTAGCGCAAGTCGATTCGATGATGTTCTTCACGGCCGCGTGGGCTACGGGCTCACATTTGTGACAGGCGCCTAATATAGGGGGCATTCGTCGCGCACGATCGCGACTAGCTGAACCAGTTGCGGCGATCTTCACCCTCGCTCGCCGCACCCGATCGGGCCGATCATGGCCGACCCTGTCGGTGACGAACGGACTGTATTGCTCGCCTGTCGATTCTTGCTGCGCCACATCTGGCAGTGCTTTTTAGGTGGATCCGCGTTCAGTGTCCACGCTCCGCCCATGTGGCGTGGCGCGCGAGATCAGCAGCATCTCGAGGTGCGGGGATGCGAACGTTGGTGCTACTTGCCGATCAAGCTCATCAGCCAGCTGTAGAATCCAAACTTGGCACCAAACTTGGCACCGCTGCCACCGGTTGACGCACCAGCTGCATTGCTCATGCCGATCGTCGCACGGACCTGGTTCTTTCCTGCGGCTCCTTTGACGGATGCGCTGCCATTACGAGCGACAAAGCCTGTGGGGGCACAGCCTTCATCGGTTACGCCGTTGCAGGTGTTGTCCTTGGCGTCGCAGAGCTCTTTGGGCGCAGGCTTGGTCTCATTTTGGCAGGGCCCCAACTTCGCATCAGAGGTGCAGACCTGCGTGCCGTCCTTGCAGATTCCCTTGCCACGCGTCTCACTTGGACCCGTGTAGCAAGCGTGCTTGGTTGCCGTGTCCGTCTTGTAGACACAGCCATCCTTGCTCGATTTATCGCAACTGTCGGTGGTGCACTTGTTGTTGTCGTTGCAATTCTTGGGTGCCCCAGGGACGCAAGTCCACGCGCCTTGTGCGTTCTTCTTGCAGGCATCGCCGACCGAACAGACGTTCTTGTCATCGCAAGACTGGACGAGGTTTGTGTAGACGCACTTACCGGTCTTCTTGTCGCACTTCTCCGAGGTGCAGACCTCATCGTCGTTACAGTCTTTCAGCTTGCCAGCAGCGCATTTACCGTTCGTGCAGACGTCATTGACCGTGCAAGCGTTGTCGTCGGCGTTGCAGCCTCCGGACTGGTTGATGTGCTTGCAGCCTACTTTGGCGTCGCAGCTATCGGCAGTGCATGGGTTTAGATCATCACACTGCAGGGCCTTGCCTGGCGTGCATTTACCGGTCTGGCAGCTATCCCCCACCGAGCACACGGAGCCGTCGGCATCGCATGGGGTCTTGTCTGCCTTGGTCTCAGCGACACACTTGCCGGTCTTCGCAATGCAAGAAGTCTTGCGGCAGAAGTTGTCGCCTGTCGTGTCGCAAGTGACGACAGTTCCGGGCTTGACCTTGCATTTGAACAGCTTCGCGCTCTTGTCGCAGTACAGCGTGCCGTTGCACAGACTGCTGTCTTCCTGGTCCTTGCAGTCGCTGTCCTGTTGGCAGGCACACAGGTTGGTGCCTGCTACACACTTGCCCGAGGTGCAGGTGTCGCCGGACGTGCACTCGTCACCGTCGGAGCATTTCGAGCCGCTCACGGGCTTATGCAGGCATCCTTGCTTCGAGTCGCACGAATCGATCGTGCATTCGTTCTTGTCATCGCAGGCGCCACTGGCGAGAGGCGAGCCTACGCACGAGCCGGACTTGCATGCGTCCTTTTCAGTACACGCGTTGCCGTCATTGCAGTTTGCGCCATCCTGAGCGGCCTTGGTTGTGCAGCCCTTCTTGCTGTCGCAGCTGTCTGTTGTGCACGCATTGTTGTCGTTACACACGACAGCGCCGCCAGCCAAGCAGGTGTATTTTCCGTCTTTGGCCAGACCGCACTTGTCGTCCTGCGTGCAGGCGTTGCCATCGTCGCAGTTGCTGGTGAGTTGCTTGGATTGGCACTGCCCGGTCTTCTTGTCACACGAATCTGCGGTACAGGGCTCGTCGTCGTCGCAGTTCTTCTTCTTCCCTGGCAAGCACGTCTTTTCAGAGCACTTATCGCCTGACGTGCACGCATCACCGTCGGCATCACATGCACCCTCGTTGGCGGTGTAGACGCATCCGGTCTTCGGGTTACAGGCGTCGTTTGTGCAGGGGTTCTTGTCGTCGCAAGTCACCTTGGCACCGGCTAGACACTTGCCTTTGCCCGAGCAGGTGTCGTCCTTGGTGCACACGGAGCCATCTGCATCGCATGTCGCGGAGGATGGCTTGAAGTCCAACTCGCATTTGCCTGCTTGCGGGTTACAAACATTGGACTGGCAAGCGTTGTTGATTGAGCTATCGCACTTGATGATCGACGATTCTTTGATCTTGCATTTGAAAGGCGAGGCTCCGGTGTCGCAGAACAGCGTGCCATTGCACAGGTTGCCGTCTTCCTTGCTAGCGCAGTCAGAGTCTGTCTTGCAGTCGCAGGCGTTGGTGCCGGCTTTGCATTTACCCTGGTCGCAGATGTCATTTTTCGTGCAGTCGTTGCCGTCATCGCACTTCACGGAGCTGAGCGGTGCGTGCAGGCAGCCCTTGGATGGGCTACAGCTGTCCTTTGTGCACATATCGCTATCGTCACACGTGACGGTCACCGAGATGGCTAGACCCACGCATGAACCGTCCTTGCAGCTGTCCTTTTCTGTGCACTTGTTGCCGTCGGTGCAGACATCGCTGTTCTTCGCGTGCACACAACCGCCCTTGGCTGAGTTGCAAGTGTCGGTGGTACACGGGTTTCCGTCATCACATTTGGTCGCGGCGCCTTTGCAGGACTCGTCCTTGCAGGTCTCGCCGGTTGTGCACGGGTTGCTGTCGTTGCACGGGATGCCCACCTGGGCGCTGTACTTGCATTTGCCTGTAATAACCGAGCATTTTCCAACGGTGCATGTGTCCCCTGAGTCACAGCTTTTCAGCTTGCCAGCGGCGCATTGGCCGTCCTTGCAGGCGTCGGACTGTGTGCACTCGTTATCGTCGGCATTGCAGGGCTGGTTCGACAGCGCTTCATGCTTGCAACCCTTCTTTGGATCGCAGGTGTCGCCGGTGCATGGATTCTTGTCGTCGCAATCCAGCTTCGTACCGGGCTCGCACTTGCCGTCTTTGCACTTGTCCTTCTCTGTGCAGACCGAGTCGTCCGCATCGCAATCGCCTGTCGCGTTGGTGTGTTTGCAGCCATCGGCGCCGGCGCATTTGTCGTCCGTGCAGGCGTTGTCGTCGTCGCAGGTCGCCTCGTCGGCTTGACCGTCACAGTCATTGTCCAGTCCGTCGCACTTTTCGGCCTCTGGGTCTGGCGCCTTGCAAGACGTGAGGCCACCACCGCTCGGAGCGCCCGTTGCTCCTGCCGCCAGACAGGTCCGGACGCCGCTGCACTTCGACTCTCCCGCCGTTACAAAGCAGTCGGTCGAGAGCTTGTTCTTGATCGCCTCTTCCGAACAGCCGCACGCGCCTCCACCCTTGACCACGCACTGCTTGGCGTCATTCCCAAGAACGTCTTTGACATCCTTACACTCGTAGCCAGCGGTGCAATCGTCCGTGTTCTTGCAGTCCACACCGCAGAACGAGCCGCCATCACCCGTGTCCACGCAGACCGCCGAGTACCCCAGCGCGGCGCACTCTTGGTTCTTGTTGCAGGGGTTGCAGATCTTGCCACCCTCGGGCACGCAAATGGTCGCGACATCACCGCCAGCTCCAGGCACCGTCGCGC
Source organism: Myxococcales bacterium (assembly GCA_023954815.1). Taxonomy (GTDB): domain Bacteria; phylum Myxococcota_A; class UBA9042; order UBA9042; family UBA9042; genus UBA9042. The sequence goes on along the minus strand of JAGSHB010000024.1, from coordinate 21,110 downwards.
ATTTGAAACCGGTGCTGCAGCTGTCGACGCACTGCTTGGCGCAACGCTTTCCTGCCGGGGTGTCGATACAATAGGGGTAGTCGCAATCGTTGGCGCTCGCGCATTCGCAGCCAGGCTCACCTGGGCAGACAGGAGCTGAAATGTCCGGGCCGGAGTCCTCAGCGACTTGCGTATCCTCTCCGCCTGAGGTGTCCGGCTGGTCACCGGTGTCCTCCGACTCCTGGGTATCGATTCCCGCCCCAGTGTCCTCAATGATGTCGCCGCCGGTCTGATCGACATCTTTCGTGACGGCACCGCTCGCGCCCTCATCTGGATCTTCACCGCAGCCGACAGCCGTACTTGCCAGCAATATCGCACCGACGAGCAGCAGTTTGCGAAGTGAATTAACACCAGTCACATTGAACATCTGACACATGCATACCTCTCCGTCACGGATACTTCGGTTCATACCCACCCCTAGAAGCGAAAGCAAGGCATGCCGCCCGGGTTCGCACTTTCATTAACGACCGAGACGTTGACCTACTCTCCAGTTTGTCGCGATACAGCCGCTGTGTCCCAGGATGGGGAGCGCGTTGGGGCATGTACCCAAAGCCCGCCCGAGTCTTCGATGCGTTGACTTTTGGTGGGTGAGGTGCGATCGGCCCAAGGTCTATGGGCCGCGAGTGGGTCCAGGAGGACCAATTGACGCTACAGCAACACCCCCTGGCTTCCGGTGGCAGCGCCATCGCGTTCGGCAACTTCGACGGCGTCCACATTGGCCACCGAATGTTGATCGATCAGCTACGTGCTGTCGCTGCGCCGACGGGGCAGCGCGTGACCGTCATCACGTTTGAGCCCCACCCGTTGCGCTTGCTCAGACCGGACAAGGCTCCGCTAGCATTGGACACACTCGCTGGGCGTACATCTTGGCTTCACAAGGCCGGCGTTGACCAAGTCGTGGTGCTGCCGTTCGATGAGGAGCTTCGGGATCGCAGCGCCACGTGGTTCGCCGAAGAGATTTTGTTTTCCCGGCTCGATGCGCGGGCGGTGATTGCCAGCGACGACTCTCGGTTCGGTCGCGGTGGTAAAGGCGACATCGCTCTTCTGCGGCGTATCGCTGCCAGCCACGGTGCCCGCGTGCTGCGGTGTCCGGCTGTGAGTCGTCAAGGCGAAGTCGTCAGCAGCTCCCGCATTCGCCGATTGGTGACGGCGGGCGAAATCCCGCTGGCCAATAAACTACTCGGTCGACCCTACGCGCTGCGAGGCAGGGTGGTTCACGGCGATGCGCGCGGGCGTCAGATTGGATTTCCAACGGCCAACATCGAAACCGGCGAGCAGGTGCGCCCCTCTCCTGGGGTGTATGTGGGTCGCCTTGAGGTGGACGGAGAGCTGCTGGATGCGGTGTGTAACCTGGGGACTCGTCCGACCTTGGACGGTTCAGAGTGGCGCGTCGAAGCCCACCTGCTGGATTGGAGCGGAGACCTCTACGATCGAGAGGTGTCGCTACACTTGGTGGCACGTCTTCGCGGCGAGCGCAGATTCGCCGGATTGACCGAGCTATCGCTGCAGATCGCAAAAGACTGCGAGATCGCGCGCAGTCGGCTCGGATGAGCGCGCTCCGTCTCGGTCTCGTCGGCGACGGCATTGCCCATTCGCTGTCACCGATGCTGCACCGCGCCGGTTTGAGCTCACTGCAGCGCGCCGGCACGTACGTCCTCTATGAGACGCAGACCGAGGCCCAGTTGGCTGCCGGCATCACCCGTTTGCGACGCGGCGAGCTCGACGGCCTCAACGTCACGACGCCGTGGAAAGAAGCGGCAGCGCGCCAGTGCGAACGGCACTTTTCATGCGATGAAACCGGTGTGTTGGCGCCGATCGCGCTCGGATCGATGACCGCCGTCAATACGCTTTTTGTCCGTGATGGGCTTCTATGCGGGACCAGCACCGACGGGCCGGGGTTGGGACTGGCGCTCGCTCGTTGCGGCGTGGATGTCCTGCGCGGTCCCATCGGGATCTTGGGCGCGGGTGGGGCTGCGGCTTCTGTCGCTGATTGGCTGCTCGGCCAGGGCGCTGACGTTCAATGGCTCAGCAATCGAACAGAGGCGCGGGCCGCGCGTCTGGCCGACAGGCTAGGGCGCGCGCATCACTGCGGTCCGCCTCGGGTGGTCTCATGGCGGGGAGACGGCGCCATGCCTGCGTCGCTCGTCATCCATGCCTCACGCACGGGGCACGGATGCCAAGGGGCGGCCATGCGCAAGGCGGCAGTCGGGTTGTCTCAGTTCCCCTGGGACGCATGGGCGACGTCTGCTTGTGTGGTCGATCTTGTCTACGGTCTCACGACTACGGCTGCCGAGCATTGTGCACTGTTGGCAGGCGCGTCGTCCGCCTCTGCACTGTCGCCAACATCACTGCCGCCGCAACCGCTGCAGGCATCGGTCCACGTGCTGACCCAAACGGGGCCGGCAATGCTGGCTGCACAAGCGGCGCTCAGCTTGGGCATTTGGGCGGGTATGGCATCGCCAGTGGCTGAAATGACGGCTGCGATCTACCAGCTGTACATCACCGAAGCGTAGGGCAGCGGCACGAGCATATCGAAGCCAACCTCATCCCAAACCGAGGTGAGCAAGACATCGAGGGACATCGAAAAGCCGTTGCGGAGAAGCCCACCAAACTCAAAGCCGACGCCTGCGCCGACACTGGTGATGTTCTCCGTCGTCGCGCTCGTCTTGAGATCCGAGTTGCAACTCACACCCGTGCATGGCGCCTGTTCAAATGAACCATCCGGCGACTTGTCGCGCTTAAAATACGTCGATGCTTGGCCCACCAGACGCAGCGCGGTTGTGCTCGGCATCAAAGATACCGAACGCGGGCGGTTCCACACGATCAGATAACGTGCGAATGACGCACCGACCATGACGGCCAAGAAGTCTCCCTGATCGGCGACGAGTGGCAACAGGTTCATCTGCACGTAGGAGTTGCCGAAGTACTGACGGTACGCAAAGCCGTTCGCGCCGCCATAGCCGCCGGTGAGACCGAGGGCGTGACTGTTGCGCTGCAATTGCACCTTGTGGCCCGGTAAGACGGTAGTTGGAGCACGGGCGAAGCCGGTTGCGCTGCAGAGGGTCACGGCGACGATGAGGGCTGCACGGACAATCATGGCGGGCTCCTGATGGCCCCGCGTGACGGAGCCGTGTGCGCTGCGGTACCGCCAGGGGCGCCGCGCTCGTTTGTTCCGGGCTCGCAGACGAACTGTCAGCCAGCGTGCCCCACGTTGCTACCAGCTGTACATCAGCGCAGCGGAAGGCAGCGGCCACAACTCGTCGAATTTGCCGCCGTCAAACAGCGCAGTGAGCTGCAGATCTAGCGCGACGCTGAATCCAGGTCGCATGATCGCACCGAACTCAAAGCCAATGCCGGCGCCGACGGACGCACGGTGGGTTTGGTCTTTGGTGGTCACATCTTTGAATTCGCTCGGGCAGTTCTGACCAACGACGCCTTGGCAATTCGGGTCGAGCTTCACGTTTTGGCGCTGGACCTCCTTGCTACTCGCATACAGATAGGAAGCGCCGCCCACGAGGCGCAGCGCTGAAGTGCTTGGTAAGACAGAGGTGCGGCGGCGCTCGTGCCATACCAGCAAGTAACGCGCGAATTGGGCTCCAAACCACAACACTGCGCTGTCTCCGCGATCCGTCACCGTGGCAAATACTGAGGCCTGCAACATGGTATTGCCCATGTAGTGACGGTAGGCCACACCTGAGCCAGAGGACATGCCGAGCGACACGCCGAGGCCGTGCTTGTTGTTCTGTTTACGAATCTGCCGTCCCATCTGCGTGGTCGGCGCGACAGCCAATGCGGGTTGCTTCGCTGGCTGCGCTGCTGGCTGGGCAGCGGGTTGAGTTGCCGGCTGGGCAGCGGGCTGGGCAGGAGGTTGCGTCGCCGGCTGCGGGGCAGGTTGCGCGCTCGGCTGCGGAGCGGGCATCGGCATCGGCTGTGGCGTCGGTTGTGCAAGCACCACGGAGGGTAGGCACAAAACAACAGCCATCACGGAAAGACGCTTCATGAAAGTCTCCTCACAGCGAGCGAAAGTGGCCCCAGCGGTCGCCATGCTAGCAACACCCGTCGCGGCCCTGCAACGTGACGACGAAACGCGCCCAGGGGTCACTTGATTCAGCGCAAGCGCCACGTGTCTCATGGGGATCGACGCGCCTAGTTCAAGGGTCGGAGCAGACCGGCGTTGAGCGGCCAAGAACGCGGCAGCCAAGAACGCCCAGATACGACCGTTCCGTGCTAGATCTCACCGGATTCTTGTAGGAAGTGCTCTTGCGGACGATTGGTCGTCCAGCGCTCAAACATCGCCATCTCGTCCGCGTCAGCCGAGTGCAAGCGCTTGGCGAGGTAGTCGAAGATGTACTTATGCTTGCGACACCAAGTGCTGTCGCGCATGCGGCCGCGAATGGTTCCCTGCGTCTTGTAGTTGTACTCGGGCTGTTGACCACAGTAGGGCCGGTAGACGCACGAGACACAATCTGGCTGCCCTAGATTGGTGCCAGCGATCACCAGCGCACGGGTCGACGCGGCGGTCATGATCTCGTGGTAGGTGTTGTCGAGCGTGCCGATGCAGAACGCTTCATCGCCCATGGCGCCGACCATGCGACCCTCATCAGACGAGTAGATGCGACCGTCGGGGTGGTAGCCGATCTGGCCAATAACGGCGCCGCCGGGGCTGCGCAGGTCGAGGTAGTTGGGCTCGTAGTCGGCGATCATCTTGCTGAGCATGATCGCCGCGTTGCGCTCCATCACCTGAACGCCCTGCTTGTTGAGCTCGATGATGTAGTCCACCGCCTCGACGTAAAAATCGATGTACTGCTCCATGCTGTAGCCCAGCGTTTTGGCAGTTCTGGCGGCAAATCCAAACGGATCGAGCTTGCGCAGGAAGATCGCACGACAGCCCAAATCAACGAAGGTATCGACCAGATCTTTGGGGCGCTCGAGCAGCGCGCGCGTCACCGTCGGCAGCGCTTCGACCCGGTACAGATTGGTGTCCAGCCCCATCTCGACGTAGCGTTCATTGATGCGCTTCATCCACTTGGTTGTCAGGTCGAAACCATCGGCGTCACGGTAGATGCGGTACTTGTTGTGCAGGTCTTTGGGGCCATCGAGGCTGGTGCAGATCTGGACCTTTCGCTCAAGCAGGTAGTCCAGCTTCTCTTCGGTCATCAGCGTCAGGTTGCTGACCAGTGAAAACGTCAGCGCCTTGCCCACGAGCGCGTTCTTCTGCCGCGCGTACTCGACTACGTGCTGGAGCACTTCCCAGTTGGCCATGGGCTCGCCGCCCTGGAACTCGATCGTGATGCCCGGACTCGTGGTCTGAAACGCCATGTCCACGGCGCGCTCGGCGACCTCGATCGACATGTCCGTATCGGTGCGGTGCATGCCCACGATTGAGCTGTGGCAGTACTGGCAGCCGAAGTTGCAGCGGCCGGTCAGCACAAAGGCGTGCAGCGTGGGGCCGTAAAACAGAAAGGCGTTCTTCGTGCGCCAACGGGTGGCCTGGGCCGCGACGTCGACCTCGCCAGCGATGAAGTTCTTCTCCGCGAGACGCGTGTACAGCGGTTCGGTCTTTTCGATCTGCCCGTACGCCAACTTCTGCAGCTCTGTCGGCGTCACAAAAGTCATGTCGCCGAGGTCGTTTGAAATCAGAAAGTCATCGTTGATCGGCCGTTGGTTGAAAGGCAGAGCGAAGGTCGCATCGACCTTGCGCAGGCTGATCAACTCATCGAGGCGAGGCTGGGTCATGGTGGGCTCCGAGCGCTGAGCGCTGCTATGTCTTGGGTGCCGCTATTTCGGCGTGCGCCGCTTGCGCTCAATGGTGTGGGCCAGGGCGAAGTTGCTGAATTCTCCGACGATGTCGCCATCGACCTCGGGGTCCACGTCGCGGATCGTCACTTCGTAGTGATCACCCTTCTTTTCCATTGAAAACGTCGCAAAATCATCGAACACACCCATGGCGTCGCGAATGGCCTGGGCCATGTACATCGCGCGGTGCAAAGAGATCGTCAGGTCGGTGGCCATGGCCCCTCCACTGGCGCAGGTATGCGCCGTGCGTCGCCTAGGCGTTTTTCTTGCCGTCTTTCTTGAACTTCTCTTCCCACGGAACCGCGATTCCTAGGGGATCATCGAGAAAGTCGAGATCGTCGTCGTCATCGTCGAGGAAGTCCTGCGGCAGGCTGGCACCGGTGGCGCCGGCGATGGCCTGCGTGACGATCTCCTCGATCAACCCGCCGTTCTGCTTGACCACTTTGCGACGGAGCGCTTGGCTGAGCAGCTCGTTGCCGAACTCGCCGGACAGGGCCTGTGCAGCCGCCTGATCGAGCTTGATCTTGCCGCGCAGCTGAATCAGGAATCGACTGCCTTTGCCTTCTGCCCGCGCTTCTTTGTCGAGTAGGACGTAGGCGCGATCGATCAGGGCGTAGGCTGCGCCATAGACCGCATCCAGCGGGTAGATACCGGCGTCTAGACTGAGGACGGCCGTGTTGCTGTCGGCGTCAAAGCGCTCAAGGGTATGCTGAGCCATGGGATGATCCCCTTCCGCTCGCCATTGGGCGAGGTGCTGTGGGTGCCTACCGGAGGGGGATGGGCCGGGAGCGACACCGAACGATGTGCACTGGGCTAGCATTAGGGGAGATCGGCCGTCAACCCAGCACTGCCGATGAGCCTGTCATCTTTGCAAAGTCTTCCGCCTCCGTCTCCCTCGATAGTGACGCACGCGGATGCTTCAGCAGGCTGTGGTCGGGCGCACGTCGGGCGCAACTCGGGCGCAGGGCTAGGCGCAGGCGAACGAACCTACAGGGCCTATGAATCACCAGCGGTCGTGGGCGTCTCAGCATTGCCAGGCGTCGGTTGCCAGTCTCGCCACGGATCACGTCGTCTCTTGGGGTTTAACTGCGGTTGCACGAGCCGTGAGCCATCTGGCGGCGCCATTTTGGCTGGCCTTTGGGATTCACTCGGCGCCTTGACCAACGCCGCCGCCCCAGTCAATCGCTGTCTCTGCCACGCCGGATCGCTGGCTTCGTCGTCGGCGATGCGCTTGACGATGGGTCTCGGGTCGACAAAAACCGGTGTCAGCTCGGCTTCGTCGTAGGCCTCACCGCGGGTGAACAAACCGGCACAGAGCGCCCGCAGCGTGCACACCCCACACACCTCGGCGTGGTGATGGCCCCACTGCTGCTGAATCACCGTGCCCTTTTCATCGAGGAAGTGAACGATGCGCTCTTCCGCTTTGACGATCTTGCGGGTCTCCGTGCTGCAGTGCTCGAAACCGGGTAGGTAGCAAAGCGGCACCTTCTCGACCCGAAACGTACGGCCAGCCTGCGCTAGCGTCGTCATCGCCCGCTGCAGACTGAACTCCATTTGCCGAAACGTAGGGGCAAAATACTGGTTCGTGTGCGCCCTGCCGATGCTCGGGTCGAGGTTGTTGAAGATGAAGTGGCGGACATGGGGATAGTGGGCCGCGAACCAGTCGATCGTCTCGTGGAGTTGATCGGCGTTGTAGCGATTGATGACGATGTTGACGTCTACGCGGATGGTGCTGCCTGCGAGGTGGGTCAGCGCTTGCTCGGCCCAGGCCAGGGAGCCCGGCGTGCCCGTGAGAAAGTCCTCTAACGCGCGCTTGTGCGAGTGCACGCTGACATGAACGTGCTGCAATCCGGCCGCTTGCAGTCGGGTTACATAGGCTAGGTCCGCTAGTTTCTGGCCGTTGGTGATGAGGCGGGTGTGCAACCCACGCTCGCCGGCATAGGCGATCATCTCTGGCAGAATCGGCGTCAGCGTCGGCTCACCGCCCGTGAAGATCACGCCGAAGTAGTTGCGTTCGGCAAAGTCGTCGATGAGCGCGCGGACCTCGGACTCTCCATGAAACCAGGGCGTTTCCGGATTTGAGCAGAAGCCGCAGTTTTGGTTGCAGTGGCGCACCATCTGGATGTAGCCGATGTTGGCCATTGGGGGCGCGCTCCAGCTAGTTTTCGGCTTTTACAGCGGATTTTCGGTCTGAAAGGCTGGTTTTGCCCAGCGCAACCCGCACGCTCTTGGCCGGCTGATGCATCCCGACGATGCGCTTGCGCTCCCGCCGATCACGGTCCGCGGTCGCCTCCTTGAGCACTTGCGTGATGTCCTCGAAAGAGCCCGCATCGGCGAGCTCTTGGCCGTCTTCATCGAGGGGACGCAAGATCTTGAAACCGTGATTGCGCAGGTAGTTGATGTGCAGACCGCGGCAGTCATCCGATAGCGCGCAGCGGTTACACCGCAGACTCTTGGCGTAGTACTCTCGTTCAATGTAGTGGTGGACGTAGCGGTCCAGATCCAAGTCACCGCCGCGATCGAGTAGCTCGGCATCAAGGCGGAAGTGATCGTGGGGCACAGACTCTCCCCCGGCGACACAAGCAGGTACGTTCTTTAGCCGCGCCCCCAATCCAGCGAGCTTACGCAGGGACTCCGGTGCTGGGTCCGTTTGCTGCGAGCCGCTGAGATACTCGTGGTCTTGCAGCGTCAAAATGAGCCGATTGCCCCAGCTCTTCACTGTCGAGGGCCGGGCGAGCAGCCAGGAAGCGAGCTTCCGATCGAGCTGTACCTCCACCTCCGTCGTCACACGATCGGTGCCCACGAGGTAGCGCGCCGCATCGTCGACCGATGAGATCACAAGCCGATCCACCCGTGCGGGCAGACTCTCTGGCTCAGCCCCTGCATCGAGCTGTAGCGAAACCGGCGCATCGCCAAAGGGCAACGAGTCGAGCGCGTGGCTCGCATCCGCCGTATCTCGGGCCGTCAGCACCACGCGTTTCGGCTGCTGGGCTTCAAAAACCGCCTGGGCCTGAGGCGACGGCCACACTGTCTGGCTGTCGAGTTTAACCACCGGGAAGGTCCGGGCCTCCAGATGCCCGCGATAGGGAAACATCGTCGAGCGGCAGGGGCCATCGAGGAAGCAATAGTCGCAGCGCTCACCCCAACAATCGGGCTTCAACCCGCGCTTGAGAAAGCTCTCGAAGTTATGCCGGCCACCGTCGAACTCATAGGTCAGCTTGTGCGGATCTTGAATCAGGCGCTCGAAGTCCTCGAGGTAGGGCACGGGCAGGCGGTTGGTCCACAGGTAGACGCCCGGCTTGTTGGCCCACTCAAACGCGCGACGGAAGTAGGGCACGGCGTCGTTCAGATCAAAAAACAGGCTGTGGCGGTGCTCATCGAAGCCGCGCCCGAATGGGATGATGTGCAGCAGGTCGAACTCGCGGATCGACAAGTTATAGTAGTACTCAATAATCTCAGGTAGGTGCTTGTAGTTCTGCTTGTTGATCACCACGTCGACGTTGACCACGACTTTACCGGTCGCGATCAAGTTCTGCATGCCCTTCACACCGGTGACAAAGGCGCCCGGCGTGCCCGTGAGCCGATCTTGCAGGTACGCCGTGTGGCCGTGCATCGAGACGGTGGCCTCGTTGAGACCGGCGTCGGCGCATTTTCGAGCGAACTTCTTGTACGAGAACATCATCCCGTTGGTGATCGTCTGGATCCACTCGTAGCCCACCTCACGGCCATAGCGAATCAACTCGATGTAGTCGGGGTGCACACTGGCCTCGCCGCCAGACAAGATCAGACGCTCCCGGCCCATCTTCCTTCCCAGCGCGATGTAGGCCTTCAGGGAGTCGGTGTCGATCATCGTGCCGTCTTGATTCATCGAATCGAGGCAGAACGTGCAGCGCTGGTTACAGACCCGGGTCACGCGGACCCAGTGGCGCTTGTGCTTGACCGCTACTTCTTTGACCGCGTCTTTATCCTCACCGGACCCTCGCGTCTCGGGCAGGGCCTCCATCCGCGCGGCGCCGCCACTGTCACTTTGCTGGCTGTGCTCGAGCGCCCGAGCCTCGTCTCTGGTTAGGACGCCATCACGAACCAGTCGCTCGATGTCGATGTGATCGCCACCGGCAGATGTCGGGGCGTCGTCACGCTGTTCGGCGGCGGCTGATTGCGAGATTCGGGTCATCCCGGGCTCCTGGTCCAGATCGGGGCGGATAGCTGGCTGCGACCGCAAGCGGGCGCTGTCATTTTGGGGTCGCGTCTTGCTGGGGCACGAGTCCTCCCCAACCGAACTGCTCGGCATAGGTTGCCAGCGGTCCAGGGCAGTGTGCACGGAGCCCACACTCGTTGCACGGCGCCCCGTGAATTCGGTCGCGATAATCAGTAGTTGGCATGGCTGCGTCGATCACGATATGTCCGGATCGTGGCGTTTGCATGGCCGACGATTGATCGGCGAGCACACAGGCAGGGACGCCCCACGTCGTCGCCCGCCGCTTAGCCAGACGGGCCAGAGCAATGGCCCGCTGTACGTGTGGTCCGGCCAATGCGAGGTGCGGGTGCAGACCGTGGGCCTCGCGCTCGGTGCCTAGGGGCGCGTGGAAGGCAAAGCTGCGCACGTGCAGGGCCAGGGAGCGGCGCACCAGATCGGGGAGTGCCCGAAATGTCGGCCGCAAAATGGGAGCCAGGATGTGGGTCCGCAGCCCAGCGGCGTTGGCGCGCTTTATCCCGCGTAAGGCAAGCCGAAAGCTCCCGTCTGAGCCGGAAATCCAATCGTGACTGGCCGCATCGGCGCCCAAGAGGATGACGTGGACATCGGTGAGACCGGCAGATTTAAGCTGCGAAGCCGCCCCTTTCTTGGCGAGGACGTGACCGGTGGTTTGGACGCCGACCGTTGCCGCACCCGCCTCCTTTGCCCCTGTGAGCCAGGTCAACACGTCGGCCTGCAGCAGTGGATCTCCCTCGCCGAAGGTCACCGTGTCACCTGGCTTCACTTGGGCCAACGCCGCGCTCATGAGAGCTGCGTCCGTCGCTCGCGGCGTATCACTAAAAACGAGCCCAGGTAGCGCGGTGATACTCGGGCTGGCTGTGAGAATGAGGGTTCGGCGACTAGACACGGTAGCTCCCGGTGGCCGGGCATCCTAGACCTCGGGCTTGAACGGCGGCAAGACACCGAGCACAGAAGCCTACCGATGACCGTCGTTGACGCACCGTTGACCCGCCCCCTACTCTGCGCCGCGCCAAGCGCCGGAGCCCCATGCCAGAGCACAACACAACAACATCTCAATCGACCGACGCGGTTCTGCGCGCTGCTGCTGCTCGCTGGCGGTGGCCTGTCTTGCTGATGGCCCTGGCCCTTGTGGGAGTCGATCAGTGGACCAAGTATGCGGCCATTGAACATCTCGCCAGCAGCGTGCACCCGATGGTTGTGGCAGCTGATGGTCAGCGCACCGTGGGTCAGTTGTTTTCAAGTCGCGGGGTGAGCGACGGCCCCCTCGCGGCAGCGATCGGCCAGCGGTGGGTGTGGCAGTACGACAAGGACACCGAGCTCAAGGCTGACATGTCGCTCGCGGGTATCGACGCGCCGCGCCAGTTAATCGCGCTCGCTGGCACCGGCTTTCCTGCGCCTCGCCGGCTGCGTGTGACCGCGGCGGATGCGAAACGGTCGCTGGGTGACGTCATTGCTGAGCGTTGGCGTGTTGCGCCGGCGGACACAGGAGCTCTCTTGGCGGGTGGCGTGTACCGAGCCAAAGACGTCATCTCCTCCGCTTCAGCGGTACCACCCGCGGGCACGCAGATCGCGCTTTTATCCCGAGAAATCAATGTGATCTCAGGCTTTATGAAGCTCGTGTATGCCGAGAATCCCGGCGCCGCGTGGGGTGTGATGCGGGAGATGAGCGCGGGATTTCGCGTCGCCTTTTTCAGCCTGATCAGCCTGCTTGCCTCCCTTGGCATGATATGGGCGATCTGGACCGGCTGGATGGGCTCGACCCTGGGCTCCTGGGCGCTGGGCGGGGTGCTGTCTGGCGCCATCGGCAATCTGATCGACCGCAACATGCACACCATCGTTGTCGACTTCATTTTGAATTTCGTGGGCGAGCACAGGTGGCCGGTCTATAACGTGGCAGACATCGGTATCTCTGTCGGTGTCATCCTCATCCTCGGCGAGCTGTTGTTGCGCCGGGAGCCAGCCGGCACCACCACATGAGGTCATCGTGAACCCATCGTTCGACCTCGGTTTTACGACGCTTCCGGCGTACTTCACGCTGCTGATGGTGGGGATGACTGCTGGCATCTTGCTCGCTCACCGGGAAGGCCTGCGCCGCGGCATGAACGGCAACGCCATCTTGGACCTGGGCCTGCTGATGATGGCCTGTGGGCTCATCGGTTCCCGCGTGCTCCACGTCATCGCTGACGGCCATTTCTGGGACTATGTTCACCTGTGCACCGATCCAGCGCAGCTCAAGGGGCTGGCTCTGAGCGCCGGACGTACGTGCACCGCCGACGCGCAGTGTCTGTCCGCTGGTCTGGGCGATCTATGCGACACCGCCACGGGCCTCTGTCGTCAACAGCGGGATTGCCTGCGCGTCTTCAAGATCTGGTACGGCGGCTACGTATTTTACGGTGGGTTGCTGCTGTGCGTCCCCGTGGGTCTCTGGTTCCTCAAACGTCGCCAGGTCGAAATGTGGGACGTGGCTGATCTCGCGGGCTGGGCGGTACCGTTCGGGCTTATCTTGGGGCGGTTGGGGTGCTTCTTGGCAGGCTGCTGCTTCGGCGGCGTCACCGAAGGACCCACCGGGATCGCATTTCCACGCTTCAGCCCCGCCTGGCACCGCCACGTTACGGACCACCTCATCGATCGCAGCGCCCATGCCAGCCTGCACGTGCATCCCACGCAATTGTACGAAGCGATCGCCGCAGCCTTGATCTTCGCGCTCGGCTACTGGCGCTACCGCAAAGGCCGGCATTTTCGCGGTGAGCTGTTCTTTCAGTTCCTGGCGCTCTATGCCATCTTCCGAATCCTGGTCGAGTTCATCCGCGACGACGATCGCGGTCAATGGCTCTGGGGGCTCGCAACGACCTCCCAACTGGTCAGTCTTCCCGCCCTCGCATGGGCCGCTTATGCCATCTGGCGCCGCCGCGCGTGGCCATGGCCCCCGCAACCCACCGATTCTGGAGTCTGACCCTGCTGCAACGTGTCGCCACTGGCCTTGTCCTCGCTCCGCTGCTCGTCTGGCTGCTGCTCGCCGGACCGCTGCCGCTCATCGTGGTCGTCATTGGCGTCGCCGGTGCTTTGTGTGCCCACGAACTGCTCGGCATGTGGCCGGTCGTCACACCACGCGATCGCTGGATGGGGACGCTCCTCACCGCGTTGGTCGTCGTTTCGCCGTGGCTGCTCGATCACGGCCCACGCTTGATGATGATCTTGTCGCCTGTTCTGATCCTTATTTGGTGCCTGCGACAGCCCGACGATCTGCCCGCCGCCAGCCGCCGTGCGATGGTCTTGCTGCTGACCGTGGCCTACGTCGGTGGCCTGGCCTCCGCCATGACCGAGATCGCCGCTTTTCCAGACTTGCCCACCGCTACGGCACCTGCGCTGGGTCGATTCCGATTTGGCCCAGCCGCGCTGCTTTCTCTGATGGCGATCGTCTTCGCCGGCGACACGGGAGCCTACTTCGCCGGTCGGTTCTTGGGTCGGCACAAGCTCTACCCACTGGTCTCGCCCAAAAAGACGATCGAAGGCTCCATTGGTGGACTCGCCGCTTCGATCGGCGTCGCCTACCTCGCCTCTCTTTGGCTCATTCCCCAGCTGGGCACCGTCGAGGCGCTGAGTCTCGGCGCCATTTGCGGCATGGTCGCGCAGATTGGCGATCTCGCTGAGTCGATGTTCAAGCGGGCGTCCGGCACCAAAGACAGCGGCACGCTCCTGCCGGGCCACGGCGGCATGCTCGACCGACTCGACGGCGTCCTTTTCGCCGCGCCGATCTTTCTCGCGTGGCTGCTCGTCCGTAGCTAACTTTCATCATGCGTCGCCTCTCGCACCTCTTGCCGGGCGCATCGTGGTGCTGGCACGGCACGATGGATTTTACAGACGCAGTCGCCCTCAACGAAGCTGATGCTGTGGCCTGCGTTTCCGGCGGCACTCCTCGGGTCCGGCTCTTCACTCCTGATCGTCCGACATTGACCCTGGGCCGCCGCGTCCACGACATCGCTCGTGCGGGGCTTGAAGAGACCGTTCGCCAGTGCCAAATCAACCAGATCGACGTCATCGAAGCCGACCGCGGAGGCCAAGCGACGCTCCACTTACCCGGTCAGATCGTCGCATTCGTCGCGCTGCCGTGTACCCGTACTGAGGTTGCCCAATTGGTCTCAGACCTCCTCGAAGGTGCAGCCAAAATCGCCTCTCAGTATGGCGTTGAGCCTGATTGGGGAACCGGCGTAGACACAGGTCTCTGGTCAGGCGGGGCCAAGCTGGTCAGCGTAGGGTTACGACATACCGATGGCGTCGCCCGCCACGGGTTGTCGTTCAACGTCGCGATCGAACGCGAGTTGTGTCGCTCGTTGGTCCTATGTGGGCATAGCGCGGTCGGATATGCAGACTTGTCTTCATTTGGCTCTGCGGTGGAACTCAGCGTCGTCGCAGGTCAATTGGCGGCTGCCTGGGGTTGTAACGGTCCGGTTCCATTGAGCTTCATCGGCCCAACATAAGGTTGGCGGTCAAATGACCATCTGCTTGCCTTCAAGCCCTTGCTTTGCTACGTTTTGTTACTGAGGGCCTTCTTTCTTCGTCCCCCATGAAGTGGAAGGATCCAGGGTTCCGCAAGCACCCAGTACCTCGCGCAGTCGGAGAAGCAGTCGTTGAGATTCCGTGAAAGTATGGCGGTTTAACCGTCGTTGTAGAGTTGGGTGGTCAGTCGGGAACGAGCCCATCCAGCCCGCCAAAGTGTGGACGACTGCACAACTTCTGGCGCGAGCCGGAACCAGATCCCCCGGATAGGTACGCGAAGGTCTTACGATCGCGATAGCTGGCGATCCGACCCATCGTTAGGAGGATTGGAATGCGGCATCAGCACAAAAACTGCGTGATCCGACTGGGGCTGTTCGCAGCGCTACTCGGATTTTTCGCATGCGCTGAGGAGCGACAGCCTGAGCCCAATGCGGGCTTGCTTGCGGACTACGCCTCCGGGGTCGACGCGGCCTTTGGTGTCGAGACGTTCAACCTGGGCGAACCCACCATCACGGTGACCGCACCTACCGAAAACCAAAAGTGGAAGATCGCCGTTGGCGGCGGCGTCGACGTCGTCATCAAATTCACGACGAAGAACTTCACCCCCGGCCTGATTCGCTGCTACCTCGACGGCAAGCTCAATGGCGCAAGCACAGGAACATCACACACTTACAAGGGCGTCAAGCTCGGTTATCACACGTTGGCCTGCGTCTTGGTCGACACATCTGGCGAGGAGCTGACCAACAAAGAGGCGCGCGAAGTGCGCCACGTGATCGTGACCCAAGAGTGTCTGATCAACGACACCTGCGATGACGGCCTCGCGTGCACGATCGCCTTGTGCGACGAGGTTGGGGACAACGGAAAGTTTCAGTGTCGCTTTGAGTTGGGCAACTACTGCTGCGGCTCGGACTATGACTGCTCGCCTGGCGAAAAGTGCTTGTACCCGAACACCGAGTCCTCTCAGTGCACCGTTTGCACGAAAAACACCGACTGCGACGACAAGAACAAATGCACCACCGACTCCTGCGATCTGTCGGGCGTGAAGGGCAAGTGCAAGCACATCAAGGCTGATCCGGAGTGTTGCGTATCGAGCGACGCCGAGTGCGATGACGGATTGGGCTGCACGATCGACAGCTGCGATGTGGTCAACGGCAAGTGCAAGCACGTACAGCCGGTGGGCTCGTGCTGCAAAGACACCGAGTGCACGAGCGAAGATACCTGTCTCGTCGGAAGCTGCGTGGACTACCAGTGCCGTTTCGATGTGCACGGTTTCAAACCGGATTGCTGCAGCTCGGGCACCAACACCAAGTGCGACGACGCCAACTACTGCACCGTCGATAAGTGCGATCAAGTGCAGACCGGTGGTTGGACCAAGTGCAGCCACACCGCAGATCAGACCAAGCCTAACTGCTGCGGCGGCGATGATCCGAACGCGGCGTGCGACGACAAGAAAGCGTGTACGTGGGACTACTGCCAGTCCAACCAGTGCTACAACGTGCCGATCAAGGGCTGCTGCGCCGCAGACACGGATTGCACCGACAACAACAGCTGCACGGTTGACTCCTGCAAGAAAGAAGCCGCGACTGACGCGTCGGGTGTCTGCGACTTCGCGAAGACCCCCGGCTGCTGCAACCAGCTCGCCGACTGTGATGACGGCCTATTTTGCACCGACGACAGCTGCGACACGACGAAGAAAGTGTGTAGCTACACCAAGAAAGCCAACTGCTGCGACGCTGATACCGACTGCAACGACGGCAAGTACTGCACCAACGACAGCTGCATCAACAACTCGTGCATCGGCATCAAGGACGGCTTCAAGGAAAACTGCTGTGATTCAGCCGTAGATTGCTCTGACGGTTTGGCCTGCACGGTGGACAGCTGCGACACGAGCAAGCACCAGTGCTCGTTCGTCGACAATGGCGACAGCACTTGCTGCAACGGCCCGAGTGACTGCGACGACAAGAAGTGCACGACATTCGACTTCTGCGGCACCGACAACAAGTGCGCGACGAAGCCCGATACAACCAAGTGCACCTCCGCGTCGGAGTGCGATGACGGCGATGCCTGCACGACGAACACCTGCGATACATCCAGTGGTTGCGGCGAGTGCAAGTACGTGCCGATCGAGAACTGCTGCAAGTTCGACTCGATGTGCGACGACGGCGACTTGTGTACCAACGATACCTGCTTGTCTGGCAAGTGCGGGCATAGCGACAAGACGGATTGCTGCATCGACGACAAGGACGCGCTGACGGCTTGTGACGACAAGAATGCTTGTACGATCGACTACTGCCTCAACAACTCCTGCCGCCACACGGCGCCCAAAGACGGCTGCTGTGCGAGCGGCGCTGACTGCGACGACAACTGGTCGTGCACGACAGACAAGTGCAACAACATCGACGCGACGACCGGCAAGGGCACGTGTTCCAACGTCAAAGATGACGCGTGCGGATGCAGCTCTGACACCGAGTGTGACGACAAGAATCTGTGCACGAAGGACGCTTGTGTGTCGGCTAGTTGTACTCATGCCCCGATTCAGGGCTGCTGCCTCGACGCGTTTGACTGCGGTGACGGCAACGCCTGTACCAACGACTACTGCGTCTACAACCAGTGCCTCAGCATTGAGAGCACCGGGGCGGGTGGACTGTGCTGCTCCGTGGAAAACGAGGCGTCGGACTGCGCGCACCTGTCGAGCCAGTGCAAGGTCGGCAAGTGCAAGACGCAGCCTGACGGCGGCCGTTCTTGCGTCGCCGTGGCAAAGGAGGTTTGCACCTTCGATCTGAACTACTGCCAGGACTTCTCGGAGAGCACCGATCTCAAGCTCATGGGCTGGAACCCAGCCAACGTGAAGGGCACTGCAGCGACGAACTGGGCTGTGGATACGACCGGCGGATTGGGCCCAGACAACTACGCGCGCTTTACCTGGACTCCCATCAAGGTCGACTACGACACCTGCTTGCAGTCGCCGATCTTCCAGGCTGCGGGCGCCAAGACCATCACGATTCAGCTCGATCGCGAGTTTGTGCACAACAGTGGCAACTCGACCATTCGCGTGCTGGGTAGCCTCGATGGCGCTGCCGCTGATTGGACGAAGGGTATTTTGGTCGACACGGTGACGCCTGCAAAGGACATCGCAGCTGAGACTATGAGCGTGAAGTTGCCGCCTGAGCTCTCCGGCTCCAACGGCCTGCGCCTCGCGGTGTGCGCCTCCGGCGGCAGCACCTACAACCTCACGCGCTTTGGCGTTGACAACTTCTGCGTCGCAAAGGGCTCGGCGCCCTCATTCGCGGCTTGCCCATCGAACCAGACCTTGCTCGCAGGAGAGTCGCTGACCGTTCCAGTGAAGGCGACTGACCCGGACTTGAGCGACATCGTCAGCTTCCAGATGGTCAAGGGACCGGCCTTCGTTACGGTGTCGTCGGCCTTGTACTACTGGCTCGATGGCTCGTGGAATGCATCGGTTGCGATGAACCCGAAAGCTGCCGACATCGGCGAGCACGAGATCACCATCAAGGTGACAGATGGTTTCCTCTACAAACTCTGCACCTTCAAGGTGACGGTGGGTTACGAGGGCGGCGTGCTGATCTGGAAGCCGACGGCCGTGCCGCTGAGCAACGCGACGCCGCTGTACAACTCGATCAAGAAGCTGGGCAAGCAAGTGCAGATCGCCACCGACATGAGCTTGTACAAGAACTTAGCTAGCTTTGACGCCATCTTCTTGGTGCTCGGTGTCTTCCCCGACAACCACGTGCTCAAAGAGAGTGAGATCGGCGACCTCAAGCTGTACCTATCCGGCGGCGGTCGCATGTACATCGAGGGCGGTGACACTTGGTCCTTCGATTCGCCGACGACCCTGCACTCCTTCTTCAAGGTCAACGCGGTGCTCGATTCATCGCCCAACGGCGTGACCGGCCCGCTCGACGGCTTCATGGCGTACGCCGACGCAGCCCAGAATAAGAACTACAAATGGGCCTACGATCAGTCCTTCACCTGGAACAACCTCAACGACCAGATCGGCGCAAAATCAACGATTAAGCGCACCGACAACCTGCTGCGCAACAGCGGCACCGAGAAGTTCTGGGTCCACGTTGCGCACGACGATCCGACCGCCAAGTACCGGACGATCGCGTCATCGATTCTCTTCGGTGGTGTCAAAGCGTCAACGGACTCGCCCGATGACCTCGTCAAGCTCATGTTCGCGTTCTTCGACAACGGCTTCAGCTCCTGCACCGCAGACAGCCAGTGCAGTGACGGCGATGGCTGCACCAAAGACACCTGCGCCTCTGGTGTGTGCACGCACAACAATACCTGTAAGTGCAACGCTGCGACTGCGCTGACCTGCGGCGACAACGAGTTGAGCTTGCTGACCTCGGGCGGCAACGCGACCGACATCGTCGAGAGCTACAGCTGCCTGTCGGGCACCACGTTCAGCGGCAAGGAAGTCGCCTACAGCTTCAGCAGCGCAACCAGCGTCCCGGTCGTACTCAGCCTGGCCAACGTCAGCAGCGACAAGGTCCGCTTGTTCGTCCTCAAAGCGACGAGCATCGGCTGCGATCCGACGAACTGCATCGCTACGGTGGCCGTTGCGACGGGCAAGGCGTCGGTGTCATTCCCGGCGCAGGCCAACATCACTTACTACATCGTGGTGGACGGCATCGGCGACACGGACACGGCCAAGTTCGACCTCAAGGTGGATTGCTCCAGCGGCGAGATTTGCGACGACGGCAAGGACAACAACAACAACGGCAAGACGGACTGCGATGATTGGGCGTCTTGCTGCGGTCACGCTGCTTGCGGCGAGGTCTGCGACGGCATCGACAATGACTGCGACAACACCACGGATGAGGACTGCGACGAGGACGGTGACGGCTTCTGCGCCGTGACCGCCAAGGTCAAAAAGTCCGCCAAGTGCCTCAAGAGCAAGTTGCCGACGGACGACAGCGCCATCGCTGGTGATGACTGCGCCGATGCGGACGGCACGGTCAACCCGTCGGCCAAAGAGATCTGCAACAACAAGAAGGACGACAACTGCAACGGCGTGCAGGATGAAGAGGGCGCCTCTGGTTGCGTGAACTACTACTCCGATCTGGACGGTGATGGCTTCGGCGCCGGTGTCGCCAAGTGCCTGTGCGCGCCATCGGGTGCCTTCAAGGCGACCAAGGGTGGTGACTGCAACGACGCGAGCAAGGACATCAACCCATCGGCGGCTGAACTCTGCAGCACGACTGCGGATGACAACTGCTCAGGCGGCAACAACGACGTCAACGCCACTGGCTGCAAGAACTTCTACACCGATCAGGATTCTGACGACTGGGGTACCACGCCCTTCAAGTGCATCTGCACTGCAGAGGGCGCCTTCAAATCACTGAAGCCGGGCGACTGCGATGATGCTTCTCAGCCGATCAACCCGGGCGCCGTCGAGTCCTGCAACAACAAGGATGACGACTGCGACAGCGTGACCGACGAAGGCTGCGACGACGATGGCGACGGCTACTGCGACGTCGACCTGAAAATCGACACCTCGCAAGCCACCATTTTGGCCTGCCCGAAAGGTGGCGGCGACACCGTTGATACGGACAACAAGATCAACCCTGAAGGGCTCGAGATCTGCGACAACAAAGACAATGACTCTGACGGCCAGACCGACGAAGGTTGTGACGACGACGCCGACGACTACTGCGACGGAACGATGATCACCCTCGGTACGCCGACCATCTGCAAACTCGGCGGCGGTGATTGCAACGACGGCACGGCCAAGATCAATCCTGGCGTGAATGAGGATTGTGCCACGACCGCGGACGATAACTGCAATGGGGACACCAACGACATCGGCTCAACCGGTTGTAAGCCGTTTTTCTACGACGGCGACCTCGACGCGTGGGGCACCAACGTCAGCCAGTGTCGCTGCAAGGCCAAGTCGCCGTACGTAGCCGTCAACCCCGGTGACTGCAAGGATGCCAACCCGAAGATCAACCCCGCCGCGACCGAGTTCTGCGATGATCTCGACAACAACTGCGATGGCAAGGTTGACGAGATCTGTGACACCGACGGCGATCACTACTGCGTCAAGGGCGTGACCCTTGTTGGTACGCCGAAAGTCTGCAGCAACGGCGGCAATGACTGCGACGACAAGGACGCGTCCGTCAACCCGGGCAAGGCTGAGGTCTGCAACAACAACAAGGATGACAACTGCGACGGCTCGCAAAATAGCGAAAACGCGATCTACTGCATCAACTTGTACAAAGACGGTGACAAAGACACGTACGGCGCGGGTACGGCCAAGTGCTTCTGCTCAGCGACGACCGAGTACACGACCACCAAGGCTGGCGACTGCAATGACACCGTCGCCACCATCAAACCGGGCGTGGTCGAGATCTGCGACAACATCGACAACAACTGCGATGGCAAGATTGACGAAGGCTGCGACGACGATGGCGATGACTACTGCGACGCCAACCTCACCATGGTCGGAACGCCGACGGTCTGCCCGAAAGGTGGCAATGACTGCAATGATGCGGACGCCAGTGTCTACAAGGGCAAGGCAGCTGAGGTCTGTGATAAC
>JAGSHB010000309.1 GCA_023954815.1 Myxococcales bacterium | reverse complement strand
AGCATTCGAATGTCGTGTTGCGCGGTCATGGCGCCGATGAGACGCGACTATGGTTCACCGACGCCAACGTCGTGGAGGCGCAAGCTCACCTCAAGGTTGGCGGGACGCTGACGCATGGTGAGGACCTCCTGCTCACAGCGGACGGCGCGCGAGGCGACATAGTGGTGCGGGTCGGCGACGCCAGCGCACTGCAGCCGGGCGACGATGTCGATGTGGGGTGGCAGATCTCGGACGCATTCGTAGCAGCACACGGGATGACGGGCACATGGAAGGCGTTCAACGGCTCTTGGCGCCCGTTCTTCAGGCGCACGGTCGTCTCCGTCGACACCTCGCAGACGCCCCACCGCGTGACGCTGGACGTGCCCCTGCGCTACCCAACGCTGCTGCGGGACAAGGCGAGCCTGCGTAAGACGGATGGCTGGATCTCGGAGGTCGGAATCGAAGGGATTGGCGTGAGCGACGCCGTCGACTGGGCCACCGCCTGGAGTCGCAATCAAGTGCATGCCATCGAGTTCCAAGGGGTCAAGGACGGCTGGCTACGAGACGTCGTCAGCTTTGAAGGTCCGAAGCAGCTGGACACTGGCTTCATGCCCCACCCACACCTGCAATCCGGCGGTATCCAAATCAGGGATAGCAAGCGTGTGACCCTAGCCGACTGCCATCTCTCGCGCGCACAGCATCGCGGCGGCGGCGGCAACGGCTATCTATTCGAGTACCGCACGTCGTCGGAGATTTTGACGCGGGACTGCACGGCGAGTCACGGGAGACACAATTTCATCCAGAACTGGGGATTTGGGCTCAGCGGCTGCGTTTGGCTGCGGGTGCACAGCAGCTTTGGCAAGGCGCTGCTCGGGCCAGGGTCGGATATCGGGCTGCTCGGCTTTTCCGAGTTCCACCACAGCTTGGCCATGGCGAACCTCATCGACGACAGCGAGTTCGGAGACGGATGGGCCAGCCAGAATCGTCAGAAGTACTCGACTGGCGCTGGGCAAACCGCGACGCGGAACATCATGTGGCGGCCGCATGGCAGTGGACTGCTGCTGAGCTACAACTATGGCGACGGCTTCGTCATTGGTCCCGCGAAGAGTCTGACGATTCATAGCTCGCTCGAACGGGCCGGCAGCGCTGCGAAGGGAGAGGGGACCGCGCCGGAAGACTTCGTCGAAGGTCACGGCGACAGAGCAGGCCTGCAGCCACCGAGTCTCTACGAAGCGCAACTCAAGCTGCGTGTGGCCCGCGCAGCCAGGGACTAAGTCGGGCGCGTGACGGCGCTGACCTGTTCTCCTCGATGAGCGCTGTGGACGGCCGTGTCGTCGCCGCCACCGCAAATGCCCCACAAGGGGCCCATACGGCGTACCCCCCACTACTATGCCTACCCGCAGTCAAAACCGCCGTAGCGGCCTCCCAGGGCCCTTTGCGGGCATTTTTGCCGCGGAAAACGCCTCGAATTTGGGTGCGCGGCGCCGTGTGGGGTCTCTTCAGGTTCACTGGCTACTGCCGATGCTGCCGATGCTGCCGATGCTGCCCCATGCGCTACCGTGAATTGACGGCTTCGCAGGCCCCCTGACCAGCAGGTTGGAGGGGTCAGTGGTGCAAATGAAACACACCGTCCCAAAATTGATCCTAATTCGTAGCCCACGTTGCGTCTAGACTGCTGAGAATCGCCCGTCGCCGACGATGGGCAACGTTACGATACAGGCCGAGAACGAGCAGGTGCGGCAACTCAGCCGTGAGCAATTGGAGCAGGGCATGAAGTTGATTCGCATGATGATTATTGGTTTCGCAGCTATGGCAGCGATCGGTTGTTCAGCCGATAAGGACGATGACGGGTCATCTTCCGCAACCGATGCGGTTGCCACCGATGCCGCGGCCTCCGACGCCGCCGCCTCCGACGCCGCCGCAGCCGAAGATGCTGGATCGGCCGGCGACGTGGGCGCAGTCGATCCATGCAAGGACGTCACGGAGACGTGGTCAAGCAAGCTCACCTTCAAGCAGAAGCAGCAGTTCATGAACTGCAAGGTCATGCCCACGATGAAGCCTATCTTCGCCGCCTACCCGGGCGACTCGAAGGGCAACAAGTTCGAAGAGCTGACCTGCGCACACTGCCACGGCCCGATGTCGGAGCAGGGGACCAATAAGTTCAAGATGCCGAACGGCATCAAGCCGATGACCTACGAGAACGCCGCTAAGTGGCCGGGATTCAAGGGTGGAAAAGCGGAGTTCATGGCTCACAAGGTCATGGCGCCCATGGTGAAATTGCTTGGCTACAAGCCATTCGACCCAAAGACGGGTAAGGGCTTCGGTTGCTTCGCATGTCACGGCGTGAAGAAGTAGTAGGGCTGGCTGCACATGCCAGCTCCGTCCCCAAATGCCCGCAAAGCCACTGCAGCGCCGCTGAGGCGGCGTAGGCATCGCAGGGGCACCAACACAGCTGCGGCCGCTAGCGTGGAATCTCTCCGCACTAGCGGCCGCAACTTTTCTGCTCAACGCGCCGCCAATACAGCGCAAGAAGCCCCGATGACGCCCGACGACGTAACCAACCTCGGGTTTCGCACCGACCTCATGGTCCTCGGGGAGCAGACGGTCTTCGCGTCACTCGGCGATGGCCTCCTCGTGCGGTCGCCAACCAACCCCAGCTTTTTCTGGGGCAACTTCTTGCTCCTCCGACGCCCCCCGCCGCCCACGCAGGTCGCTGCAACCATCGCCCGTTTTCAATCGGCCATGGCTGAGTTCGCCGACGTGCGCCACGTCGCCATCGGCTGGGACCACGTGCACGGCGATGGCGGCTGGAGCGACGACGACACCATCGCCGCATTCGAGGCCCTCGGCTTCAACGCAGAACGCGGCATGGTGCTGACATCGACCGCCCAGCGCATCCACAGTCGCGCTGCGACCGGTTTTGAGATCCGGCCGCCCATCGGTGCCGACGAGTGGGAGCTTTT
>JAGSHB010000256.1 GCA_023954815.1 Myxococcales bacterium | reverse complement strand
CGGAGTCTTCTGGCGTACGCGACCTGGCGGAGAGCCCAACATCAACTGAGGAGATTGAGCCTGCTGAGGAAGCCGAGCCTTCTGAGGATGTCGAGCCTGCTGAGGAAGCCGAGCCTGCTGAGGAAGCCGAGCCTGCTGAGGAAGCCGAGCCTGCTGAGGAGATTGAGCCTGCTGAGGAAGCCGAGCCTGCTGAGGATGTCGAGCCTGCTGAGGATGTTGAGCCTGCTGAGGATGTCGAGCCTGCTGAGGAGATTGAGCCTGCTGAGGCGATTGAGCCTGCTGAGGACGCGGACTCTTCTGAGAACGTCGATGGTTTCGATGCCAAAGATCCGATCGGGGCTCCAGCCTCAAGCCCGACGACCGCCGCGCGCACCGCCTTGCCTGAACAATACACCGCAACCAACAAGCCAGCGCCTTTGCCGCCGGGGCGGCCAACGCAGCCACTGTTCGCCATTCGGCTGCCGGAGCGGGAAACCAGCGAGGCTGTGGAAGCGGAGCTGGCTGTGGTTGGGGGGGCGGAAACCCCATCATTTGGCGTCTCCGTGCGCGCCACAGCCGTCTCTGCCGGTATGGGCTCAGGTGATGGCGTAAAATCGCGCCTCAACGAGACCTCCAACGTCGCCGACGCGGGCGACGATCTTGAAGAGATGGACTTCGGTGAACTTGAGGATGGGACGCCTAGTGTGAGTTTTCAGCCTGCGGTCGGCTCTCAATCGACCTCCTATACGGCGCCTCCACCTGCGTCACCTTCGTCACAGCGGACGGGCAGGCGTGCGACATCGGCTGCATTTGGCCGCAACAGCGCCGACACGGATGCCGCCGCCACGCTTGCCGCAGTCCTCCACAATCCCTTCAGCCGCCTAGTCCGGGTTGACGCCGATGCGGTTCACGCTGAACTCATCGCAGCGTCCTTCGAGGTATGTGTGCGCGAGGGGCGCCTGGACGTCATTCCTCCAGCATTCGGTCCCGCATCGCCCGACTCCATCGTCATGGGCGGAGTGGCGGGCGTACAGCTGTTGCTTCGTCACGGGGATGCCGGCACCTGTGCTGTCGCCGTTCGTGTGGAAAATGGGCTAGATCGACAGGAGCTCGGGGTTTTGGCGCCCATGATGGCGGCGGGGTGCTCGCATCTGGTGGCTATCGGGCTGCATGAGCCGACCGGTGACTTGCCACACTGGTCGCCTTTGGGCCTCGATGCCCTGCTCCCGATGATCAATGTCGCTGCAGAATACAGCCCACACCCCGACTTCTTTCGCGCGCACGCGGCCTTTGTCGAGGCTTCCCAGCGGCTCTGGCAATCGATTGGCGATGCTGTTGCTGCGGATGGTCGGCTTTGGCGTGATCTGCTGCGCGACGTCGAATTGTTGCGCCCGATTGCGCAGAAGATCGCCGGGCAATGCCTCGACGAACTCGAAGAGCGTCTGTCCGCCGAACCGTGGCCACGGGTGCCGCTAGGGAGTGCGCCGGGGGCCGAACGTGCGCTGGCGTTGGGCATCGCTCCTCCCTCGCCGTCGCCAGAGCTTACTGCCGCCATCATCGATCCCTCGCTGCCCTACATCTACGGCGTCCGTTTCAGGCAGCAGCGTGTGCGTCTGTTCGTCCAAAACTGCGACAATGGTGCCAAATCGGCCCTATCGCGCGACGAGTTGATGTTGCGGGTTTGCCGATTCCTCGACCTAGACGACACCCATGTGGTTCGCCGTAGCGACGAGGTCTCGCTGACGCTCTGCGAGTTCGATTGGTTTGAGGGCGTGAGCCGCACCGACGCTGTGCAGTCCGCCGTCGAGACGACGTGGGTCCTGTGGTCCCACATGGACGATTTGCTGAGTCAAGAGCTGTAGATGCTGCCCGAACCTGTGCGTCGCTCCGCTCCTCTCGAGCAGCCCGAGGGGGTCTCTCAGCAAGCCATGGACTTGCTCTCCGTCAGCGATGTCATCGACCTACACCTCGACAGTTTCATCGTTCATCGGCTGACGGGTCGCGACCTCCAGCAGCGACATGGTCTCGGAGCGCTCGGCGGGCGCTTCTTTGGCCACCTCGACGTGCCTACCGCCATCGCGAGCGGCTTGACGGGCGGTATGTGGTCGATCACGACCAACCCATTTCGTACTGCTGCCTCCCGGTGGCGCGTCTTTCAAGACAACTTGAAGCGATTTGTCGCCCAGCTCTCGGGGGACCAGCGCCATGTCGCTATCGTGCGCAACTACGCCGAATGGCTGCGCGCGCGGCAAGCTGGTTTGCACGCCTGCATGCCGGCGATTCAGGGTGGAAATGCGCTGGAGGCTGCACCGAACGGTGCCCTGTCGATTCCCGATGACCTCATTACACGGGTG
This sequence comes from Myxococcales bacterium, assembly GCA_023954815.1. Taxonomy (GTDB): domain Bacteria; phylum Myxococcota_A; class UBA9042; order UBA9042; family UBA9042; genus UBA9042. The sequence continues at coordinate 4,364 of JAGSHB010000256.1, read as the reverse complement.
ACCTTGGTGCACCTGACCGACAGCGTCTACGGGCCGACATCGAGCCCGCTGTCGCTGCGTCGCAAGGGGCTGACGGCTGCGGGTAAGGCATTTATCGAGCAGCTGAACGAAGCCCGTATCTTCGTCGACTTGGCCCACATCGGCGCGCGCGGGTTCTGGGATGCGGTCGATGTTCACGACGGTGCGCAGCCGCTACTTGCGACCCACACTGGCGTTTGCGGCATCAAGCCCCATTGGCGGAACCTGGACGACGCTCAGATTCGCGCGGTCGCTGATACGGGCGGCGTGGTTGGCATCATCTTTCAGTCTGACTTTCTGCGGCGCCGCGGGGGGCCCAGAGACGTGAACATGGTCGTTGAGCACATGACGCACGTGGCCAATGTGGGCGGCGATGATTGTGTCGCCATCGGCAGCGACTACGACGGCGCTATCGTGCCGCCAACGGACTTGCGAGATGGCTTCGCTCCAGCCCGTTTGATCGACGCCTTGTTGCAACATGGATGGACAGAAACACGCATCCAGAAGGTGCTGGCGGGTAACTTCCTCCGCTGTTTTGAGCAAATTCGGCCGGGTGACTCAAGCCTCAGCTGACGGAGACGGCGACTTCGCCTTCTGAGCGCTGGTTGGCAGCCATGGACCGTCTGGCCACGATGTCTGCCAGGGACCAAACGTCGCCGTATCTACTTGGACACGCTCGTTCAAGTCTCGCTGAATCGCCAAAAACGGCGCAGCGCCCTGGGACGCATAGGTCTCCGCGTTGTGCTCGGCGACACGCTCGGAGACGGGCTGATGGGGGCGTAATTCGGCCAGCGCGGCGGCGATCTCTTCGGGCGCGGCCCCCGTGGCGGCGAGCTCCAACGCGATGCGATTGGGATCGCGACCCCGGTCGACGTGCCGCAACCGCTGCAGCAACGGCACACTGACAAATTGCAGGGTCGGGTGCGGGCTGCGGCGCCAAAATGGAATCAGCCCACCAGCGGTTTCGACGTTCAGCTTCAGATCCGGATGAAATGCCACCACGTAAAATGCCTGCTTCGGATGGCGGAGCCGATAACGATCCCGCGAAGCCACGTAGATGTCGTTGAACCGCTGAGGAGGCAGGTGCTGCACGTTGGGACACAGCAGCAGCGCCACCTCTGGATCGCCCTCGCTCGCCTTGGCTTCGAGCGCGTCGATGGCCTGATCCATGTGCTGTCCGAGACGGTCTTCGTCAGCCCACGAGACCTTCCGCCACAGACGTCCTTCCTCGCGGCACCGTCGGGCGAAGGGGCAAATTTCCCAGCGCTCGACCAACTCAAGCAGGTACGTATCGCTGTGCGCCAGGATCTGCGCGTGGGCGACTTGAGCGGTCGTTTGGGCGTCTGGCGTGGTCACGCACGCCCTGTTGGAGCTGCGAGTTGCTGCAGGCGATCGGCGAAGTCCGCACAGCTTGCGGGCCGCAAATCCGGGTCTTTCGCCATGGCCTGCAGGATCAAGAGCTCAATTCCTAGCGAGAGCTCTGGTCGGTGAACGCGCGGCGGCGTCGGCGGCTGAATCACGATGGCGGTGAGCAACGACTTGAGGTCGCGGGCCCGAAAAGGCAGCTCGCCCGTCAGCGCGTGATAGAGCGACGCACCCACCGCATAGACGTCGGTTTTGGGGGTGAGCGCCGTGCCGTGTTCCAGGCGCTCAGGGGGCAAGTACGCCGGCGTACCGATGACGCTCATACCGACCTCCGCCGTAGTGGTTAGATCTTCGGTCTTGGCGATGCCGAAATCCATGATCCGGGCTTTCTTGTCGCCCTTGAGCACGAAGATATTGTGGGGTTTGACGTCTCGGTGGATGACCCCAGCGGCATGGGCCGCGTCCAACCCCATGCAGACCTGCGCGAACAGACGAATCGCGCGCTGCTCGTCGAGCGGTTTGCCCTCTCGTTCGAGCACGCGGGCCATGTCATCGCCCTCGAGCACCTCCATGGTCAGGAAGCGGCGCCCGCTCCACACGCCGAATTCATAGGTGCGCACGATGGCTGGGTGACTCAATCGGCGACAGATCCGCATCTCCTGGCGAAACCTGGCCTGAATCTCAGGATCGCCCTTGTCTTCCTTCAGCAGCTTGAGCGCGACCTCTTCTTCTAGCTCACGATCGTGGACGCGATAGACCTCCGCCATGCCGCCGCTTCCCAGCAAATTCCGCACGACGTAGCGATCAGCTATCAGCGTCCCGTTGGGGAGCGGCTCTCCTTTTGCGCGACGCTTCTTGCGTTTTCGCACCACGCGCGTCGGAGTCTCGGCGCTGGCCTGTGCTTTAGCGGCGCGCTTGACCTCGTCGGCACGTCTGGCCTTGTCCGCGAACTGATCGCCATCAAAGACGGGAAGATCGATCTGAGTATCGCTTTCAGCAGGCGCCCTCTCCGCTCCGGATTCCGTGCTGACCGTGGGTTGACGAGCCGGGGTAAAAGCCAGTGTCTTGCGAAACCGCTTCTTGGCGCTCGGGGCCTGCACAGACGAGCTGTCGGGATCGGGTCGCGGTCCCGGCGGGGCGGATGACCGGGTCATGTCACTCACCGGCACAGTCTTGCGCTCGGGTTCACTGGCGCCGCTGATAGGAGGCGCCGGCCGTTTGGGTTGCACGCCTTGAGAGATGCGGGCGGCGGCATGGGTAGCAGGCAGGGTCGACTTGGGCGTGCGATCGCGCCTGTTGGTGCCATTGGCCAGCAAGGTCGCTTTTTTGCTGCGCGCCCGCGGCGGTTCCGGTACCGAGTGAGAACTCGATGGCGTCGCGCGAGTGGCCCGCGACACGGGTCTCGCCTTGAAGGCGTCGCTCGGGCGGGCGCCACCGCTGACCTTTGGATCGTGAGACCTATCGGCGGCCCACATCGCAATCGTCACGGCGTCTTTCAGTTCCTGCGGTGAAAATCCAGCGTTCAGTACGACCTCGACCAGATCGCCGCCGTCTGCGCGGCTCAGCTGTCGGCCATCCTCGCGCGCCAAAATGACAGGTACTTTTCGCGCACCTAGTAAGGGCCGGGCAAGGCGCAAAAAGCTGACCACGTCCATCTCGGGCAGCTCACCGTCGAAGACGACCAGATCGGGCGCTTCAAGCCGCAGGGCGTTGAGGACTTGCCCACCGCGCTGTACTGCCACGACTTCGTAACCCAAGCCGCTCAGCACGTCGCGCATGAGATTGGAGGTCACCTCGCTGCTCGACACCGCAACTGCGGTACCAGCGCTTTGGCCCCCTGCGGATGAATGAGCCATTCCAGCAGCCTCGGAAGCGTATTGCGATCGCAGACCATCCGCGCATCGGTTCTCTGTGCCCCCATATGGCCAGCGACGAAGGCTTTGTGTCAATCGTTGGGGCCGATCGTCGCGAAACAGCCGGGAATTCAGTCTGCTGGCGTAGATCGAGCTGCGTGAAAGCTAGACTGTGCGGCTGTAGCGTGCGGCGGTTTGGCCGAGCCTGGCGTCGTAGATCATGGCCACATTGCGCACCACAAGCTCTCCTAGCGGCGACAGCTGCAGACGTGCGGCATTGTCCGTCACCAGACCCTCCGAAATGAACGGCGTCAGGGCGGACTGCTCGTCTGCGAAGTGCTGATCGAAGTCGATATCAAATCGATGACCGATGGCCTGCTTGTCGATGGCGAAGTGGCACATCAGGTCCATGATGACCGCGCTGCGGAGTTGGTCGTCCGCGGTCGTGTGCAGGGTCTTGGACCAGGCTGGCTCACCGCTGTCGATCGCTGTGCGCCAGGCCTGAACATCCTTGTGATTTTGGGTGAAGGTCCCCGCGACCTGAGAGATACCCGACACGCCGAGCGCCACCAGATCGAGATGTGGCCGTACGGTGTACCCCATGAAGTTTCGGTGGAGTTCCCCGCGCTCTTTCGCCTGGGCCAACTCGTCGCTGGGCAGCGCGAAGTGATCGATGCCGATGGCGACGTAGCCCGCGTTGACCAGGTGCTGCCGGGCTGCGAGGGCCATGGACAGCCGCGCCTGATCGTCCGGCAACCCGTGACGCTCCATGCCGAGCTGGTGCTTCTTCAGCCACGGCACGTGGGCGTATCCGAAGAGCGCAAAGCGGCTCGGGCCCAGATCGATCGCCTGATCGAGGGTCTGTAGGAGGCTGTCCACCGTCTGGTAGGGCAGGCCGTACATGAGATCGAGGTTGAATGGGCAGTCCCCCACCGCATCAACCGCCGCGCGCACCTCATCGACGCCCTGCTTGCGACCGACCGCCGCCATGACGTTGGCCTGCAGGTCCTGCACGCCAAAGCTGAAGCGGTTGAAGCCCAAATCGCGCAAAAGTGCCATGTAATCCGCGTCGACCGAGCGGGGATCGACTTCGATGGACCATTCGGCGTTGTGCCCAGCCTGGGTGTG
>JAGSHB010000293.1 GCA_023954815.1 Myxococcales bacterium | reverse complement strand
TTTAAGCGCACCCAAACGACTGTGGCAGACGCCCGAGGCCTGGTTGGCGAGTCTGCTGTGGTTGTTGCTCTTGGCGGCCCTGGGTCACCCGTTGTGGCGTGCGCTCACCCTCGCTGTGCGTTCGCCGAAGCGAGCGCTGCTTCCCGTCCTCGCTGGACTCGCGTTGCTGCTGCTGGCCCTGCAGGCGCGGCTGGCGCTGCCCTTCATTCCGCTGCACGCCAATCACCACGCGTGGGAAGATCTCGCGGTGGTCCTCAACCTCGACGCGGCAGCGCCGGCGGTATCCCGGCATCTCGAAATGTACGGCGCCAGCTGGCTCGTTGCTCGCCGAGCGCTGCTGCCTGTTTTCGGCGCTCATTTCGTTGGGGTGGGCCTCGCGAGCGCCTGGTGGGGGGCGACTGCCCTCGTGATCGGCGCCATGGCCGCGTTGCGCGCTGGCGGCACGCGGTCAGCCGTCGTGATCGGTGCGCTCGTCCTGACATGGGCCCCGGTTGCCAGCCGCGTCGCGCATTCGGAGAGCGATCTCGTCATCGCCCAGTGGCTCATCGCGGTGGGGCTGTGGCTGGCGACGGAACGCAGCCGCCTAGCCGAGGTCGGATTTGCGGCGGTGCTAGGGCTGCTCACCTTGGGCCATGTGGTCGGCCCACCGCTCGCGCTGGGGCTGCTGCTCATGGGGCTCGCGCTGCGACCGGCGAAGGAGCTGCCGGCGACCGATGCGCCGCCAGCTCGCGCCCTGCCGGGCCCAGAAGCGGGGCTGACCCTGCGACTCGGCACGGTGGGCATGTGGGCAGGCACATGGCTGGCCGTGACAGCGCTGAGACTGGCGTCGTCAGGCAGCCATGTGGGCGGCAGACTCAGCCGCACCGAGCAGTGGCTCCCGCTACCGCTACAACCTTGGAAATTCAGCCTCTGGTTCGACGCGCGGCATAGCGCAACCGGGTTCCTGGTGCTGGCGATGATGGGGATTGCCGCCGCATTTTGGGTTCGATTTCACCAAGCGCGCTGGCGCGGCGTGGCCACCGAGACCATGCTGCTGGCCGGCATCGGCGTGCTGGCAGCCACTGGGCTCATGGTCTGCGCCAGCCTCACCGATGGCCAGCGCTACCAAGCCACGCTCATGGCGCCGTTGTTGGTCGTCGCTGGTCGAGCGCCGCTGCTTTGGCGCCACGGGCCAAGCAAGTGGCGCTGGGCGCTCGGCGTGCTGTATGGCCTCGTTGTGCTCTCGTGCGCCGTGGAGACGGGGCGCGGGTTTTCGGGTCGCCAATTACTCGATACCCAGGCCCAGGAGTGGCTGCACTTGCAAGCAGCCATCGGCGACCGGGCGGGCGCCATCATCTTGCTGAAACCTGAGCGCCGAACAGGCCAGGCGGCGGTGCTCGATGTGCCGCAAGGCCATTGGTCCGCGACAGGTCCTGTAACCACGGCTCTCCAAGCCGAAAGCGCGCGCCGGGACTGTTCTCGCGGGCAACCCCTGCCGGAATCGACTTTTTCGATGCACTTCGCAGCGTGCGCGTCCGGCAGCGATACGTCTTGCCCAACAGACCTGCAAAAAACCGGTCCGCCGCTGGCCGCGCTGCCCACGCGTGTCATGGCGCCGTTGGTCCCGCGTGGTCTGCCGGGTGAGTTTCTCACCTTCAACGGCCCCCACGCGTCGTGGCGCCTGTACGAAGCCCGGTGCCCGAACCATCCGTAGCGCCGGCTATCCAGCGCGGCTGAAGGGCCCGCTGCTGAGCTACGTGGCTGCTGAGCTACTTCGCCGGGCGACTGGCAAGCATTGATTTCGCCAGGGCTTCTGTGAACTGCAGTGCCCCCTCGCGGTGCAGGTGCGTCCTGTCTCTGTATCGCTCCGGGTCGGCGAACGCTGGATGGGAGGACTCGTCCAGCGGCATGAAGGTCACGCCCTTGCCTGCTGATAGCTCAGCAAAGATGACCCGCGCTCGTCGCTCCAACACGCCCGGACCGCCCTGGCGCAACTTCGGGCCGCAGAAGATGAAGACCTCGATTTGGGCCTTGCGCGCGCTATCGATGAAGGCCTTGAGCGCTGCGAGTCCGGCCTCGTTTATGGGCGAGTTCGCCAATTTTTCACGCTGGTCTGCAACCAACGGCACGAGCGTCTGTCCCGGCCTAGCGGGCAGCCCCTCCCACTGGTCCGGTGCCGGTGTGCGGCGCGAATTTGCGAAAATACTGAGTACTTTCGAGTTGAAGGGATAGGACGCCGACAGCAGCTTCACCCGAATGAATGGGTCCGCGTGCTCAAGCATGGCGAGCACATCGGGATTGTCTCCGGCGAGCGGGGTGACGACCGCCAGCCTGGCCTCTCCGTCGGTGAAAAGGTCCTTGGCATCGACCTGCAGCACAAACGTCTTCGCTGTCGTGCCCCGGCGCAACAGCTCGCTCTGTAGCGCTCGAGCGTAGAGCACCGACTGCCCATCCACAGCGGCGTTGAACACCGTCTGCCCCAGCGCCTTACTCAGCTGGGGCGACGCCACGTGGTGGCATGCGCGAGACGAGCCGAAGACGATGACGTCTGAATTTCGATGGGCGAGCGCCTGATTCACCATGCCGGCAGTGTCACCGTCGAAGGTCCGCTCATACACGGCACGCAATCCCAGACCCGCGAGCTGATCGAGCAAGATGAAAGCTCCGACGAACAGAACGACTTGAATTCTCGGGCTGATTGTTGATTTTGAGTGTTGCGACATGACGTTAAAACTGGAAGTAGATGAACTGGGAGCTGCCTTCGACCCCGGCTAAGACAACGGCAGCGATGAGCGCATAGTACCCGGCCCAACGGAGCGGGGTGGGAGCCATCCGGAAGCGCTCCCCGATCGCTGGATAGCGCTCGACAGCGACCTCAACCAGCAGCAACGCAGCGACGCCGAGCACGCCGTGCGCCATCGTCTGGGGACTCATCATCAGAGAGCCGGTGAACTGCAGCGCCCGACTCAAGATCGACAGCGCCTGGTCCAGCGTCCCCGCACGAAAGAAGACCCAACTCAGGCACACCAGATGGAAGGTCACGAAGGTACGCCAGATGCGGAGGACCATCGGCGGTATGCCCAGTCGTTTCGCGAAGGCGTTGCGACGCGGCAGCGAAGCCCGTGAGGTCATGAGAAACAGGCCCTGCAAGGCCCCCCAGATGATGAAGTTCCACGATGCGCCGTGCCACAGACCGCCCAGCAGCATGGTGATCATCAGGTTGCGGTAGGTCATCAGCGTGCCCAGGCGATTGCCGCCCAGGGAGATGTAGAGATAATCCCGCAGCCAGGTCGACAGCGAGATGTGCCAGCGACGCCAAAACTCCGTGATGGTCTGCGAGAAATAGGGCCGTTCGAAGTTGCGCATCAGGTCGTAGCCAAGCACCCGCGATGTGCCGATAGCGATGTCTGAGTAACCCGAGAAGTCGCAGTAGATCTGGAACGCAAAGGCATAGGTCGCCAGCCAGAGCGTGGGCGAACTGTGGGCGTCTGAGTTGTTGTAGACGGCGTCGACGTAGAGCCCCAACCGGTCTCCGACGACGACTTTCTTGAACATGCCCCAGAGCATCAACTGCAGCCCCGAGGTCACCCTGCCGTAGTCGAAGACCACCGGCTGGCGCAGTTGGGGTAGCAGCCGCGACGCACGCTCGATGGGGCCGGCGACCAACTGCGGAAAGTACGAGACATACAGGGCAAAAATGCCAAAATGCGGCTCAGGTTTGAGTGTGCCGCGATAGATGTCGATGGTGTAGGACAGGGTCTGGAAGGTGTAAAATGAGATGCCGACCGGCAACAGAAAGTCGAGATCAGGCACCGAATAGGGCACGCCAACGACTGCGGCCAGATCGTCCATCGTGGCGTGGAAGAAGTGCCAATACTTGAACGTGAACAGGATGCCGAGGTTGGTCGCCAAGCTCGTCAACAGCGCAGCCTTGCGGCGGGCCGGCGACTCGGCGCTGGCGATGACCCGCCCAGCAAAGAAGTCGATGACGGTCGACAGGGCGATGAGGACGGCGTAGCTCGCGTTCCATCGCATGTAAAAGGCGTAGCTAGCGATGAGGAGCAGCAGCCAGCGCCACCGACTGGTCAGCAGAAAGAAAGCGCTGCCAATCAGCACAAAGAAGATCGCGAATTCGATAGAGTTGAAGATCAAGTCGCGTCCCTAGGTTTGACCGAACGGCGGCGTGAGGTCGCCAAGCCGGCACACTCCGCGGCCCTGCTGTGTGGGGCTGAATTGGCGAGAGACTAGCAGCGTGCGGCGTAATTGAAATTACTGTCGCAGCACGCTGCTAGTTTTCTTCACAATTGGGGGGCTAAAAGCGCCCCCAGTCGCGGCAAGCCGCGACTTCCCCATCCCAGCAGACAGCGCCGCATGGCGTGCGTCTCCAAAAAAAACGAGAAAAAGCGCAGTCCG
>JAGSHB010000229.1 GCA_023954815.1 Myxococcales bacterium | reverse complement strand
TGATACACATCCCCCCCACCCCAAACCGGCGCTAGGGGCATCTAGGGGCTCGTAGCGGCCTTTTGGCTTGCAAAAAACAGCAGAAACGAGCTGGCTGGGCAGATTTTCCGTGGCACTGGGGTATGCGCTGCCATCCCCGCAATCCACCGAACTAGCGGTATACGGCGCGAAACCTACGCACCAGTTGGTACGCTACTCGCTCGCCAAGGCGCGCACCATCTCGAGCCGAGCGGTCAGCCGCGCGTCCTTGTCCAGACTGAAGGCGCGACCATGACCCAGCTCTGCGAAGATCTGCTCAATGGCCGCTGCGTCTGTACCCATGCGCGACAGGGCGCCCTGCGGCACAGGCGCAAAGCGCTGCTCCTGGACCTTCAGCGTGGCGGGATCAACCTCCCACAGGCCCACGACCCGGCCTCCTAGGCACAACGTCCGCGACAGCGGCACCTTGGCGTCACCCAGCCGTGCGGCACCGCCGCGCCCACCGAAGATCGCGATGGCCACATCGTGCCCAGCCGGATCGACGACGACAGAGCACTGCTGACGAAGGGCAAATAGCCCGTCCATCGCTGGCAGCCACGATACGACTGCCGGCTCCCGTGGTGCCGGTTGTGCGAGACGAATCGGCGACATGAAGCAGGCTCCGAGCCCCTCGACCTCCACAGCAACCGCGCCAGCCTCAGCCAGCCCCGCCTTCGCATCTGCCTGACTCAGCCCGGACCAGGCCGCAAAACCCTTGCGCGTCGCTGGGCCCGCCCACCGCAGGTAGCGATCCGCGAGCGCACCCAGTGTGGGCGCCGGACCCCTCTCCAGGGGGTTGCGAGCAGGAATCGCCCAAGCGTAGCGCTCCGAGTCCAGTCGATCGCCAACGGGCTGCCGCACCAGCTCGCCGCGGAACTCCAGGCGACGCAGCGCAGGCGGCAGGGTCGACGTCATCCCGATCTTCTTGCCGACCGCTCCAAGACTACGAATCAACCCGTTGGGCAGCAGCTTCCGCAGGGCCACCGTCGTCACCGGCTCCTGTGCGACCGCCTCCAAGACAGCGACACCGAGGGTGTCGAGCTCTGCTGCCGAGACGCCCACTTTCTCGAGATCGCGCGCGTTCCGCCTGCGGCTGTTGCGCTCTGCGATCCACAGACACAGCCGGGCATCTTCACCAGGCACGAGGTAGATGCAGCCACGCACCGTCGGCGAGATCTGAATCTCCCGGACGGCGACGCTGGCATTGACGGTCGAGGTCGTACAACCCTCCGCTCGCGCGGCTAGCCCCAGATAGGCCTCAGCACCACCCAACGTGCGAATCCAGCCGCTACGACTCAAAATCTCAGCGGGAGACGCGGCTGGGCGGGTGGTCAGGCTCTCTCCCCAATAGCGCTGGGCTGTAGCCAAGGTCATCTTCATCCGCGCCTCCGTTGTGGGCTACTTGTGCTTCGGGTCAGGTGCCGGTGCCGCCGGCGGACGCGTTGCGCCCGGACTGGATGGCGCCGCTGCCGCTTTGCCCTCGGTGGAAGCCTGCGCTGGTGGCGGCCCGACCGAGTCAGGAGCGGGCACTGCCGCCGGCGTCGCGCTTGGCAGCGGAGATCGTGGGAGGGAGCGTCCACGGACGCGCTGGAGCTCTTGCTGCCACCGAATATCGTTGTAGGCGTTGATGGCGTCCAAGCGGCGCACCTGCATGTTCATAGCTGCCCAAATGGAGGCGGAGATCGAGAGGATGCCGCCAGCGATCAGGCTCGGTCCCAGGATGGAGGACGCCGTGGATGACTGTCGCACGCCGATACCGTTGCGTTCATCGACGGCGTTGGCGGCGGCAAAACCAGCACCACCTGCCAGCATGAGAAAGCCGCCGAGGTATGTCACCAGGAACATGACCGCGGAGTCGCGTGACTCAACAGCATATGCATTGGCCGCCGGGACACCGCGGGTTGCCTCGATCAGCCCAGAGCCAAGCAACCCGCCGGGATAGGCGCGCCCATCGCGCAGATAAGCTGGCTGCCCGCTGTCCACCACCTGAGCCAAATAGGCGCGTGTCTTGGGCTGGTATGCCGTCGACATGCAGCCGGCGTGCAGAAGCTGTAGGGAAAGGGTCAAAGCGATCAGGGCGGTTGGTTTCACCGAAATCTCCAGCTAGGTCGGGATCGGACGATGCCCAGGCTGTGTAGCCATCCCAACAACGCTACCACAGCAAAGCATCGCGCACTTGGTCGTCGGATTGCGGCCCGGCTCGACAGACGAAGACCATCTTCACGTCCCATCCGCCGCGATGCAGTTGGCTCCTCAGATGAGGCTGCTGACGAATCAGTTGAGCAAGACAATCGATGGCCAGAGGCGCTTGGTGTGAGATAGACGCAGCGTCTCGCAGGCCTGAATGGCGAGCAATCCAGACACCTAGGACTGCGACGATGCCCCAACCGACGAATCTGCGGCCCTGGATGGCCTCCGTGGAAGGGGGAGCCTCATCAGCTCGCGCTGCCCTTGCTGCCACGCCAGGACGAGCCGGTCTTGTCAGGCCTTGCTACCGCGGATTTGTAGGCGCCACATGGGCTGGCGCGTGACATCGAGCACCACCCGCGCGGTCTTGCCACCGCTTCCCTCGAAGTTCTTCAGGTAACGGGTGGCCGCAGCCTTGCCGAACAGCCGCACGGCCTCATCTTCGTCCAACCGTTGACCGGCGACCACAAAGGGCACCTGCAACTTGCACCCAGCACGCCACTTGGCGCATCCCCAAGCGGCACGGCCGGCGATTACATAACCAGGCTCACGCTCAGCGCGGGACTTGCACGCAGGACAGGTCTTGGCCTTGGCGAAAGCGTGCGGAGGCCCGCCAGCTTTCGGTTTTGGCGCGGGATCTTCGGCCTTATAGTCAAACTGCACCCCGCCCGGCGACAGGACCAGCGCGGCCTTGAAGACAGCGCCGTCTGGGTGGCGCTCCGTGGGACGCTGGCGAAAGCCCGACAAGCGCGGCGTCCTGCCATCTTTCAGTAGCGCAGAGACTTCGGCGGCGCCGATCTCCCGGCGGGAGAGCAGCCCCGGAATCCGGAACCCGCAGGCACAGGCCCAGTTGCGGCCATCCCACGACACCGGTCCTTTGCAGTTGCGACACGAGCCCACAGCGCCAGAGGTCGCCCGCGCGTCGACCCGCACCACCCGCACCCGGCCGTCGACCAGCCGCAGCTTGCCGCTCCACGTCGGCCCCTGGTCTTTGTCGCCGCCGTCACGGTTGAAGTCTCGAAAGCCGTCGAGCAGCTCCGACTCCCCCGTTTGCAGCAGCGCGCGCACGGCCTGCTCCGGGATCTGGCGGCTGTTCATCTCGCCGAAGACCACGAAGGCGCAGTCCCGACCGGTAACGCAAGACCAGACCCGCCCGCGCCGACTCACTGCGGTCTTGCAGACCGGGCAGTCGCCAATGGCCTCCGGTTCCGGGAAGTCAAAGCCCACGCGACCATCGTCCTGCCACTTCAACGCAGCGGAAAATGTGCTGCCCTTTTTCGACTTGAAGCCCTTCACGACAGGGGTGTGGCCCTGGTTGAGCAGGGTCTTGGCCATCCGCGGGCTGATCTGCCGCGAGGCGACTTGGCCGGGGATTCGCAGACCGCAGCTGTCGCAGCCCCAACCAAATCGCAGGGCGCGAACCGTGCCCTTGTTGCATCGCGTGCAGCCACCGAGGGCCTCGCCGCCCTGCTCTGGTGGGCTCAGGACGCGCGCCACGGCGCCATCGGTCGTCATGGTAGCGATGGCCTCGACCAACTTCTCGGTGAGGGTCCGTACGTCGTCCATGAACGCGTCACGGGACTCCCGCCCTTCTGCCATGGCCACCAGGCGCGCCTCCCACTGCCCCGTCAGCCGCGGGGAGCGCAGGTCGGCGATGGGCAAGGAGGCGATGAGCGCCCGGCCCTGCGGCGTGGGCAGCAGATGCTGGCCATCACGCTGGATGTAGCGCCGAGACAACAGCGTCTCGATGATCGAGGCCCGCGTCGCCGGGGTACCCAAGCCGTTGCGTTTCATCGCCCGCTCGAGCTCCGCATCTTCGAGGCCTTCGCCCGCCCGTTCCATGGCGGCCAGCAGCGTCGCCTCCGTCAAACGCGGCGGCGGCCTTGTACTGCCGGTGTGCAGCTTGGCCCCACCTAGCGTCGTTGCGTCCCCTTGATTGACGGCAGGCAGCAGCAGCTCCTTCTTCGTCGACCGAGGCGGATCGATGGTGCGCCAGCCCGGGTCGAGCATCGTGCGACCGCGAGCTAAGAAGCAGTCCTCCTGTGGACCCTCTGCCGGCGCGTCAGCGATGGGAAAGCGGGCATCAATCGTGGCCGTGGCGAACACCGCATCATCGGCAAATACCGCTAAGAACCTGCGCGTCACCAGATCGAAGAGCCGCTTGTCGTCCCGGTCGAGACGCGCACCACGGGGGTCCACACCGGTCGGGATGATGGCGTGGTGATCGCTGATCTCCGCATCATTGACGACGCGCTTGCTCAGCTTGACCGGCCACTTGTCGAGGGTCTCCCCGGCGGCCTTTTCGTAAGGCCCGAAACGCACGCCACGCAGCACATCGGGCAAGCCATCGACCTGATCGGTGCTGAGATGGCGGCTATCGGTACGTGGGTAGGTCAACACCTTGTGCTGCTCATAGAGCCGCTGGGCGATCTCCAAGGTGCGCTTGGCGCTAAAACCGAAGCGCCGATTGGCCTCCTTCTGCAGGCTGGTCAGGTCATAGAGCAGGGGCGCCCGTTCGCGTTTTTCCCTGCGCGCGACGTGCCGAATCTCACCTTTCGACCCGGATTTCAGCCGCTGTAGCAGCGATTCGGCTTCGTCACGGGACCAAACGCGATCCGGCCACTCGTGGTCAGCCGGCTCCGTACCCTTGCGCGGCGGCTTCAGCGGCTGACCGCGCTTGTCGAGGCGGGTCCACATGCCCTGCCAAGAGCCGGCCTCCGCTGTCAGCGTCCCCTTGAGGTGCCAGTATTCGCGCGGCTCGAAGGACTCAATGGCGTCTTCTCGCTCCGTCAACACCGCCAGGGTCGGCGTCTGCACCCGACCCAACGACAGCAGCGCACCACCGCCGCCCTGCCGCATGCGCACGGTCATCGCCCGGGTCGCGTTGAGCCCGATGAGCCAATCGGCCTCGGAACGACAACGGGCCGCATCCTCCAGGGGGCGCTGCTTCTCACCATCGCGCAGGGTCTGAAAACCCTTTCGAATCGCGGCATCGGTCATCGACGAGATCCACAGCCGCCGCACCGGCCGCTTGCAGTTCGCCAACTGGTAGGCATAGCCAAAAATCAGCTCGCCCTCGCGCCCGGCATCACAGGCGTTCACCACCTCGGCCATGCGCTTGTCCCGCATCAGGCGCTTGACCACCTGCCACTGATCGGTCGCCCCATCCCGCGGCGACAGCTCAAAGCGCTCCGGGATCATCGGCAGGGTGTCGAGGCGCCAGCTCTTCCACTCGGGGTTGTAGGTCTGCGGCGCGACCAGCTCCACGAGGTGACCCACGCACCAGGTGATGCAGACGTCCGGCCCCTCAATACAGCCCTGACCGCGGGACCGAACTCCCAACACACGCGCGATATCACGAGCTACGGACGGCTTCTCGGTGACGATGAGACGGATAGGGACCTCCAGCGGCGGGTGATGAGTAGGGACTGAACCAAATCGTCGGTCAAGGCTCAACATGGTATGCAGTCCACCACCGGGTCAGCCCCTTTGGCCCGACACCTGCCCGATGGAGTTCGCGATGACGACGGCCACTGTCCAACTGACGATTTTCGCCGATGAATCCGAGATTCCTGGTGACGGGGTGCCGGTAAAGACCGTCGCTGGGTGTGCTGGGCGACTCGTCCTTGGCGATGGGGACCCGCGGCTCCTTACGACCCTGTATGACGGCGATCTGACCGAGCAACGCTGGGCCCTTTGGCAGCTGCTGAGTCGCGTACGTGGGGTGATTGGCGCTGGGAAGATCTGCCTGCGGCGTGTGGGCGACATCGACGACGACACCCTGACCTCCCTGGCGCTGGATCTGCATAACGCGACAGATGGCGGCTGCACGCTGCCCGACGAACCTGCACTAGCGGATGTTGTGGCGCGGGTCGGTGAGGCCGAGGACCGCTACCGCCGCTGGGTCGATGAAGATCCAACCGTGCGTACCAGTCTACAGATCGCTAAGGACGTCACAGCCTTCGCAAGGGCTACCGAGGGCGTCACCGCCGAGGTGTTGGACGAAACCCAACTCCAGGCCGAGCGTTGCCACCTGCTGTGCGCGGTCGGAGGGGCGTCGCGGGTGTCGCCGCCCAGGTTGGTGTGTGCGTCGTGGGATCCGCCGGGAGCCACGGGCGCGCCGCTGATGTTGGTCGGCAAAGGGGTGACCTTCGATACCGGCGGCGTCAATACCAAGCCCTACGAGTCCTTCGTCAGCATGATGAAAAACGACATGGGCGGCGCGGCGCTCGCTTGGGCGCTGTTTCGTGCGTTGGTCGAAGCCCAGCATCCAGAGCGCCTCGTTGTGGCCATTCCCACCTGCGAAAACCCCGTCGGCGAAGACGCCATGCGGCCGGGCTCCATTGTCACCGGCCACCGCGGCATCTCAGTGCGTATCGACCACACGGACGCTGAAGGCCGCCTCATCTTGGCGGACGCCCTGTCCTGGGGCAGCGAGCGCTTTGCGCCCCACAAGATTCTCACCTTCGCGACCCTGACGACCGCCGCCCTCAACAGCTACGGCCCCTATGCCACTCCGGTTCATTTTGCCGACGCCGCGCTGCAGTCCGCCTTGCAGCAGGCGAGTGGGCGCACCGGCGAAGATCTGCACTTCTTTCCAGGACGGGTCTGGCACAGAGAAGCCAATCGGGACAAGGAAGCTGATCTCAGGAACACCGCCAGACTTCCGGGCAACGCCGTTCGAGCAGCCGGAAGCCGCAACGCAGCCCATTTTCTCCGCTTCTTTTCGGATATTCCGCTGGTGCACACCGACATCTTTGCGAGCACGTGGAACTGGGGCGGGGACGCGCCGGGAGCCGGCTACGGCGCGACCGGGGCTCCCTTGCGGACGTTCTTGGCTGCGATGAGTGCCTAGGTCACGCCGAGTCCTTGGCCAGCGCAGGGCAGCACACGCCGCTACCGAACCTTGGTGTCGACGCGCCCGAAGGGGCGACCATCGCCGTGCAGGATTTGCCCAATACCCGTCGCGGTGACGAATCCCAGCTTTGCATCTTTAGGAGCCGTTCCAGCCTTCTTCATGGCGTCGAGGCGGGTCTGCAGCAAGGCCCGAATCTCTGACTTCGTGGCGCGTCGTCCCTGCGGAGCGCGGGGCGGATGGGTTCGGAGATACTGGCATGCCTGCCCCTGCTTGAGTTGGCATCCACGGGCCAGCAGGCGCCGAATATCAGCCTCGTCGGTCACCCCTTTCTTTCGATCGATGAGCACCTTGGCCCCACGCACACAAGCGACGCCATCGCCGACCTTGCAGGCGCGCTCGAAGAGCTTCATCGCCGCATGGGTATCGACGGGCTGACCGCCGTTGCCGTCGACAAGCATCACCGCCAACAGCTTGCAGGCGTTCATGTCCCCTCTGTTGCAGGCAGACCGAAACCACTTGTCACTGCGCTTGCCCAGCCAGGTCATTAGCTTGTTTGCCGCGGCCTTGCCGAGGGGGCGTTTCGGCGGCATCGAATGGAGCTCCTGCAACTTGTAGTGCACCGGCTGTACGTGGATCGGATAGAGCGCGCCGCGCTTGTTGTTGTTGTGACACTTGCGGCAGCGGGTGATGCTCTTGCCGTAGTAGCCCCGTTTGACCGCCTTGCCGAACTTCGCCATCCCATGGCGTGCCACATGCGGCGGTTGAGCTTGGCCAAGAGCGCGTGGTTGACCTCGGGATCGCCCTTTCGCACCAGGATCTTACGCAGCCCCGTGGGATGACAGCCGTAGCAGTGGTCGTTGCCACTGGCCACGAGGCCCACGTTGTCTCCGTCGACGTACTTGGCGCCCTTCCGCGGGTTCCCCTCCGTCCCCCGTATGCCGAAGAAATAGTGGCGACCGCTCTTTTTGTGGATGCTGATGACCGCCACAAACCCTTTCGCGTCCTGCAGCCACCACTGCTCGTAATCGCCGACCACATCGACCCAGACCTTTCGCGGCACCCAACGGGTCTTGCCAGGCATCGCCTCAAAGGAACGGAAACGAACCACCTCCTTGTGCGTCCGGGTCTTCATCGCCGGGAACTGCCGGGCCACGCCCTTGAACCGCCGGTCGTCCTGGAGCAACCCGGGAAAGAGTCGAATCGTCCGCGCCGCCCGCGGAATTGCGTGCAGGTAGGTGGCGTCGTCGATGCTCCACCCCATGTTCCAGGTCTTCTTTCGGGCCGGCGCCATCGCCTCGACCGGCAAGACGATGGTGTCGCGCGCATCAGCGGCATGGGCCCTCTGGAGCGGCGCCATCGAC
>JAGSHB010000065.1 GCA_023954815.1 Myxococcales bacterium | reverse complement strand
GCCTACTGCATGCGCATGTTCGGCAAGTATGTGCCGCCGTTCCCGGTCCTTCAGGGGCTGTTCCACATCGATCGAACCAAGGGTCAGGCTTGTGCCGGCTATCAGTTCAAGGCTTACGTAGCGGGTATTCCGCTTGCAATGGGCAAGCCCAAGTCGCTCTTTGGAGAGTGCACTGCGATGAAGATGACGAACAACCAAGTGTGCGAGCAGGCGCAATGCACCCCTGGGCCGCTCATCACTGGCAACCTGTCGGAGCTCTTCAAGTCGCTAACCGGTGGCGCCTATATGACCGTCGGCGGCGCCGCTCCTGGCTGCGTGCCGCTGGAAGGAACCCCGGTCGGCGAGCTCATCGACAAGCTCACGGTGCTCAAGACACAGACGGTTGGTCCGGTTCCGCTGGCTGTGCAATTTGGTCCGACACTCGACATCTGCATCGACCCGCTAGTTGGCGTGGGAGACGAGGGCGTGCCCAAGATTACGATTCGACCATCTATCGGCCTGGGCATCGACGCGCGTGGTGGGTTGGGCCTGGCCCAGGGCGAAGGCAAGAGCAAGGCGATCAAGTTTTGGGCTGGAATTCAGCTGCTCCTGGACGTGGTCAAGCTCGGCTTTCCCATCGGTTGGGGAGTGGAGGTCAAGGACGTTCCAGGTCATATCGCGATGTGGAAGCTGCAGGTGTCACAGCGCATTGGTATCGACCTGGAGCTGTTCAGCGGCAGCTTCTCGCTCTTCGCGGAGTTGGCGCTGGGGCCGTTCTCAATCGGCTATCGACTGCAGCTGTTCAACTGGACGGGCCTGCTCTTTGAGTGGGAGTTGTCCAACGTGCCGCTGTTCAGCACCAAGCTCGACCATCAGAAAACAGCGACTAGCTACGGAAACATGTCCGACCACAATCACGGCAAGTGGTTTGGCGGCAAGAAGTGCGAGGGGCTGTGCGGGGACTAATGCACCAGTACCGCATGCGAATTGCTAGTGGCCTTGTCGTCGCTGGTGTTGTCGCTTTGATTGCGGTCTTGATGATGGCTCCTCGCACGGAGACTTCCGGTGGGGCGTCCTCGGATGACCCGCTTGTTCCGGCCGCCGCCGACGGGCCAGCCCTCTCTCCCAGTCGACGGTCAGCCGCGACACGCCGGGACAAGAGCCCGCTCGCAGGGCGCTACGCGTTGACCTACCGGATGACCATGAGCGCTCCCACGGCGCGCGGGCAGGCATCCGGCGAGATGTCCATCGCTGCCGAACTGGAGATTGCGGCCGGACCCAAAGCTGGGTGGTTGGTGGGACGCCTTGTTCAGCCCCTCGTGAAAGCAGACCCGCGGCTCGCCGGCCAGATGGGGACCTCAGCGTCGCAGCCAGGCGCGGGGTTTGATGCAGCTTTCGCGCTGCAGTTCGACGAGGACGGCGCCATCACAGAGCTTCGTCACGGTGCCAAGGCTCCCTCGGGCGCTCGGAGTCTGCTCTCCGGGCTGCTGCGCGGACTTCAAGTCGTACGGACAGAAGACGACGTGGGCTCAAAGAGATGGCAGCTCGTGGAGCCCGGCCCTGACGGAGACCGCGACGTGACGTTTGTGCTCGATGGCGCCAAGTTGACCAAGACGTGGCGCGTCTCCGAGCTGGGCTCCGTGGAGGGCGCACGCGCGCCAATGAATGCAGACGGCACGGTTCGGATGGTGTTCGCGCGTGGCTTCATGGCGCATGCCACCTACGATCTGAACGTGGACGCCGATCTCAGTATGGGCGCGGGGAAGGCGCGCTATGTTGGCGGAGTCCGCGCGTCCCTCAAACGCATCGGCGTCGCGTCGGCTGATTGGGCCGCTTCTGTCGATTTGGACATGTTGGAAAGAGGGCTTGGCGCCAAGCGCATCCAGGCGCCTAGGCCCAAGATTGTGGTCACGAAGGGTGCAACGGTCGCCTCGCTGGTGCAGGCGGCGAGTTCAGCGGCCAGTCAGCGCAACAGCCGTGTGCGTCGCAGCGCAATGCAACAGATCGCGACATTGATTCAGCAGAACCCTGCGCGTGCGGCGGTAGTGGCTGAACTCGTTCGTCATCCCAAGCCCGGAATTGAGCGGCGGACACTTGTGGAGGCGCTCGCCTCGTCAAATACGGCGGCCGCGAAGGCTGAAATGAGCTCGCTCATCGACGACCCCGAGGTCGACCCGGAAGCCAGGGCCGACGTGGCGACCGTGACCACATTCATGACGCATCCAGGCCCCAAGATCCTCAAAAGTCTCGAACAGCAGCTCAGTGGCGCCGGTAGGTCGCGACTTGGTACGGCGTCTCTTTGGGCGTTGGCCGGGCAGGCGCGCATGCAAGCCGATCGGAACGCTGACCTCTCCGCGAAGCTCTCGGCGATGCTCCTCACACGGGCGAACGCAACCCTTGGCCCGGCGGCTGCCCCATTGTTGAAGGAAGACGACACCGCGGTCACCGACAAGAAGCCTGCGTTTGGCGCCTTCAGGTCGAGGGCGATGGCGGCCGGGGCAAAGACGCTGGAACCTGTCAGTACAGGTACGAAGCCAGGCATGGGTGGCCTGGGCGAGGATGATCCGACTGTTGGGCCGGGCGGCTCGGGCAAGAAGGCCCCCGCGCTCAGCGACGACGCGACCCGTGGACAAGTCGACGCATGGCTAGATGCCCTCGGCACGATCGGCGGCGAGCAGGTGTTGCCGCTCATCAAGCCGTTCCTCCACCACCCCTACCACCAGATTCGGATGACCGCGGTCTTTGCGCTGCGCTTCGTGCACACCAGCGCTGGACGCATCGAGATCGTCAATCGTATGGCTCTCGACAGTGACGGATGGGTTCGGCGCTCGGCAGTGATGGCCGCGCGCTACCAGCCGATGGGGCCGTTTCTCCAGCCAGTTCAGCGCGCTTTGCGGGAAGATATTCACCCCAATGTGCGCCTGGCAGCCGCCTACAACCTCGCCGTTTGGGCCCACAAGGCACCGACGCTGATGGCGCACGTTCGTAAGGCGGCGGATCGTGAGCCAAAGGCGCTGGTCGCGCGTGCGATGCGTGACCTGGAGCCGATGCTACTGCGGGATGCCCCGGACGGGACGGTTACCATGGAGCCGGTGCTGCCCGGTGGGAAACACGCCCCGTCGGTGCCGGGCGGCGTCGTCCTTGTTGATCGCAAGGTGCCGAAGACCGCAGCGACCGCTGAGGGTGCGCTCAATCAAGGCGGGCAATCGGCAGGAGACGCCCCATGATGGCTCGCCGAGGTCCACTCGTTGCGCTGCATCCTGCGGCAATCGCGCGCGGATTTGCGTGGAGCTTGATCGCGGTCGTGGGCGTATTGAGTGGCTGCGGGCAGTCAACGACGAGCTGTGCTTCTGGGACCGTGCAGGTTGGCGACCTCTGCGTGCCGACCGGCCCCGCCGCTTGCGGTGCCGGTACCGTTTGGGATGAGGCCACGAAGCGCTGCGTGATCTCCAGCGCCGACGCCAGCGCGTCGACCGACACGGCGCATACCGACGCGGGCCCGGAATCGGACGCAGCCGCAACGGACGCGGGCTCGGCCGACACGGGCGCGGACCCCATCGGTGAGTGTAAGCCGAACTGCGGAAAGCATCTCTGTGGCAGCGATGGATGCGGAGGCTCGTGCGGCTCTTGCCCGAACGGCAAGGTGTGTGACTTCGAAGGCGTATGCCACGCTCCACCCTCCTGCCTTCCCACATGTACTAGCAAAGTCTGTGGCGATGACGGATGCGGCGGGTCTTGTGGCACCTGCGGTGACGCGGCCAAGCCGATCTGCAAAGACGGCGCCTGCCTCGCGGGGTGCGTACCCAGTTGCGTGGGCAAGACCTGCGGGCCAGACGGGTGTGGCGGCACGTGCGGCAAGGCGTGCGCATCAACGGATACCTGCAGCGAACATGGCCATTGCGTGCCCAAGGCCTGGACGTGTGGCGCTGACAGTTACGCAGCTATGGACGGGTGCGACTGCGGTTGCGGCGTGCCGGACCCGGACTGCAAGGTGGGGGACCAACTCCTCAAGGGATGTGCGGCCGACCAGAAATGTGACGCGGGCAAGTGTGTATCGGCGCTACCGAAGGGATGGAGCTGCCCGAGCTTCTTCTATGACGACGGATTGCTCTGCAATTGTGCTTGTGGTGGTCACGATCCCGACTGCGACAAACCCACAAATACGGTCATCGACTGCAAGCCCGGTGGCTGCGACAAGAAGGCGGGCGTCTGCGGCATCTGCAAGCCCAACTGCACTGGCAAGGTGTGCGGCGACGATGGTTGCGGAGGCTCGTGCGGGACGTGCAAAGATCCCAAGCTTCCGGGCTGTGCGGCAGGGGTTTGCGTGGCCAAGTGTACGCCTGACTGCGCGGGAAAGGCTTGTGGAGCCGATGGCTGTGGCGGCACATGCGGAAGCTGCCAGAGCCCGTTGGTCTGCGGAAACGGAACCTGCGTAGCGGAGGCCGGCAAGTCCTGTGCATCTCATTGCGGCTACCAAACCCAGGGTGGTTGCTGGTGCGACGCCGGCTGTAAGAAGCGCGGCGACTGCTGTGCGGACATTGGCCTGTGCATGTGCACGCCAGACTGCAAGGGCAAGACGTGCGGGCCGGATGGTTGCGGCGGGTTGTGCGGCGGGTGCTCCGACAAGAGTAAACCTTATTGCGATGGCGGCACCTGCACGGCCACCTGCAAGCCACAATGCACGGGCAAGTCCTGCGGGCCTGATGGCTGCGGTGGAAGCTGTGGCACTTGCGGCAAAGGACAGCCGTGTAACGATCTTGGCACCTGCGTGCCTGAGTTGTGGAGCTGCGCGCCGCACCTGTATGGCACCGGTGGCCAGAGTTCGACCTGTGATTGCAGCTGCGGAAGTCCGGATCCGGATTGCAAGGGAGTAGGGCCCACCGTCGGCTGCCCGGGGAGTGCCGCATGTGCCACCGGAAAGGCAGTCTGCGACGCGACGTGGTGTGTGCGCCAGGGAGATTGCAAGTCGCCGGCCTGGTGTGTCGGCGCGTACCCCACAGCTGGCAACACCTTGCGGGGCGTCTGTGCGCCGCCGAACCCAGCCGGCTATGCGCCTGGTCATCCATGTGGTGTCAACGCGGCGTGCGCCTCGGGCTTGTGTGTTGGTGGTACCTGTCGGATTCACTGCATGGCGGACAAGGATTGCCCCAGTGGCCAGGCCTGCACCGGCTTCGAGCGGGTTCAGCCGCTAACGGGTAAACCCGTCGGAGTTGTAGGGGTCTGCGACACGACCAAGACAACTGGCAAGTCCTGCGCCAAGCACGCCGAGTGCGGCCAGCAGCTGTGCCTAGCGTACGTCGATCCAGCCAAGCTGGGGCTCGTCGCCCGATGCGGCACAGCTCACGGTGGTGCGCCAGAAGGGGCCAAGTGCGCCGATGGTGCTCACTGCCAGTTGGGGTTGGTCTGTGCTGCCGGCGTGTGCGGTCGTCCCTGCGTGGGCGGCCAGGCTGATTGTCCCAGCGGCCAAACGTGCAAGCCCGCAGTATTGCAGCATGGCGCGACCGCAGCCGCTAGCGACGACACGGTCGTACCCACCTGCCACGCGAAGCCATAGGAGAATTCGTGCCCGCTCAACTACCATCTTCCTGCCTCGGCCAAGGTATCTGGGGTCACCTCCTCCGCGGCACGCTGCTGGGCGCGGCGTTGGTCACATTGGTGGCGTGCGGAGAAACGGTGGTGGCGTGTGATCCAGGCAAGGCTCCCGGCACACCTGGGTCGTGTGCGAAATCCGGGGATTTGTGCGGACCGGGAACGGAGCTGAAGGGCAAGTCGTGCGTGCCGAGTGATAGCGCCGACACCTCCACCCACACCGACACCTCCGCCCACACCGACACGGCCGCAACGGATGCTGCGGGTGGTACTGATGCAAGCAAATGCGCTCCCGCCTGTGATGGACTGAGCTGTGGTCCGGATGGGTGCGGTGGCACATGCGGTACCTGCTCAGGCGACAAGAAACACTGCGTGGATGGACAGTGCAGCGCGACCTGCACCCCCTCGTGCGCGCTCAAGAGTTGCGGCGACGATGGCTGCGGCGGGACGTGCGGTGACTGCGCTTCCGGAGAGACCTGCTCCGCGTTGGCTAGGTGCGTACCGGCGGCTTGGACCTGTCCGATCAATGCATATGGTGGCGACGGCGTCTGCGATTGCGGCTGTGGCGCCAAGGATCCTGACTGCGCTCATAGTGGGTACGCAATCAAGGGTTGCTCGCCTGGTCAACTCTGCGACGCCGGTAAGTGTGTGGCTGGCCCACCGTCGGGTTGGACGTGCGAGCTGAGTGTTTACAAGGACGGACAGACCTGCGACTGCAATTGCGGCGCCCCTGATCCGGATTGCGCTGACGGGAAGCTGCCGGTGCCTGTCTGCAAAACCGGCGTGTGCAGCACGGCGGGTACGTGCGGCGCTTGCAAGCCGACTTGCGACGGAAAGAGCTGTGGCCCTGACGGTTGCGGTGGGGTGTGCGGCATCTGCGCGCCGAACGTGCCGGTCTGCCAAGATGGCAAATGCGCGACGACCTGCAAACCTACGTGTGGTGATCACACCTGTGGCGGTGACGGTTGCGGTAGCGTCTGTGGCACATGCAAATCGGGAGAACACTGTGTCCTTGGGCACTGTCAGTCGCTCCCACCAGAGCTATCCTGCAAGTCGAAATGTGGTGGAAAGGCCACGGGCGGCTGCGGTTGTGACAGCGCCTGCGTGCCTGGTACGACCTGCTGCAAGGACATCACGGCCTCATGCGGCTGTCAGCCGAAGTGCGATGGCAAGGTTTGCGGCGATGACGGCTGCGGCAAGAGTTGCGGATCGTGCAAGAGCGGTGAGGCTTGCGATTCGGGCAAGTGCGTGGCCGATCCCTGCAAACCAAACCCATGCGGCGACAAAGGCACTTGTCTGAGTGGGGCTTGTACCTGCGTGACCGGATTCGCTGGCGCCAAGTGCGATACCTGCGCTCCGAACTACGTCGGCTATCCGGCCTGTGTCGCGGACCTGTGCGCCGGTCAGGATTGTGGTGGCAAGGGCAAGTGTGACGGCAAGACTGGCAAGTGTGTCTGCAACAAGGGGTTCACTGGGCAGGCGTGCCACATCTGTTTGGACGCGAAGAAGGTCTTTCCTGCCTGCGACCAGCCGCTGCCGCCATGCGTTGGCAAGACGTGTAACAACCAGGGGGTCTGCGATACCACGACGAACAAGTGCGAGTGCAGTAAGGGGTTCACTGGGGAGAACTGCAACCAGTGCACGGACGCCAAGCAGACCTGGCCGAAATGCGGCGACGGCAAGTGCGGCCTCAGTTGCAAAGGTCATGGCGGCTGCGTATCGCAGAACTCGTGCCTTTGCGAGGCTGGATTCACCGGCGCATCCTGTGAGCTGTGCACGGACAAGACGAAGAAGTGGCCGGCATGCGGTGGCGCGAAGAATACAAACTACCAGCCAGACCCGGCGGTAAGTGGAGTGACGTGCAAGTTCTGCGGGCAGTCGATTGGCAAGCTGTCGGGAACCGCCAACCCGGCTGACAAGACAGCGCCGATCCTGAAGATGCTGTTGCCGCCCAATGGGACGACGATCTCTCCCGGTATGCCGATCGTGGTGATCGTCGATGACCTGTTGGACCCAAAGACCATCACGCCGACGACGTTCAAGATTCACCCAGAAGGCACGGACAAGATCACAATCTCCGGGTCTATCGTGGCCCAGGTGACGACTAACAAGAACACCGTCTTGGTGTTCTTTCCGAGCAATCTCAGCCTGCCGGGGGCCTACAAGATCAAGCTGGACGGCATCAAGGACCTGGGAGGCAACGCCATGGCGAAGGTCGATAGCTCGTTCACGTTGGGGCAGGAGATCAAGGGTAACTTCACGGGCAACCTTGGCTTCGAGTCCGGGATTTCAGGCTGCTTCGCCGCTGGTGATGCCGATGTAGTTGGCACGACAGACAATATCTCGCCGACAGTTGGCAAGGCCATGCTGGGCTTGACCACGGCCAACAAGGGAACCATCGGCAAGACTGGGTCGCTCGCCGGGCAAGCGACCGTGGTCTACTGCGGACCCATCGATGTGCCCACTGGCAAGGGCAAACTACTGTTCGACTACAACTTTGCGTCATCAGAGTTCGATGAGTACGTGGGCGACAAATACGACGACGTGGCCATTGCGACCGTGTCGAGCGAAAAGGGTGGCGTCGGCGGCGTCGTCACCAGCGTGAACCTGATTGGCAAGACTGGCGCCCTCACGAAGGCCTTCGGCTTGCCCGATCAGGGGGACAAAGTCGCGAAGAAGTCCGGCTGGAATACAGCGATCATGAACGGCGTCGGAGGACTGGGAAAGTCGGTCTTCTTGACGTTCATCGTTAGCGATGTGGCTGACACGGCGTATAGCTCAGCACTTGCTGTGGACAACGTACGATTCCAATAGTGCGTGAGACCTGCAGGCGTTGGTGCATGACTCGATGACCCGACCAGCTCTCGCCCTGGCCCCAAGATCACGCAGCAGGCGTCGCCACCGACTCCGGCCTGCCGGGCGCCGACATCCGGTCTGGCACGCCAGCGGCGACCTTCGCCGCTATGTTCTGCGCCTCCGCGCATCTCGCACGTAACTTTCGGCCGATGATTCTCTTGAACCCGGAGAAGCAGTTCTCCGCCCGCGCCGATGGGTGGGAGCCAGCGGTCTTCTTCCATTGCCTGCGGCCGTCTTGAGCGATGGACTCGATGGCCGCGTCGCGCTGGGTGAGCGTCGGTTCCGATGGACCGGCAACCTTGGCGGTTCGGATAGGTGAGATCACGATCTTGGCGGCCGGTCCAGCAGCGAGAACACGGGTGTGGACCGGACGGTCATCGTATGCGCGGTCGGCACTGAAGCGCTGGACAGGCGCAGCGAGTTGACCCAGCAGATCGGGGACCATGGCGGCCCCCGCCGTAGCGGCATCGGTTCACTCGGCAGCGACGATGAAGCCGTCCTGATCCACACCGATGTGCAACTTGCGCCAGCCCGGGCCGGCCTTCTTTTCCCCGTGTTTCCAAGCAGCCCACTCACATTGGCCGAAGACCTTCAGGCCGGTTGCGTCAACAACGAGATGGACAGGTATATCGCTAGCCCGCTGGTGGAGCTTGATGCTGGAGGTGCGGGCGCGGCGTGACAGGGTGGGGTGCTGCGTCTGGATCTCCAGGCTCATGAGACGGATGAGCGAGCCCAACAACCCCTCGGTCTGTCGCCAGGGCAGGCGGTAGACTAGCCGAAGAGCCAGGGCCGTCTCGATGGCCAGCACAGCGTAGCTTTGAGGCCGAGTAGGCGCACCTGACGTCTCGGGCTTCCAGGCAGCAATGGCGGCTTCGCTGATCCAAATCGTCAGGTCACCGCGCGAGACCAGGGCCTGATCGTGCTGCCTCCAGTTTCGCTCACGGCACCTTTACTTGGGATGGATTTTCGAGCGCTTGTTCTTGAATATCGTCACCTCCTTGAGGGGGCGGCGAGACGGGGCGAGGGGTTGGTCCGGGGCAAGTTGAGCTCCATATTGCACCAACGCAGGTCCAACGCCGGCGAGCGGCTGCAACAAGCGACGCGTGGCATTTCACGCGGTAATCGCGCAAGGTGACCAAATGAGCGGACGAAGATGTATTGCACAGACCAGATGGACGATAGATCCGGCGGCGCGGCGTGAGCGAACGCGTGCGATGCAGAGGCACGTGAGGGCCGCGCTAGTCGCTTCCGTCTGCTTCACTCTGCTCGGCGGCTGCACGCGAAACACCCCCGGCAGCGGACTCGGGTCCTCTGGTGGTCAAATCTCCTTCGGCAGCGACGCGCTGACACCCGACTCAGCGGCAAGGAGTCCATCGGACGCTGATGCGACGCCCCTCACCGATGCAGCGTCCGGCGATACTCTGCACGCTGGAGACGCTGACACCTATAACGACGTCGACGAGGTTAAGACCGATAGCGAACCCTGCAGCCTTGGCGCGAGCCGATGCAGCTCGACCGGAAGGGAACTCTGCGGGAAGGGGGGCTGGTTGCCCGCTAAATGCGACCTCATCGCACCCGTATGTGTGGACGGCAAGTGCCTCGCGTGCACGCCCAAGATGGTGTTCTGTGCAGATGCGCCTATTGGAGTTTCCCACAGCAAGGCCGTGATGCAGTGCGACGCCACCGGCGCTTCGTCGAAGATCATCGAGGCTTGCGCAACTGGACCCTGCGAAGCGGGAAAATGTCTGGCCTGCACACCCGGCGCTCACCGCTGCAACGCAAATGTACGCGAAGTCTGCGCTGGCGGAGGACAGCTTTGGTCGCCCAATCATTGCCCAGCCACGGCAGCCACTTGCGTCGATGGCGGCTGCAAGGTGTGCAAGCCATTGGCCAAGCTCTGCGGCAAAAACGCTGCTGGCGCGGACTCAGTGTTGCAATGCGATGGCTCCGGGGGCTGGGCAGTGCCCGTCAAGGAGTGCGTTAAGCCGACTTTCTGCAGTGGCGGAAAATGCGTCACGTGTGTGCCAGGGAGCACGATGTGCAAGGATGGTGCCCTCGCCACATGCAAGGCCGACGGCAGCGACTACGCCGTGTCTAGCTGCCCGGCAGCCACGCCCGTCTGCGTGAAGGCAACCTGTAAGCTCTGTGAGCCGAGCGGCGTCTTCTGCCGCGCCGCCAGTGAGAACGCTGCTGCTGCGGTCATGACATGCGGCCCCAAAGGCAACACAGCGTCGGCCATCAAAGCCTGCAGCCCAGATCAGGTCTGCCACAAGAACAGCTGCAAGACTTGCGTGCCAGGCCTAGCGGTCTGCGTCGGCGCGACACCGTTGCTTTGCGGTGTCGACGGGACCTCTGCGACGGTAGGGAAGCGTTGCTCGGAGACCGGGCTGAACTGCGGCGAGACCGGCTGTGAATGCGGCGGAAAGAACCAGAGCGGTGGTGGAGCTGGCACGTCGTACTGCCCGCCGCCACCGGTCGGGCTGACCACGAGCTCGTCGGTGTGGAGCTGTGATGCGGGCGGAAAAACCGGCAAAAAGATGAAGAATTGCCCGTCGCATCAGATCTGCGCCGGGGGCAAATGCGCGGTCTGCAAAGCAGGTGCACATCGTTGCGTTGGCAACAAGGCCATGACCTGTTCCCTATCCGGACAGGGGTGGCAACTAGCCGAAGACTGCGACACCAACAAGCAGGGCGCTACGGTCTGCGCAGCGGGCGCCTGCGTCGATGTCTGCGCGGCCAAGGACGGTAACCCCACCAGCCTGGGTTGTCGGTTCTGGGCGGTCGATTTGGACAACGCCAAGATCACCTCAGGGGGCACAGTGTTCGACGCGCAAAACGCACCGTACGGTGTTGCGCTCGTCAACAGCGGCCTCAAACCGTCTGTGGTGACCATAACCTACGGCCCGAGCGCATCTATACCGGTCGCCAAGACCCTGCAGCTGACGCTGGCGGGCGGCGCCGCGAAAAGCGTCGTGTTGCCCCCGCCTGCTTGGAAGTTGCAGCCGGCGAGTCTAGACGGCACATCGCAGCAGGGCGTGGCTTTCCGCATCGACGCGACCGCGCCCATTGCGGCGTTCCAGCACAACCCACTGCAGGTCAACGCTTTTTCCGCTGATGCGTCGAGGTTGTTGCCCGCAAATGGCCTGGGAACGTCATACCGTGTGCTGACACGCAAGCAGAGCATCGCCAATCTGCGTGCCTACGTGGCGGTCGTCGCGACGCGCCCCGGCACAACCAAAGTAGAAATCACCACCACGGCAGCAACCCTCGCTGGTGGTGCCATACCGTCACTGACGCCCGGATTGCTGCACACGACTAGTCTCCAGCAGGGTCAAGTGCTCAACCTGGAGACAGCCAAGGTCGGCGACGACCTCACGGGCTCGCTGATCACCACGAACAAGCCGGTTGCTGTCTTTGCAGGTGCAGAAGCCTCACACGCTCCGGACACGGATACGTGTTTGTCCAGTCCTACCGGGAGCGGCAAAATCTGCGTTGGGACAAACAAGCCGTGCATAATCGCAGGGGACTGCGCCCAAACGTGCTGCGCCGACCACCTTGAGGCGCAGCTGCCGCCCATCAGCGCTTGGGGGCGTTCGTTCGTCGCCGGTCAGCTTCAGGCCCGGGGCGGCGAGCCAAGCGTTTGGCGAATCGTCGCCGCGCACAACGGAACAACCGTATTGCTCCACCCGTCTGCGACCCCTGTGCGTCATTTACAAGCAGGGCAGTGGTTCGAGGTGCTAGCATCCGCAGACATGGTCATCGAGTCCACAAAGCCGGTGTTGGTCGGTCAGTTCATGGCCTCGTCAGGGCTCACCGGCAAGAGCCTAGGCGATCCCGCATTCGCCGTCCTCACGCCAGTCAAGTCCTTGGGACGCGCGGTGCGATTTTGGGTGCCGTCGACCTATCCCAGCAACTACGTGACGGTCACGTCACCCACGAGCGCTACGGTGTCCCTCGACGCCAAGAGTTTGGCGGTCGGCAGCGTAATTCCGCACACTGGGTGGTCGGTTTGGAGGCTTGCTGTGAGCGCGGGGGCGCACAGCCTTGTGTCGACCGGACCCGTTGGCGCTGTGTTGCACGGCTGGTCAAAAGACGGCTCCTATGCCCACGCGGCCGGACACGGCCTGCGCTGAACGCTCGTCCATCCTGCTCCCGAAAGCGACGAGACAAAACAGACCTAACTGGTGTACGATTGGCCGATTGCGCCACCACGTCGTTTGCTCGCCACACCCACCAGAGGTTTTCATGCACCGTACAGCGAGTTTGAGGGGCATGGCGGTGAGGTTCGTTCGCCTCGGTCTTGTGCTGATGCTAGCGAGTTGCGGGAACTCCGGGAGCGGTGGCACCCAGCAACAGATCCCGTTCGGTGGTGGAGGTGCGGGAGGCGGCAGCGGTGGCCCATCGGGGACGTGCACGCCAGCCGCCCGCACGTGCCAAAGCCTAACGGAGCTCAGCACCTGTGACGCTGCCGGAACTTGGCAGACGAGCGCTTGTCCCGCCGGCGAACGGTGTGAAGACGGTGAATGTGCTGAAGTCATCTGTATGCCTGGAAAGACAGCCTGCGACGGAGCAAATATCGTCCGCTGCAGCGCACGCGCTACACGAACGATCGTTCAGGACGTCTGCGCCGGCAACGACCAGTGTATCGGGGGCGTCTGCGTCGGCAAAACATGCTCAATTGGCGAGACCGCGTGTGTCGGTAACGCGGTCGTGAGCTGTACGAGTGACGCGGAATGGTTCAAGAAGGTTTGTGCCGTGACAGAGACGTGCGTCGTGAAGGCGGTCGATGGCGGCGCAGGAACACCGACCTGCGTCCCCCACGTTTGCGTCGGCGGTACCGCCAGCTGCAAGGACGGCAAGGCTGTCGTCTGCAGCGCAGACGGTCTGAGCCAACAGGTCGTCGACGACTGTACGATCGCTGGCAAAGCAGGCGAGGCGCGGGCATGTCTCGCCGGTAAATGTACGCCCGCGCATTGCACCGCCGGCGCGAAGCAGTGCGCGGGCGGCTCCATCGCGACCTGTAAGGACGACTTCAGCGGCTGGACCCAGACACCCTGCAGCAAGGACATGGCGTGCGACGACACCGCCGGCAACGTGACGTGCAAGAAGTCCGTATGTATCGGTCACGAGGTATTTTGTGACGGTCTGAATGTCATGAAGTGCAACGCTACAGGAACGTCCAAGAAGAAAACGCACGCCTGCAACGGTAACTTGCAGGAGTGTAAGAACGGCGGGTGCACGGACCTCGCCATCGTCTGTGGCGACGGCTTCTGCGACGAAGGCGAGAGCCTGGAGAACTGCCCGAAAGATTGTAAGGAGAAGATCACGGTGTCTCCTGACTTCGACAAGGTGCCCACGACCGTCGTGACAGATAAGCCGCGCGCACCTCGTGGCCTCACTCAGACGCCACAACACGCCTCCTACACCAGCAGCACCATGGCGGTAGGGGGCAAGTGGCTCTATGTCGTGGACCGAGACAACGGCGCGCTCGTTCTGATGGACCGCCTCACGCTCGCGATCACCCACACACTCAAGGTGGGGGGGCGACCGGAGAATGTACTCGTGGGGCCAACCGGCCGTGTCTGGGTCAGCGTGCGCGATGACGACCTTGTGTTGATGCTAAAGCCGGGAGCCACGACGCTAGCGGGCGCGGCGAAATGGCCGGTCGGCTTTGAGCCCATGGGGCTGGCTCTAGTGCCGGGCGGCAAGATGCTGTTGGTGACGCTCTTTGGCGACGCTGCCGTAGTTGGCGTGGACACCACATCGGGCACGGTCATCGCGCGAGCAAATGTGAAACCACTCCCACGCAGCGTCGCGGTCGGCACCTCCGGGAAGGCTGCTGTGACTCACGGATCGGGCTTGATCAGCGCCATCGACGTGAAGCTCATGCAAGCTGGCAACGTGCTCATTCCCGCCATCGTCCCGGCCCTGTTCACGTCCCTGCGCGTATCCAACCCTGTCAAAGTCTGCCGTGGAATCGTGCTGGTGGCCAAACGCGCGCCGAACCGCAACCTGAGCATCGCGTTGCACCCAGAGACAGGCGTCATGCTGATGCCTCACGTCCTCGTGAATGGAGGCACCGCTGAAGATGTGCTCGCGTCTGCAGGCGTCAAGCCGAAGGTGAAGAAGCCCAAGCCCAAGAAGGTGACCGTTTGCTCGAGCGGCGGCTACGGTTCGACGTGCAAGACCGTCATGGTGACGCCACCAGGCCCTAACCCACCACCGCCATGCATCTCGGCGCCCGTTCGACCGTATGAAGTATCGGTCTCTGCACTTAGCCCAGCGCTCACCATCGTCAACACTACGACACCGACCCCCGTAGTCATTGATCCAAAGACGAAACGTAGTTTTCTCGCTCGTTTCGATCAGCCGTCGGGCATCGTTCATCACCCCACCATGACGATGGCGTTCATCGCGGCTTCGGGTACCAACAATGTGCTCGTAATCAATACGGCTGCGGCAGATCCCATGCGGTGGCCCATCGCAGATATTGCGGTCGGAATGGGTCCCAAATCGGTGGTGGTCTCCCCGGATGGAAAGACAGCGTGGGTCCAAAACGCGACGGATTTTACGGTGAGCGCGATCGATCTCAGCCCATTGCTCGCTTTCAACGACCCGCTGACGCAGGGCAGCGCCATGCCCAAAATCGCTCCTCTCTTCCTCAAGCACAGCAAACAGGTCGCCTACGCCAAGGACCCGCTATCAGCGAAGATGGCGCTGGGGCGACGCGTGTTTCACAACGCGATGAATGGTCGTTTGTCTGCGTCAAACCGTTTCGCTTGCGCCACTTGCCACCTCGACGGGATGGAAGACAAACGTGTCTGGTTCGTCGCCGAAGGGCCGCGTCAGACGCCCGCGCTGGCCGGACGCCTCAAGGACACCGCGCCCTACAATTGGATGGGCAGCAAGTACGCGTTACAGGATAGCTTCAAAGCTACGACGACACGAATGGGTGGCACTGGGCTGATGCCCGCGGAGCTCGCGGGACTCGAAGCCTTTGCCGTCCACGGACTAGTTCCACCGAGAAACCCGAACCTGAAGCCAGGGGGACTTACGGCGCAGCAGCTCGAAGGCAAGAAGTTGTTCTACGACCCTGTGGTGTCTTGCACCGATTGCCACACTGGCCCAGGTCTAACGGACGCGGCACAACATGACGTGGGCACGGCCACACCAGTCGAAGTGAAGGTGCAATCAATTTTCGCGGGCAACGACTCGCCAAACAAGGTGGTCTACAACACGCCTTCGCTGCGGGGCTTGTTTTACACTGCGCCGTATCTCCACGACGGCAGCGCCGCGACGCTGAAGATTGTGCTGCAAAAAACGGCCAAGACGATGGGGAAGACGTCGCATCTCACAGATAAGCAGCTCGACGCCCTGGTCGCCTACCTCCTGACGCTCTAGGTGACGAGACATAGCGGCCTGCGCGACACTCACGCGTGAGGTGACGCCAGGTCATCGGTGGAGCCGTGTCAGCTACTTGGGCGCGCCGGCCGCGATCCAGTCATAGACGAGTTTGGCGGCTGACTCAGGCAACCCCTGGCTACCGACAGGCATCTTGTTGCCGCACGTTGTAACTCCAGCCTTGATCTTCGTGTAAAGCACGCTCGTCTCCGGTTTTCCCGGCAGCACCAAGGGCAGAAATTGGCAGGACTCGACCTTGGATGCCTTGTTGACGATCAGAGCATATGCCGACTTGGAGTCTACAAAATAGGCTAGCTCACCTGACTTTACGCCGTGGCACAGGGACGACGTGCAGCCGAACTTTAGCAAGACTTCGGAGTAAACTTTCTTGAAGGTGAGGGAAGTGTTTCCCGTGTCTGGCGTGGAAACGTCGGCAGGGACGTCCATCGCGCCCGTATCTCCGGCGTTCGCCCCGCCGTCGCTGGTGTCCTTGGCTGGCTGGGCGGTGTCCAACGTGTCCGCGTCCACAACGACCGCATCCTTTGTCGAAACGTCGGCGTTGCCTCCAGAGCCCGCATCCACGCCAATCGTATCTAACTCAATTCCACCATCAGGCTGCTCGGCGCCGTCGACTTTCGCATCATCGCATGGCGCACTTGCTACGTCGTGGAATACGAACCCGCCGTAGCCGCCGCCGCCAGAGGCGTTGGAGCCACATCCAACCACCGCCAAGGCGGCAAGCGCGGCGATCCAGTTCAACACAGCGCCACTTTGGTAGGTGGATGCAAAGCCAAGGCGTGGGCTGGGTTCACTACGAATCATGATTGTGCTGCCTCTAGTTCGCTCTGCGACCAACTCGATCGACAACCTCAAACGCTGCTCGGAAGGCTTTAGAACCGGTCGGTCGATGCCGCCGATGAGCGCCAGGACATTCGGGATTAAAGCGCTTATGCGTCAGTCGTCCAAAAAATCGACTCGCAAACTCCTCAATATAGGACTCCGTCGCTGCGCCAAAGCACGGCGTTGGTGCGATATTGAGCTCAACTGGCCCCAGCCCAACCCCTCGCTCTGTCTCGCCGCCCCTCAACGAGGCGGCGATGTCCAAGGAGAACTTTCCAAGATCCACCCGAAATACAAGACCAACTACCGCATTCGGAACTAGAGACAGTATGTTCAGGCCCAGGTCTCTCGCGGGGATCTCACAGTCTGGTTCAACGAAGACGCGATCTCAGCTTGGCAGCCTGAGCCTTCCGGCGCGCCGGCCGACCGCAGAGCCACTCGTTGCTTGCCATCGAGACGACACCCGCGCTCAGGCTCGACTGCAGTGTTTTGTGGCGACAGGCGGAGGGCTTGCATGTCCTACGATCGCCGCCCCGGTCCCAGAGGTCGACTGTGCAGAGACCTCCTCGGGTGCGAGAGACGGGTCGGTCTACGAGACGCGCTGTCCGGTCGTGATTTGCCTGACGACGCACGACGCCACTTCTCGAGGTGACGCCGTCTGAAGCGCCCGTGCGAGATCATCGCCCAAAGCAGAGAATTGCCGCATCCCCGGCATCGTCCACGGTCGGAGCAGCGGCTCCGTCGGGCCTGAGGCGACAAACGTCTGTCGTAACACCGATCCTGAAGGCGCCGCCGCGAAAGTGAATGCATGTCTGATTCGACATCCGATGAGGCGGGTCTCGAACACGATGTTCCTCGGTGGGTCCACCGAAACCAAATAGGGGCGCAAGGGGCGTCCGCGACCCGCCAAGGTCATCTTCCAGCGTGCGCCGGGCCGGAAATCGCCCTCAGCACGCAGCACCAGCCGGCCCCACGACGGCCACGCCTCGACATCCAAGAAAAACGCCCACGCCTCATCGGGCGGTACTTGCAGTTTCGATGTCAGCTCGAGGGTGCGCATGACATCTCCGGCTGACCGACTTGAGGGGGCTGCAGGTGCCAAGGGGATGCGCCTGTATCGCCCATCGGTAACGTGGCAACGCTGGGGTCGTAGGCGGCAGCAGCCAACGCGCCAGCCTGTATGGCCGACTCCAGGCTGGCTGTGAAGTAGGGCGCGCGACCGTGCAGGTTCGTGGCGACGAAGATGGGGCGACTGGGATGCCGCAACCGAAGGGGGCCATCAGCGACAATCTGGGTCGCGCTGCTGAGCCCATAGACCTCGACATCGATTGGGTCGGGGAGCGTTGGGTCAGCGCGCTGCTCGTCCGCCCAGAGAATTTGGGCAAGCTCAGTCGGTTCGTGCGCCGAGGCGAGACTGCCCAGACGGGGATGGCGAAAGTCCGTGTCGACGGCCACCGATGACACCACAGTGGTGATGGCAGGGGGGCGAAGGTAAGGGCGGTATTGGGGGTGCTCCACAAGGATGGGATGCCATCCGTCGCGCACACAATGCCCACCCAGGGGTAGCCCGTTGGGAAGTGGACGGTCGAAGAACCAGGTAATCCCGAGATGCTCGTAGCGGGAGCGGCGCAGGTAGCTGGTTTCGAATAGGCCCAGACCTGTCGCGATGTCTGGGGAGCTCTGAGCGAGGATGGCCCCCAGCGCAGGCGGAGGGACGGCGACAAAGACTGCATCGGCCATCAGCCGGCCACATGCGAGTGTCACACCATCCTCATCGAGCGCATCCACACGTGTGCCAAGTTTGAGCTCGACGCCGCTAGCCTGCAACGCGGTGGCCCAGTAGTTCAGAAATCCGTTGTCACACGACGGCGGCTGCGCATTCCAGTACAGTGGCCCTCGTTCTGTCCAGATCACGCTGCCAACATTCGCTCCGAGCCGGTGAAAGAACTCCCACATCGTCATTCGCAGCGTGCCGGCGATGCCACCGAGCGCCGTCGCTCGCATCCACGCGCGACAGCCGGGGCTGATGTCCCGGCGTTCGAGATACTGCTCGACGGACTCCTCGTGATGCCCCCCGCCGCCCAAACGCCACTTCAAGAAAGCAGCGCTCAGCATCACGAGATCGCGCGGCTGGCAATCTCGCACAAAGGGTCGTAGCCAATCGGTCGTCAGGTCGAATCGCGGCACAAAGTGATCTTGCCAGCGCGTGCCAAGGCGCTCGAACATCGCTGGCGCGGTGTGGTAGCTGGCCTGAAAGACCTTGCACGAGTTGTCGCCTCGAAAGTAGCCGTCGGTGTCCAAACGTGACGCCCAGAGCCCGCCGATTCGGTCCGATGCCTCCACGAGCGTCACAGCGTGTCCGGCTTCCGCCAACAACAAGGCCGATGTCATCCCTGCCGGTCCCGCGCCGACGACCGTCACGCGTGCGCGACGTGGACGTTGCTGCGGCTGCGAAAAATCAGACGTGAATGGGCTCATGCGCTATGGGAGTTCGAGGTGAGCATCGGTCAGGGGCGCATGGCACGCCCCACACAAAGTTGATGGTTAACGGTACCATAACGCGCGCGATCGCTCCTTGAGCACGTCCGGCGGGGGACACAGCTCCGCCCAGCTGGTCCCGGACTCAGCGAGCGCCCTCACGGAGCCCTCTTGTCTTTTCCTATCCACCTCGAAGTCCGCCCGGAACTGCCCCGTCCGGTGGGGCCAGTCCATCCCACCAGCTCATGGCCTCAGGAAACATTCGGCCTCACCCGGAACCTTCAATTGCTGCGATTGTAGCAGCCCTATTGGTTCAGATTTGAGAGACAAGGAGACGTGCGGCAACAATCACGCTGATCAGCCAACAAATCGACGCATTTCCGCCATCAGGACGCAACTGTCCGTCTCGGCGAGCTCTATGGGTCGCCGGCGGACTCCCCGTCGCCAGCGAAGGGCACGTCGTTGCGCTGGCCCGGTTTTCGCTGGACATGGTCGACGTGCTGGACGAGCTGCGTGACCAGAGCGGCGCAAAATTGCAGATGCGGACCGGGATCCACACCAGGCCGGTCGTCGCTGGTGTGATCGGCAAGCGCAAGTTCGCGTATGACCTCTGGGGCGACACGGTCGACACCGTGGCGCGTATGGAAAGCCACGGCGAACCGGGGCGGGTGCACGTCTCCGAGACCGTCGCGAAGCTGCCTGGCGATGAGCTTTGGCTCGAAGAGCGCGGCATGATCAACGTCAAGGGAAAGGGCAGATACGCACCTTCTTCCTGGAGCGAGCACCTCGAGCGGAGAGCTGACTCCCCGACGCAGGACGCCCCTGCTTGCCGCGTGTCCGCGACCGGCCCAGGCCAGAATGGAGCCGGTCGGCACACGGCGGTGCGAGAAGGAGTCCCGCTGTCGCGCAGTGACCGCGCCAGCGAACCGCTGGATGAGTGGAACTGCGTGGATGAGCTGGTGGACGAAGAAGCCTGGAGCCAGGAGCTGGTGGTGTAGTCGCGACGGAGGTCGCGCTGTTGGACGGGTGTGCCAAGAAGTCGAGAAAGCCTTGAATTTCAGGATAAATAGTGTTTCAAGTGGGCAGCTTCTGTCGGTGCTGGGACGGTCTCAACGTCCGATGACGAGGATTCTGGCAACAGGGCAGGGTGGCTCACGGCGAAAGTGACTTCATGTGTCCTACACCCGGTGCGCCCGTTACGCCAACTGCCGAATATTGCAGCGAGGTCTTCATGCTAAAAGTTCTGGTCACCGGTGGCTTTGGCAGCGTTGGGCGTTGGATTGTACGGGAACTTGTCGCGCGCGGGCATGAAGTGAGTGTATTCGAACTCGACAACGCCAAGAATCGCAAGACTGCGAAGCGTTTCGATGGAGTGAGGGTCTGTTGGGGAAACCTCACCGATGCGCAGGACGTGGCTGCGGCGGTGCATGGTCAGGACGCAATCATTCATCTCGCTTGCCTGCTGCCTCCCATGGCGGAGGAAAATCCCACGCTCAGCTTTGCTGTGAACGTGGAAGGCACGCAGCATGTCATCGATGCCTGCCTAGCCCAGGACGTCGCGCCGCGCCTAGTCCACGCCTCCTCCGGTGAAGTCTACGGCGCGACACGCCACCTGCAGCCCCCACGGCGTGTCGATGACCCACACGTGGCCGTCAATCACTATTCAGCCGATAAAATCAAGGGGGAAGCGCGAGTGGCCGCCTGCGATTTGGACTATGTGATCGTTCGATTCAGCGCCGTAATCGACATTGCGTTGGCAAACTCGCACCCCTTGATGTTCGAGTTTCCAGTGGACGTTCGGATGGAGGTATTGCACGCGGCAGACGCGGCCTTCGCGATTGCAAACTGCCTAGAAACCGAAGAGGTATGGGGTCGACAATTGGTGCTGCCGCTCGCTGGCGGCGAATCGTGCCGCACGACCTATGGCGGATTCCTGACTCGGATGCTCGAAGCCCTTGGGGTCGGCGGATTGCCAGCGGAGGCGTTCACCAC
This sequence comes from Myxococcales bacterium, assembly GCA_023954815.1. Taxonomy (GTDB): domain Bacteria; phylum Myxococcota_A; class UBA9042; order UBA9042; family UBA9042; genus UBA9042. The sequence goes on along the minus strand of JAGSHB010000065.1, from coordinate 9,363 downwards.
GACCGACTATCCGTCCGATTGGCACGACACTGAGGAGTCACAACGCCTGCTGCAATACCAGCGGCACACACTCGACGATATCTGCGCGGACGTGCGCACTTTGCTGGGCTGGCGGCGTTTCTTTGTGCCGTTGGCTCGCTGGGGTGTCCGACGTTCGATTCTAGCGAAATCGCCGTATATGAAGCGAACAGGAGGCTAGTGTTCGTGCACGGCGCCTCTCGCCGCCGCCGCGGTTGGGGGCGTGACAGGTCGACTCTGACTGACGCCAATTGTCCTACCGTTTCTTCTCAAACAAACGATAAAACGCCCGGGTCCACTCCGTCATGATAGGTCCGAGCCAGCTCACGAATCGCCGCATCCCCCGGCCGAACGGGCCGAGCTTGGCTTCAAATACGGTCTCCAAAGTCTCGATGCAATCATAGATATCGACCTGCCGCACGACCAAACTCTCGTCGTTGAACGTGATGCACGACACACCTGGAAACTCATAGTAGCTGCCGTCGGGTCGCTTTCCAGGCAGTCGGTTCAGCCAGTGAACCACGACGCGACCTTCATCGATCGCCACCCATTGAACCGGGTAGCTCCACTCCTCGAGCCCCTTCATCGATTCATGGAGCCAGCGGGTGATCTGCTCGCGACCGTGCATCCACCCATAGAATGCGTCGTGATACGTAGCGTCTTCTGCGTAGATATGGCCCATCTTCTCCCAATCTCCGCCGGCGTAGGCGCCTTTAGAAAGGAGGTGGCGCTCATAGGCCGCTTTGGTCTCTTCGCGTGTCAGTTTCCCAGCCGGGGGGGCGGGCTCGAATGTAAATCGCATGTTTCGTTATCCTGCTATTGATGGCCGACGACGGAGCCGACCCAGATGATAGAGCAAAGCGGACGAGGGTCTTGCGCCACCTAAAACTGAGAACCTGAAGAGCGTCCACTGTGAGCTACAAATTCACTGTCATATCAGCCCTTGAACTCGGGCCAAATCGTCGCATGTAGCCACTGCTGATGAAGAAGAAGGCAGCAATCGAGAGGGGCATCAAACCCACGGTGACCACGAGTGGGAGGGCAAGCACCAACAGGGTCACCGCGATGGCGTGCGTCGCCGTATCGAGCGCGAGCCCCCCCTCTTTGGCGGCCCACATGAGCAATGAGTGCGCTCTTGGGGTGAGGGCAGTGTTGAGGAGGAAGTCGTGTGCGATGTAGTCCAAAATCGTGAACGAGACGTGCAACGTGAGGTGTGTCACCAATGCGATCTTGCCGATTGTGTGGTCGACGATTGCCGGTGCGAAGAGGACATAGCTAGTGAACACCACGATCTCGCTCGCAAAGAAGCGCCAGTCGGTACCACCACGGATGGATGGCTCATAGCGATGCCGAAAGAGAGGCCCGGCGTGCAATAAGAGATAGAGCAGCCCCAAGGGATAGACCGCGACCTGGAGCGCTGGGACGTCGAACATGCGCGGCGCTCTCCCTTCGATAACGCCGACGTCTCGCAGCCGATCGTCGTGTGCTTGCTCGCGGGTCTACCAACCGGAGGTGGCGCTGACTGACCCGGTCGTCATGTTAACATGGCGTGTATGGCGTCTCAACGATGGCCCGCGGTCTACACTCGAATGTCCTGCTGTCGATCAATGTGGCCGAGTTCTACTGTTAGAGCCAAGGGGCGATTTTCGCCCGCGGAGTCGACCACACGCCTGGCTTCGCGACTCGACAGTTCGGTAGGATGCATTCGCGGCGCTCAGCCGACCCGGTCGATCCGTGGGACGAGCCAGACCCTGGGTATGAGGAAGACGAGCGCTGGCCAGTCAGCGCGTAGTCGGCGGCTCCCGGTAGCTCGCCGAGACGGACAGTTGCGTCCCGACGGCGGAAATGTATCGATTTGTTGGCTGAGCAGCGTGGTTGTTGTCGCACCGAGGACCCATTTGGGATGCGTATGCCCCTTCATGTCGCTCCAAAGTACAAATGTCGGCTTTTCTCCCAGATAGAAACGTCTCGTTTTGACTCATGTGATTGCCGGTTGGCGGTCGTGATGGTGTGGGCGGCCCGTCCGTCCGCCTCCTGTGGTCAGGCCGTAGGGCTGGTTATAGGTCGTGCTTTCCCTAGTGGTCAGGTCGCAGAACTGTCCACAGATCTCCGCTGACCTGCATTGCCGCCGGATGCGTCTGAAGGTGGCGCTTCATCCTGTTGCCTGGACGGGTTGCGGGACCTCAACGCGGCTCGGCGTCCCGGCGGCCAGCAGCCGCGACTGAGGTTTGGTGGTCTGTGGCTCGGCGCTGCGCTGATCCACGGATTCCTTCTGCAGTTGTTTGGCCCAGTTCAAAGCGGCTCCGAGCCGCTTGTTGTCCACCACATCGACCTACCGAGTAGCGTGCTCTTTGGCGAAGGCTGTGGCTGCAGGCAGATGCCCCCGAAATTAGAATGCGACGGTGCCATCTTCACGCCCGTCGACATCGATGCGATGCCCCTTCGCCGAATAGGCGGCCTCAGTTTTGTCGAGGAGATAGAGCACGCGGAGGAATCTAAGCGTCAGGTTCTTTGCGACCCTCCTGGTCGCTCGCCAGGTCAGTATGCGGTCGAGGTCGTCCTCACTTCTCAGGGGTCGGTGGACGTCATTCGGATCAAGCGCCGCGCGAGCGAAACGCCGATTGTGATCGACCATGTAGCTTGGTAGCCACTCGTTGGCCGTGGCTACGTCGCTGATGTTTGCCAGCCGTAGCTCTTTGACCAGCCGGACTTGTAGCGTTGAGTTGGCGCGCTCCATGCTTCCAGCAGCCCACACACCTTGGCCGAAGACCTTCAGGCCGGTCGCATCCACCACGGGATGCAGGGGACGGGAACGGCAAGGGCGCGCCAGCTCGATCCGAGGTGTCCGTGCGTGCCTAGAGAGCGTGGTGTGATCTGGTGTGCCCAACTGAAGGCCCATGAGTCTGATGAGCGAGCTCAGCAAGCCCTCTGGTTGACGCCCGGGTAAGCCGTAGACCAGACGCAAGGCGAGTGCAGTTTCGATAGCAAGCATCGAGTAGCTCTACGGTCGGCCACGGCTACCCGATGGCTCCGGCTCCCAGCCAGCAATGGCGGCTTCGCTGAACCAAATCGTCAGGTCACCGCGTGAGACTAGCGTCTGATCGTAGTCGCTCCAGTTACGCACGCGGTACTTTGGTCTTGTACTTTGGATAGGTCCTGGACCGCTTCTTCTTAGACATCGCCGCCTCCGTGAACGGCGGCGAGGCTGTGGTCCCCGTGAGCTCTGGGAGAGATCGGGCCAATTCGTCGTCAAAGCCATCAATTTCGCGAATAAAGTAGTTGGGTAGTTAGGTGTCGTGTCAAGCGGCCATGTGCCTGGTTTCGACGGTCCCATGCAACCTATTGCGTATCTGGCGGTTGCAGGCTCCGCCACAGCGAGTGTCCGATCTGCGATCACTGCCACACTGAACACCTGTTCCCCATCATTTTGCAGCCTTAGGCATCGCTGTGCGCGATGTCCGAACTTGAGGGGTGACGGTTTTCATTTTCTAATCATTTGCAGTTATTACAGTCGGTTCGTTCGCCCCGCGTCGACTGTTCTTCTTGAAGTCGAGCCCAACTCGCACTAGCGTGAACGCCGTAACGGCTGACCAAGTCGGACTCAGCCGTCCAACTCACAATTGCGCCTCGCCTGTGCGTGTCTGTCACTCGCGCGGCGAATCGTCGTGTTCCGCGATCGCGGAGCAGGAGGATGGCTATGTCCAGTCCAGGTCAAGTCAGCGATTTGTTCTGGGAAGACGGGCTCGTCATGCGGGCGGGCAGCAACACTTGGCGGCTGAGCAGAGTCGACGGAGAGCGAGGCGACTCGGCGCAGGTGACGGATACGGATTGGCGAGGCCCACGCGTCACCCTGCGATTGAGCAAAGGGGGGCACCGCTTGACCCCACGGCTCAGATTGTGCGTGGGGCGCAAGGTCGTCTGGGATGCGCATGGTCATGGGAACCTCAAACTCGACCTGTGCGCCGAAGATCTTGGCGAATCGCGCTATTCACCTCTCTTTCGCTACGCGCGCGCGCTGTCCACCAATGATCACAAAATTCTACGCACGTTCTGCGGTGAGAGGTGGGATATCTTGCCTTGGCTGAGGCTCATCGCGCTATCACCTGGCATGCTGCTGTCACAGGCAGGCGAGCAGGACAACCTCGCTAGACTGTGCGCGAGCCGCCTCGCAACGATTGAGCCAGCGCTGCTAGCTCACGGAGCTAGAACCCCGAAGCAGCGGCAGCTGACGGCCTGGCTCGGCCTGTCCGATGCGCCCTGGGTGAGTAAAGTGGTGCGGAGGCTGGACCTGCGGGGCGCCTCTCCGCGGCTACTTTCACGCCTAGTCACGGCACTTGCGGCGTGCATCGGTGTCGCAGAGCGCGTCAAGCTGTTGAGGCACGCCGAGGGGTTGTGCGCCGAGTCTGTGCTCGCGCTGACCCACACCTCATCTCACCTGTCTCTGGGTGCCCAGTTCCTTCGCGAAATCACGCGCCTCCGGGGGCCCGACCGCCGCCGGCTCGTCAACCGCGTGCTGCCGCTCATCGCCGCAGGGGCCCGGGCTATGGGCAAGCGAGAGCGAATCAAATCGATGGCGCACCTACGGCATCGACGCAGCCACGGCTGGGAGCACAGTCTCAACCGCCGTGGCAAACGCCGATTACTCGCGCAAGACCCAGCACTGCGACCCAAGGCGATCGCGTTGTTTGGGGGGACGGTGTTGCCGCTCAAGACCGCGGGTGCGCTCAAGCGCGAAGGCGCTCGGATGCGGCACTGTCTCGGCGCCCCCCGCCATCTGGTGAATCTGTACAATGGGACCAGCCGGTTCTTCGCAATCAGCGCGCCGCAACGCTGCACGCTGCAAGTCCACATCGACCGCCACGGCCTGCCCCACGCCCGCCAACTACACGGCGTGGAAAATCTAGAAGTCGGCCTACAAACGTCGGAGCTGATTGAGCTATGGCTGGCGTCGTTGCGTGAGGCGGCTCGCGGCAAAGCGCATGACAACCGGCTTCGTGAGTTGGCAGATGCCACAGCCCAGGTCGAACCCTGGTTCAATGCGCTGCTGAACCTCCCAGCCCTGAGGCGTCTGAAGCTGATCGTGTCTCCCTCGTACGCAAGGGCCTTCCCGTGGACGCTTGGTCCCCACCACGTCCGGCGCGTCGACTGCATGTCATCCCAGCTCACACGCCTCACGCTACGGGCGCCTGCAGTCTCGTACGACCAGCAGGTAGCGCAGCCGCAGCTAACCCACATCGCAGAGGACATGAAGTTGTCCTTCGGTCGCTATGGCGATGAGGCAGATGAGGAAGAAGACGATGACTCGCAGATGTTTGATTCGGAGGGGCGCGAAGACCGCCTCACGAGAGCCATGCGGGGGTTCAACTTTGAGCTCGACTGGCCCAAGCGCCGGGTGACCCCGAAGGATGCGGCGCGCTGTCGCGACACGCAGGTGGCCGGGCTGTTTGCGATCTTGAACTGCTTCGATCCCGACTCCGACATCACCGTAAACCTGAGTAACTGCAAAAACTTGGTCGGCACATTCTGGGAGCAAGCATGGAGCAGGCGGCCGTGGAGTCTGAATCTGGACGGGTGCACCAACCTCGATCCGCGCCGCATCTCCGGCGCTGCGATGAACTGTCTGAAACACGCGACGCAGACCGCTGAGTTGAGGGATAGCAGTCGCGCCACCCTCAACTTTTCCGATTGTTCAGGCCTCGATGGGGCCGTCCTACACAGGTTGGTGGATACCGGCGGCGTCAAGCAGATTTCCCTCCCTGACCGACTCGCAGCCAAGCCAGCGACGCTTGGGCCACTGCTGAGGAGCGCGGCCGCCAACAAGTGCAGTGTCTCCTTCTCTGCGGAGAGGTTTGCCAGTGAGGCTCTCGATCTATGCGTGGGGAGCCAACTCGATTTGACGCTCGGCGACGGCGTATTGGACGAACAGGCGATGGCGCGAATTGCCGGCTCAGTGGAGAGCTTGATGCTCTGGGATGTCACGGTGTCGCCCGCGGGCTGGCGGCAGCTCGCGGGCGGCTCCGTGAAACGTCTGTATATCTACGAAGTGAATACGCCGCCGGTCGCGGAGCAGTGGCTGGCTGTGGCCGAATGCAAGCAGTTGGAGCGCTTGGTCATCGAAACGATCGAAATTTGAATATTGTCTTCCCGTCTTGGTCCGCCAGACGTCGTCAACATCCAAATCTCGCAGCAGCAAAATCCAACCGAGATTCGAACTGCGCCCACATCGGAGGACTGTCAGATGAGCACGGCCGAAGAGACGCCACGCAAGTTCTCGCTAGCGGAGACCGAGGTCGCAGCCATCTCCGATGCGATGAGGGCATGCGATGCGGCGTGGGCGCTGTCGGTCCGTGTCGGTGATTCCTGGCAGCCCGAACACCGGCGCCCACTGCTGCTGTCGATGGGTCCAAGACAGCCGAACGAGGTCGACGGCTTTGAACTGGGTCTCTTCTTCTTCAACCCAGCCGTAACTTGCCTCGGTGACCTCATGGCGGTCAGTCGGGTCTGTGACTTCACCTACCTCAGTCTAGCAGGCACCGATACACACCCACAGGGGCTGGGAGATCTGGCTGGACTAGCGGGGTTGACGGCGCTGCAGGGGCTGGACCTTAGCTATTGCAGCGCCATCGCCGACCTCTCGCCATTGCGCGGACTGACGGCCCTGAAGTACCTCGACCTCAGGTGGAGCGAGGCGCTGACGAACGTCACCGGACTGGCCACACTCACAGCCCTGACGAGCCTCAACCTCAGCTGGAGCGTCGCTCTCGCCGATCTCTCCGGACTTGCCCGGCTGACAGCCTTGACGAGATTGGACTTGAGCGGCTGCAGCGGGTTGTCACACCTCTCAGTACTGCGGCAACTGACGGCTTTGACGAGGTTGGAGCTCAACGACTGCAGCGCCCACACAGACCTCTCCGCGATCGGCAAACTCACGACGCTGAGGCGGCTCGGTCTGGCCCGTCACCCCGGACTGGCCGACCTCTCCACGGTACGCGGGCTGACCGAACTCCGGCGACTCGACCTGAGCAACTGTAGCAAGCTCGTCGACCTCTCCGGGCTGAGCGGCATGACCGCACTTGAAGGCTTGGATCTCAGCTATTGTGGCTCGCTGAGCAGCCTCTCAGGGCTGCACGAACTGGCGAGCCTGCGACACCTCAACCTGACGCACTGCGGGGCAATCGCCGAGTTTCCAGGGTCACAGGCGCTCACAGCGCTGACACACCTCCACCTGTGGGGCTGCACCGCTCTGTCGGACCTCTCCCCATTGCGCAGGCTGACGCGGCTGAAGCTCCTCGACCTACGGGATCGCGACGACCTTGTCGGTCTCACGCTTCTGCAGGGGATGACAGAGCTGACTCATCTCGACGTCAGCGGCTGCGTAGACCTAAACGATCTCAGCGCATTGCAGGGGATGACGCAGCTGCAGAGCCTTGACCTGAGCTGTTGTGACGCGCTGTCGGACTTGTCTAGCCTCCATGGGCTTACCGCACTACAGCGTCTCGACCTGACGGGCTGTACCGGTCTGGCTGACGTGTCCACGCTCGAAGACCTAACCGCATTGCAGAGCCTTACACTGTCCGCGTGTTCCGCCGTTGGCGCCTTGGAAGAACAGCTCACCGACGACGTGTTGCCCGCGACAGCGGCTGTCCATGAGGCACTCTCCACTAGGCAGCAAGAGAGCTTTGACATCGAGACCAGCCTCGAGGCTGAGCCCGACGGCTGCCCGGACTCACGTCGTTGGGATGCCGCCGCAAAGATGGCCTTCGCCATTGCGGAACCGGAGCTTCGCGACAGCTGCCTCAGGGCGCTCGCGGAAGAGGTGCTCACAACCGAGCTCGATGACCGCGCCAAGAGAGCTGTCACCCTCGAAGCGGGACAGTCGGACGGTCTCGAACGCTGTCAGCGCCTCGCTGCCTTGGGCCAACACGTAGACGTCCTCGCTGACGCTGGCGCCTGTCGTCAGCTATTGGCGCTCTTCGCTGAGCACTTTGGGTGATGAGGCTGGTGTCGCAGGAGCCAGGGGAGTTCACCCGCTACGCCGCAGCGCACTTGTTGCCCTGCAAGCCCAAACGCGCGCCGCCCAGCCGACCCGGTCGTGTGCCAAATCCCGGCCGACCCTGCAGTACGTCGATCACGCAAACCACCGGCGGGACGCTGAGCGTCAACTGGGACGCGAGACCCTGAGGTCGTTTCGGTCGAACCCTAGAGGGTATCGCACCGTTTGGGCGAATTTATCCTCGCTTTTCTCTAGAAACGACCCAGACGCCTGCAGCGCAGATTGTGCGTCACGAATCACGCCATGGAGACACAGCCTGACCCGACTCAATGCATCAACTCAGCCGCTTCTTTCCAAGTCGCGCTCCGGGTCCGCAGGGACAAAGAGCGGTCGATTTCCCCTGTAGAACTTGCTGATAGCCATCGCGGGTGCCTGTGCAATCACAGACCCGCGCGCCCATGTTTCACCCAAACTGGAAACCCCGAACTACCGAGTGCAGATGCACGATGGGCCGCTTGAGATCCGACGCTACGCGCCACGGGTTGTCGCGACCGTCAAGACTGCTGGAGGTCGGGATGCGGCCAGCAAGGGTGAGGCGGCCCCCTTACGCGTCTGGCGTTGCACGTAGGTTCAGTCGCATCCGTGTCACGCCTCCTTGGCGCAGGGAGCTCCCATGCCAACCGCGGTCAGCGACGAAGCCGAGGGAGGCGCCCAGGGCCCGGGCAGCGTCATTGCGGCGTGGCACGTCCAGGGTGACTCCGGTCGCTCCCCGGCCCTTCGCACGGGCGATGGCGTCCCGCAGGACCGCGCGACCCAGGCCGCGACGACGCTGGTCTCGGCGGGTCATCACTTGAACGACAAGCAGCTCGTCCTCCGCCAACCGACCGAGTGCCACAGACACCAGCCCGTCCTCTTCGAACAGGCCGATGGCCCGGGGCGGTCGATCCTCGAGCGTATCCATCAGATCGCTTCGGGGCAGCGGAGCCGGCAGCTCGGCACGCTGCAGCGTGTCCCAGGCGTCCAGGTCGTCGGAGTCGAGGGGGCGGATGTGGGTGTGGACAATCACGGGTGCTGAATCCTCACGGGGCGCACCGAGTCGCGTCGGATGCTCCGAGACGAACGGCAGGGTCACAGAGGATAAGAAACATGAGCCCTGAGAAGCTCCGTTCAGGCAGCGAGGCTGAGTTTCCGTGACCGTCGATGTCGGGCTTTGAAGGGTAATGCATAGCCAAAGTGGCTCCTCGGTACCGCAACACTCGCGCTGATCAACCAACAAATCAAGGCGTTTCCGCTATCAGGACGCGACTGCCCATCTCGGGGAACTCCTGCGGCTGCCGGCGACGCGCTGACCG